>DHJO01000024.1:9485-15796 GCA_002404375.1 Gemmatimonadales bacterium UBA4718 | reverse complement strand
GCCAGGTTAAGATGAGGAGTATCCTGCAGGAGGTACAAAATGGCTGAGTCCGACTTCGCGCCAACGATCCTTCCCGCCGGCACGCCGGCTCCCGACTTCGCGCTGAACGCCGCGCCCGATAAAACGCTCCGGCTGAGCGAGCTTCGCGGGCGCCCGGTCATCCTCGTCTTTTACCCGGCTGACTGGAGTCCCGTCTGCGGCGACCAGGTGGCGCTCTACAACGAGATTCTTCCCGAGTTTCGCGAGTACGGCGCCGAGCTGCTCGGCATATCGGTCGATGGTGTCTGGTGTCACGCGGCGTTCGCGAAGGACCGGAAGCTGCGCTTCCCGCTCCTCGCCGACTTCGAGCCGAAGGGCGCGGTTGCGCGCCTGTACGGTGCCTACCGCAATGAGGACGGCACCAGCGAGCGCGCGCTCTTCGTACTCGATGGCGACGGAATCATTCGGTGGAGCTATTGCTCGCCGATCGGCGTGAACCCGGGCGCCGACGGCATCGTGAACGCCCTGGAATCGCTCGCCGGCAAGTCAGCGCCACTCAAGGCCGACTCATTCCGTGCTGGCGCAGTGGAGGCACGGCCATGAGCGATGGTGCACTGACGCCACCCGTGAGCGCGCGAGATCACGCCACCGGTCCCGACGACGCTCCGGTGACTCTCGTGGAGTATGGTGACTTCGAATGCCCGTACTGCGGGATGGCGCACCCGATCGTGAAAGCGGCGCAACGTGCGCTTGGCAGCCAGCTCCGTTTCGTCTTCCGCAACTTCCCTCTCGCCGAGGCTCACCCGCACGCGCGGCTCGCGGCACAGGCAGCCGAGGCGGCTGGGGCGCAAGGCCGCTTCTGGGAGATGCATGACTTGCTCTTCGAGCACCAGAACGCGCTCGAGCCCCAGGACCTCGTCGGCTACGCAAAATCGCTCGGGCTCGATATCCCGCAGTTCGAGCGCGATCTGGAAGCCGGCACCTACGCGAAGAAGGTGCGCGACGACTTTCGAAACGGCGTGCGGAGCGGCGTGAACGGAACGCCGACCTTCTTCGTGAATGGCGACCGCTACGAAGGGTCGTGGGCGAACGAGGAAGCGTTCATCCGTGCGCTTGGTGAGGCGGCGCGGCGCGCAGGTCGAAACGTGCGCACGACTGCCGGCGTGACAGAACCGAGCGCCCGACAGAGCGATAATCCGAACGCTATGACCCCCTGAGTTTACCACGATTGGAGAGTCGTATCATGCCACTCACGACTGAGCAACGCAGACATCTCGAGAAACGGTTACGCGACGAGCGCGCGCGAGCGCTTCAGCTATTGAACGGCATCGTCGCCGAGCGCCTCGAGATCATTCCGTGGGCGCGCACTTGCGATTAGAGAAGTTGTTGGACAGGGACACTGTGAATCGTTAGGGTGCGGCGCGCGACCGCCTTGGTCGCCATTGGAAGGAAGCAAGAGATATTCGGCCGCGCGAGTCGAAGCGGATGCTCTCACGCTCGAAGAGGCGTGCCACCTGCCCGTACGTACGTAGCAACGCGGCCGCGTGGTATCCGGGACACGACGTCGTGGATACGGAGATGCAAACCTTTGGACGGCGTAGTCCTTATAGTACAGCCTTACGTTACGGCTCTACGATCTCCAGGATCCGACCGGCGTTGATCGGGCCTGCCACCGTCTGGCGTCGACCCGATGGCCAGCGGACTTCGATCCGATCGGCGTGGTCAGCATCCGCGAGTCCGAAATAAAGCGGCAGGTCGCTCTGGGAGAGGTATCCTGACTTTCCATCGAGCGACTTTAGAATCCGACGCCCGTCGGGCAGCACAACGGTCACTTCCGCACCGAGCCCTTCCCGATTCGATCGGGTACCGCGAAGGCTGACCTTGAGAAAGTTGATGCGATGTCGCTGCGCAAGGTCGCTGACCAGCACCTGTGGATACCCGTTGAACTCGTTTGTTACGATGTCGAGGTCACCGTCACCGTCCAGGTCGAGTGCGACTGCGGATCGCGTACCAAGCGAACCCATCATTGTCAGGTGTCGCGCGCTATCGACTGTGCAGCCCATCTCACTCGCGTTCGGTGCGGAACAGGCGCGGCACAAAGGATTGAACGCGCCACCTCCGTTGCAGTCGAGGGTGAACCATACCTGCCGCGTGGCCCCGTTTGCTCGCGGCTCGACCCCTACCACGAATTCGGCCGGCATAAAGTGGTGACCTCCCTCGTTCAGAAGGAGGGAGTTGATCCCGTAGCGAAATGGGAAGTTCATCCCCGCGGCGATGAAAATGTCGTCCCATCCGTCGGCGTTGAAGTCGTCCACGCTCGGACCCCACGGCCAGTACGTTTCGACCCCGACAGAATCGGAGATCTCCTTGAATCGGCCCCCGCCCTGGTTCGCGAACAGCTCGTTTCCGAAGATGTAGCGGGACTTCCCCTCGGGAATCATCCCAGCAGCCACCTTCGACGAGTCTGCCTTCCGACCCTCGGCGGCCCAATCGCCTGGAGCGATGTTGACCCACATATCCGGGTGCATGCTGGTGACGAAGAGGTCGAGCTGACCATCCCCATTGAAGTCGAATACTTTCGCCCCCATCGAGCCCCAAGGTGCTTTTGGGAAGTACTTCGCCGTCGCGTCTCGAAAATGTTTGCCGCCCTCATTGAGCCAGAGGTGATCTCCGCCCTGCATGTCGAGGATGTAAAGGTCAGGGAACCCGTCATGGTTGATGTCGAGTACCGTCGCGTCGCCGCTCCAGCTCTTATCCACCAGGCCGACCTCGCGCGAAACGTCCTTGAACCGGTTGCCACCCAAATTGTGGTAGAGAATGCTCGCTTCGGCGCGCTCGGGGTGGAGGTGGCCCATGAACGCGTCCTCGAGACCTACATAGTAGCCGCCGGGCCCCCGCTCGTTGCTGGTATATACGCCCACATTCGTAACGAAGAGATCGAGCAAGCCGTCGCCGTCATAGTCGAAGAACACCGCGCCGGACGAGTGACCGACGTAGCCCACGCCCGCCGCCTGGGTTATGTCGCGAAACTTTCCCTTGCCGAGGTTTTCAAAGAGCCGATTCCCGTGACGTACCGTCGTGACGAAGAGGTCGGGGTCGCCATCGTTGTCGATGTCTGCGAACGAGCACGTGACCCCGATCGCGTCCGGCATTGCTAGCCCCGCCTCGCCGGTGATATTCACGAACCGGCCGTTGCCCAGATTCCTCCAGAGCTCGCCGGTGCCGAGTTGAGTGGCGAAATAGAGATCGGGCAGACCGTCGCCATCGACATCCGCGGCGCACACTCCATTTCCGTGGTCGTAGTGAACCAGCTTGTAGGCTTTGCCAGCGTCGTCTACAACGCGGTTCTCGAACGTTATGCCGCTGGCCTTCCTCTGATCCGTGAACCGGAAGTCGTGAACTACACTCGAGCGCGCGGCCAGCTCGGCTTCCTGGCGTCCGCGCTCGGCCAGCCACGGGGGCGTCGCGGCAGTGGCCGCCGGCGCTTTAGCGCGCGGAGAGCCGCCGCACGAAGCAAGCAGAGATAGCGCCGGAACGACCCCGCAAAGCTGTACCCATCGGCGGACTTTGGTTGAGACGGCCATCGCGGAATTTATAGTCGCGCAGCGTGGGTCGCGTGAGGCAGCAGCCGCCGGAGGGCGTCTTGAGGCGATTGTCCACTGCCGTACCGAGATACCCCTTTTTTTGCCCCGCCGCGAGTGTGACCAAAATGAGAGATCCCGAAGTCTCTTCCTCTGGGCACCTATTCCGACGTCCTCCAACGGGAAGGGACTCGTCTTGGCCACGAATCCAGCAGGGAAAGTCCTACAGTTCAGTCAAGGACACAGATCAGACGAGTGGCTTTTCGCTGATGTGTTCGAGCACGCACCGAATGGCATGGCGCTGCTCGATAGCGATGGACGGATTACCCATGCGAGCAGCGCCTTCTGCAAGATCCTCGGATTCAGGCGGGCCGAATTGCTCGGATTGGGCCTGAGTGAAATCACCCACGCCGAGGACGTCGAGACCGAAGCAGAGCAACGGAAACGTCTCGCCGGCAGCGAGATCGACCGCTATCAACTCGTTCAGCGCCTTATCCGCCAGGATGGAGCGGCAACCTGGGTTCTGCTGTCCATTTCGGTCTGTCGCCGCGTTTCAGGGTTCCCCGAGTACTACGTTCTTCAGGTGGAGAGCGGCGGTGGACATCTCCCGATCGGGGATGGAGCAGCTCCCGATGCCTTGGCGCATCTCCTGGGTGAGGCGGTGCACGAAATCGGCAATACCCTCACGCCATTGATGGTCAACACCCAATTGATCGTCGAGCACTCAACACCAGGGGAGATCTGCGACTCTGCGCACGTGATATTCAACGCGGCGCGGCGCATCGCGTTCACACTCAGACGCCTACGCGGCCTGAAGGACTTCCAGTCAGTAGCCTACCTGGGACAGGCTCGAATGCTTGATTTGCGCACAGTGGCACCTCCTGGAAAAGCCGAATAGAGGAGTACGCTATCCGCTTTGTGTCGTTGCCGTACTCCGCGCCGTCGTGATCAACGCAACCGCGCAGATCACAATTGCCGCCGCAACGCCTGTGCGAATCGACAAGGTCTCACCGGCGATCGCCCACCCCAATAGCACAGCGACAATCGGATTCACGTAAGCATAGGTCCCGAGATGTGCCGGAGACACTTTGTCGAGCAGCCAGATGTACGACGTGAACCCGAGCAGCGAGCCAAACGTGATGAGGTACGCGAGACCGAAAGTGGACGCGTGCGACACGCGATGAACGTCGAAATGAGCAAGCTCGCCGCTCACCACTCCGACGATCAGCAGCAGCGCACCGCCGCCGAGCATCTCCATTCCCGTAGTGAGAAGGCCCGAATCCGGCAGGTTCGCATCACGCGACCAGAATGATCCGATCGCCCAGGAGAGCGAGCCTAGTATCAGCACCAGTGCGCCAAGCGGTCTGACATCGCCGCGTCCGCCGACGTTGCCCGGGCCGACGAGGACGACTATTCCGATGAAACCCAGCACCAGTCCGACCAGCACAGCACCACTCGGACGCCTCCTCGGCGGTCTCACCCACTCGATGATCACGAGCCAAAATGGAAGGATCGAGACGAGCAGAGCCGTGAGTCCCGATGGAACGAACTGCTCGGCCCAGACCACAGCGCCGTTTCCGCCGAGCAGGAGAAAGCCGCCGGCGATGATCGCGTTGCGCCAATGCAGCCTGGTCGGCGTGGGGGCGCCGCGGTATCGCGCCCAGAGGTACAAGAGAGCACCCGAGACCAGAAAACGCGCACCGCCCATGATGAACGGCGGTATCGTCTCGATCGCATATCGGATTGCGAGATACGTCGAGCCCCAGATGATGTAAATCGACGCGAACGCAGCGATTATCTGCGCGCGCGAGGCGCGTTTTTCGGTCACTCGGGGACGAAAAGGGGTCGGGCGGCGGTAGGAATGACGGAGAATCTAATCGAACGATTTATTCTGCCGCTCGCGCTTTGTGTGCGATCGCCGCTTCTTTCCCTCGAGGCGTGCTTCCTTCGAGGCTTTCGTTGGTCGCGTCGGTCGCCTCTTCTTCGGAATCACCAACGCACGACGAACGAGATCCACGAGCTTCTCTTCCGCCAGATCGCGATTCCTGCTCTGGCTCCGCATGTCGCTGGCAACTATCCGTACGCTTCCCTCGGTGGTGAGTCGCGAAGCAAGCCGGTCGAGCAAGCGCGCGCGCTGGTCCTCGCTGAGCGCCCGCGAGCCACGAACATTCCAGAAGATCTCCACGCGCGACGATGTTTTGTTCACGTGTTGTCCGCCGGCGCCCGAAGAGCGCGACACCCGCACGTCGAGCTCACCGCGAGGAATTGCAAACGCGTCGTTGACCTGAAGAAGATTCTCGGCGGCTACAGGAGCGGAGTCACTCATCAGCGCCAGCGGAACAGTTTGAGCGCAGCGAAGAAGGTGACGACGCCCCAGACCAGTATCACCAGTATCTGTGGACTGACCGCGGCGAACGACGCCCCCTCGAGCATATTGGCGCGCAGCGCATCATTCAGCGCGGTGAGTGGCAGCAGCTTGATGAAAGGCTGTACGGCACCCGGGAAATTCGAGGATGAGAAGAAGACACCGGAGAAGATCCACATCGGAAGCATGATGAAATTCATGATTCCTGATACGGCTTCCGTGGTGCGCGCACGCGAGGCGGTGAGAAGCCCCAACCCGCCAAAGGAGACTGCTCCTAGCAGAGCGATCAGAAACAGCGTGACGAGCGAGCCACGAAGCGGAACGCCAAACGCCCAGTGCCCGAAGCCGAGCAGAGTCGCGACTTCCAGAATCAGAAAAACCAGTCG
>DHJO01000024.1:3473-9302 GCA_002404375.1 Gemmatimonadales bacterium UBA4718 | reverse complement strand
CGCTTGAGCAGCTTCTTGCTGCGCGCCGTCACGATGGCGAATCCCAGTCCCCAGATGCTGCTTCCCATGAGATTCATGCCGAGCAAGCCGGGGATGAGGAAGTCGATGTAGCGCGAGCCCGCTTCCGTGACGTAACTGTCGGATACGCGA
Source organism: Gemmatimonadales bacterium UBA4718 (assembly GCA_002404375.1). Classification (GTDB taxonomy): domain Bacteria; phylum Gemmatimonadota; class Gemmatimonadetes; order Gemmatimonadales; family Gemmatimonadaceae; genus UBA4720. The sequence continues at coordinate 9,152 of DHJO01000024.1, read as the reverse complement.
ACCGGATCAATTCGGCCCGCCCCAGTCTGGACGGCACGATCAACCAGAACGCGAGCGCTCACCGCGTCGCTTCGTCCGCGATCGTAGACGTAGCCCACGCTGTCCTTCGCGGATCCCGGGACGACAAGAAGGGCAACTTTACCGGTCCGAAGCGCCAGCGCCGCGGCGCTGTCGTCATACGTCGTGACTACGACGGTGGAATCCTTCTTGAGAGATTGAACTACCGCGGCACTGCCGGGCGCACTGGCAACGACGCCGATATGGACCTTGTCCGGCCCGCGCTGCCGGAAAGCGATTCCCAATCCCGCCGCGAGCAGGATCGGGAAGATGAATGTCCAGAAAACAGCTTCTGGCTCCCGAATGAACTCGCGAAATCGTACGAGGGTGAGCTGCACCATCGAGCTCCTTGCGAACGTTCGCCGAGGCATAGGCTTTAACTCCGCTCGCGCCATCTCCTCGGTGATGGGAAACGGGATTCGCTCACTCATCGTGCAGCCCCCTGCCCGTGAGTGACACGAACACATCTTCCAAAGTCGCTGAAGTCTTCCTCGGCTCAGGTGGAGGAAGGTGAGAGACGTCCACGGAGTCTATGAGCTCGCGTGGCGTGCCCATCGCAATCACCTTCCCGTGGTCCACGATTGCCACTCGATCACACAGCCGCTCCGCCTCTTCCATGTAGTGCGTGGTGAGAACGATGGTCTTCCCTTCCGCTTGAAACTTCGAGATCAGCTCCCAGAGCTGGCGGCGCGAGACGGGATCGAGTCCCGTCGTCGGCTCGTCGAGAAAGAGCAGTTGCGGGTTGCCGACCAGCGCGCAGGCGATGGCGAGGCGTTGCTTCTGGCCGCCCGACAGTCCACCGACGCGTGAATGGCGCTTCTCGCCAAGCTCGACCTGATCTATCACTTCGCCGATATCGCGGGCGTCGCGATAGAAGCTCTGAAAAAGCGTGAGCGTCTCGTCGACCGTCAGCTTCTCGGAGAGCTGTGTGTCCTGGAGCTGGATCCCGAGCAGCTCGCGCAAATCCTTCTCGTCAGTCTCCCATCGTCTTCCCAGTACTTCGACATCCCCTGAGTCGGCGGTCAGAAGCCCCTCGCAGATCTCGATTGTCGTCGTTTTTCCCGCGCCATTGGGACCGAGCAGTCCAAAGCATTCTCCGGCGTCGACCTGGAGGTCCAGGCCATCGACAGCAATGACGTCGCTATATGCTTTGCGAAGTCCCTGGACTCTCAATGCGAGAGTTGGCAGCGCTGCAGGTGTCATAATCCGGGGACGCGGGTATCACGGAAGAGGGCAGAATAGAGCTCAGATTTTCTGAAACTCTCTATAACCCGTTACCGTAAAATCATATAGCGTTCGCGGCGTAACGGGGCACCGTACCTGCCAATGCCGGTTCCAAGCCAGAGGGAGAAAGTATGTCGTTAAAGGCCGTGTCGGTACTGAGCACAGCTTCCGTTCTCGCATGCGCTTCAGTGAGTGGAGCGCAGATTTTCTACAACTCCGTTTCCGGGCCGTCGCGATTCTCCGCCGGGGCCGATGGCGTCGTATCGGGTGCAGGGCTCTAAATCATGTTAGCACTTCTCGCCGCCGTTGTCTTCGCGCAGGCGCACGTCAACCTGCAAATCGGGAATGACAAGCAGGATAGCGTCGCGCGGGCCAAGCGTGACTCGATCGCCGTCCGGCGCGAGACGCGTCGGGATTCGATGATCGAACGAGCGCGCGTGAACGACTCTATACGGAAGGTGATTCGAATCGCGAGGCGTCCTGCGGTTACTCCGGCTGTCCTTGCGTCTGCATTCAAGGATTCGCGCGCCAGAGACCTTCTCCTGCACGCCCGTGAAGCGAGACTCATCCAGGATTCAACGCTCATGGGTTACGATGCGAGCGCGTACGAGCGCGTATCGGTCGGAATGGGGTTCAAGCGGATCGGTCGCGACCGGCTGCTGATGCGCGCCGAGCGGGCCACACACGTCATGTGGCACCGAGACAAGGGCGCGGTGATCGAAGTCAAAGGACAGCGCAGCGCATTCCCAATGATTGAAGGAGTCGGAGACGGAGACATCAACCTCGGCTCGGGTGGTGATATCCCGTATTCCCCAGGCCGCGAGACACTGTGGATCGGCTCCGGACTCGCCAAGGCGGACGTCAGCGAAGATGAGATCATTCATCCGCTCGCCGCCGGTGCGGAGGCGTACTATACCTATGCGTCTGGTGACTCGGTGAGCTTCCAATTGCCCGGTGGTCAGCGCATAGAGCTGCGCGAGCTGCTCATTCGTCCTCGTCAGCCGAAATGGAATGTCGCCGTCGGCTCTCTTTGGTTCGACGTATCGACCGCCCATCTCGTGCGCGCCGTCTACCGCATGGCGCAGGAGATGGACATCATGGCCGTCGCCAAGGAAACGGGCGAAGACACGAAGAACCCGGACGACGACATACCGCGCTGGGTAAAGCCGATGATCCTGCCGATGAAGGCGATGGTGAGTGCGATAACAGTCGAGTACGGGCTCCACGAGGGAAGGTTCTGGCTGCCGCGCGCGCAGACAATCGAAGGCGACGCGCAGGTGAGCTTCATGCACATCCCGTTCAAGCTCGAGCAGCGATTCACTTATGCGAGCGTGAACGGGACCGATCCGATGCCCGATCTGACGATCGCAGTCGGCGACACCGCGCGGGATTCTGTCTCCCGTGCAGCGCGAAGAGAGCGGCGCAGCTCCGAGTGCAAGAACGGAACGGAGCGTATTCGCACGCAATACAGGTCGAATGAAACATTGCGCATCCGCGTGGTGACTCCCTGCGATTCGGTCGCGCTCGCGCATTCGCCCGAGCTTCCGAAGTCGATCTACGACGATGGCGAAGCGGTGTTTGGATCCGCCGAGCGGGATGCGCTTGTATCAGAGGCGCTGACGCTCGGCGCGCAACCGGGATTTGCGCCGCAGCGCGCGGACATCTCTTACGGCTTGCCCTATACCCGCTTCAATCGGATAGAGGGAGTGTCCACTGCTGTTGCAGCCGATCAGGTATTAGGAGGGGGATATTCCGCGCACGCGCTCTTTCGGTTGGGCGCGGCGGACCTCTCTCCCAACGGCGAGCTGTCGCTGGACCGCACTGATGGCCGGCGCACCGTAGGTGTCGGCGTCTACCGTCGTCTCGTGGCGTCCAACGACTGGGGCGACCCACTTGGCTTCAGCAGCTCTCTTTCCGCCCTCTTCTTCGGGCGCGACGAAGGGTTTTACTACCGCACATGGGGCGCGGAGCTGAAAGGCCAGAAGGATGATGGGCTCATCAACACCTGGCGACTTTTCGCCGAACAGCAGTTCGACGCAACGGTAAAGACGGAATTCTCGATCGCCCACCCCAGCGGTGTGAAAGGCACTCTCACGAACATCGATGCGGTGAACGGAAAGATCGTTGGGCTCGCAGTCGGGCATCACTCTTCGTTCGGGCTCGATCCCCACGGATTCCGTGCGCTGACCGACATCAAGCTCGAAGGCGCCGCGGGGACCTTCGATTATTCGCGTGGCTCGGTGCAGACGACTCTGTCACACGGATTGGGTCGCGCCGTTGACGGAGCTCTGACGCTGGGCGGCGGCACCTCAGGCGGACATTTGCCCATACAGAAGCAATTCTTCCTCGGCGGCGTTCAGACGGTGCGCGGTCAGAGAGCCGGCGCTGCGATTGGCGATTCCTTCTGGATGACCAGCGCCGAGCTCGGTACGGGATGGCCGGGTTTCCGCAAGATCGTCTTCGGCGATCTGGGCTGGGCGGGGAGCCGTACCAACTTTGCGCATCCGGGACGCCCGTTGAGTGGCGCCGGTGTTGGCGCGTCGTTCATGGACGGTCTGATTCGTGTCGACGTCGCCAAGGGGATTTATCCCGAGAAATCCATCCGCACGAATCTGTACGTCGAGGCGCGGTTCTAGTCTGCTTTCGTAAGCATCTGTGCTTGGGCCGAGGAGGGGTATCCTCTTCGGCGACTACTCGCTTACACGCTGCGAACCCGTCAGCCCACGAGCGGCTTGCGCTCGCTCGCGGGCACCCAGCCGGTTTCTTGCTACGCGCCGGCTTGGTTGAGCCACAGCAAGTCCCGGGTTGCGAGCGCGCACCCTCTCCATCCACCGGGAAAAGCACGGGACAATTGCAGCACAGATCGCCCGGAGCTACGTGCGCGGCCTCGATTTCGCGAAATGTCAGACAGGGAAGTAGGGAGGGTATCCTCGTAGGCGGCGTCTCGCGTAGCAAGAGAATCGCGCGAACTGCCTCGGGACCCTTATCCTGCAAGGAGCCAGCGAGGCTCGATGCGTGTAAGCGAGCTAGCCGCCGAAGAGGATACCCTCCCTACTGACCGGCGCCGAGATCTCGAATCAAGATGGCTGCGACGTCGAAAGCTTACTCCTCGGCCATGAACGGATAGCGATAGTCAGTCGGTGGCGAAAACGTCTCCTTAACGACGCGCGGACTGATCCAGCGCACGAGGTTGAGCTTTGAACCGGCCTTGTCGTTTGTTCCCGAGCCGCGCGCGCCCCCGAATGGCTGCTGCCCAACGACTGCGCCCGTGGGCTTGTCGTTGATGTAGAAATTCCCCGCTGAGTTGCGGAGAGCCAGCGCAGCCTGCTTGATCGCCTGCCGATCCCTGCTGAACACAGCGCCTGTCAGCGCGTAGGGAGAGGTCTCGTCGACGATCTTTAGCGTCTCTGCCCATCTGGAATCCGGATAGACGTGCACCGTCACCACCGGCCCGAAGATCTCCTCGCAGAGCAGCCGATAGCCCGGGTCTGTTGTCTCGATCAGCGTCGGCTCGATGAAGTAACCATCCTCGCCACGTGCGACTCCGCCGGCGACGACAGTCGCGTTCTTGCGCCCGTGCTCCAGGTATTCCCCAATCTTGGTGAACGCTTTCTTGTCTATCACCGCTCCCATGAAATTTCGGAAGTCAGCAACGTCTCCGATGCGAAGCTCCTTCATGATGGCGACGGTGCGATCGCGCACTTCCGGCCAGATGGATTCGGGGATGTAGACTCTGCTCGCCGCGGAGCACTTCTGTCCCTGGTACTCGAACCCTCCCCGGGCTATCGCGACCGAGAGAGCGGCCGGATCCGCCGAAGCATGCGCGACGATGAAGTCCTTGCCGCCAGTCTCGCCGACGATGCGCGGGTACGACTTGTAGCGCGACATGCTGGCGCCGATCGTCTTCCACATGCTGTTGAAGACGGCCGTGCTGCCAGTGAAGTGCACGCCGGCGAGATCGCGATTCGAGAGCAGCTTGTCGGAGATCATCCCCGCATCTCCGGGAACGAAGTTGATGACGCCCGGAGGAAGTCCCGCTTCCTCGAGCAGTCTCATTATGTAGTACGCGCTCAGCATTGCGCTCGACGCGGGCTTCCATACTACGGTATTCCCCATCAGTGCCGGTGCCGTGGGAAGATTTCCGGCGATCGAGGTAAAATTGAACGGTGTGACCGCGTAGACGAATCCCTCGAGCGGACGGTAGTCGAGCTGATTCCACATCGTCCGGTCGCTGAGCGGCTGCTCGTCGTAGAGGCTCTGCGCGTAGTGCGGATTGAATCTCCAGAAGTCAATCAGCTCGCACGCGGCATCGATCTCCGCCTGGAAGGCCGTCTTCGACTGACCAAGCATCGTTGCCGCGTTGAGCGTCGCTCGCCAGGTCGTCGCCAGCAGCTCGGC
>DHJO01000024.1:578-3396 GCA_002404375.1 Gemmatimonadales bacterium UBA4718 | reverse complement strand
CGGTGATTGTGCGGCATCACCGATTCCGCGAGCGCGCCGGTGTGTACCTCGTTTCCGCCGATGATGAGAGGGATGTCCACTCGCTCATTCGACATTGCCTGGAGACGAGCCTTGAGCTCGGCGCGCTCCGGTGATCCCGGTGCATAAGTCTTTATCGGCTCGTTGACCGGGGGCGGGACTCGACGATTTCCGTTGAAACCCGTGAGTGTGCGTCCCGCGATCTCCGGCGAAGCACTTTCAGCGCCGAGGTCGTCGTCATTGCTGGAAGCGCCGGACGAGCTAGGTGGGCCGGAAGCTGAGCGCGCGGGACGGACTGCAGAGGCGGACATTCCTGAATTCCTCGAGATGGCGGGCGGAACGACCATCGAAAGATACGGCCTGCTGCCTCAAAACCCACCCCTATGCCTCTGCGCATACTCTCAGAGGCCCTTGCGGCGAGGTCGGTAGTCTTTTGTCCCTTCGTGTGGGCGAGTAATGTGGGCGGATGAGATATGGGTCAAGGTGCGCGCTGGCGCGCTCCGCTCGGATGGCGATGTCCTGTCTGGCCGTGCTGCTCGCGACAGCGTGTGTGACCGAGCCCGTCGATTGGGGCGACGTCTCCTACCGCGGATCGCAACTGGGCGATCCCGACACGCGAAGCTCGGTCCTCAGCGCAAATCTTCCCGCCGTCAGCGGGGCGGTCGCTCACTGTCTCCGCTCAATTCGCACTGCGAGCGCTGGCTCGGATCTCTTTCGGGTGTGGTGGACGGCGCGCATCGACAGCAGCGTCGTGCTGTCGATGCAGCACTCTCCTGATCGCGGCGCGAGCTGGGAACCACCCGTCGTCGTGGAAACCCGCGACCGTGGCCGCCGGGCATGTGATCGACCCGCGCCGGGAATTTTCTACGACCCCGCGCTCGGCTACCTGCACCTCGTCTACTTCATCGAGGCGAAAGACGGCGCGGGTGTTTTCTTCGCGCACTCAATGGACAAGGGAGGAATGTTTCACTCACCCGTCCCGGTGGTCTACGGCAACGCGCCAGTGGCAGCGAACGTTGCGGCGAATGGCGACAGCGTCGTCGTCGTCTTTGAGGATCCAAACGCGATGACGCCCAGAATCGGCATCGTGCTGTCGCATTCGACAGGACACATCTTCGAGGCGCGGAGCGAGGCAACTCCAGACGACGTGCCGGCCGTCGGACCGTGGGTCACGCTCGATCATCGCAATGTCACGGTCTGGTGGAAACCGGGCGAGAACACCGCCGGGAAATCAGGGGATCGGATCGGCTATCGTGTCGGGACCTGGCGGTGAGTTGGTTCTTCCGCCAGAGGATGCGAAAGAACTGCTATTGCTTCAGGGAGGCCTGTGCCTTGTTCGCCGTATCAAGCCGGTCCCTGATCTCAGCGGGAAGGATGACCCACTGCTCCTGACGCAGGAGTTTTTCCGCTCGGGCCACGGCGCGCGTCGTGTTGCCCGACGCTTCCTCCAGCATTATCGCGACGCTCCCTGCCATCTGGGTTGCGTCGCCCGACTCCTGTGATTTTGCCAGGAGCACTTTGATATTCCTGTAGATACGGGTGTTGCTCGCCTGAAGAGTGTCGGCGAGATCGGTGAGTCCCACGATCTGTACCGCGGTCAGATGCAGGGTGTCCTTGAGCGCGAGAATGTCCGACACCGGATTCGGAACGGTCGCGTCGAACTTGAGAGCCTGCTCGGGCTGACGCGGACCCGGCAGCTCTGAGCCCGAGATTTCCACTACCGAAAGCGCCAGCGGTGCGCCGCCGAACTGAACATCGACGGTCATCTCTTCGGGGCCAGACGTTCGCCGCGTGATCCTCCGCTGCACGGGACTGAAACCCATCCGCTTCACCAACAGAGTGTACTCTGGTGCGGTCTCCGGGAAATAGATCTTGTAACGACCCTCGACGTCAGTCACGTGCGAGCGCGTCACGCCGGTGCGCCGAGATGTCGCGCCGACCTGTGCTTCCGCCACCGGTCTGCCGGTGAGATCCGTAACGCGTCCCGTGAGGATATCGCTCCCGGGGCTGGCCTGTGCCTGAAGGGCCGCCGGTACCAGGCAAAGCAGAGAGAGGTGAACGGTTAGATCTCGCATGGGTCCAGCGAAAGATACGTTTCTATTATCAAACTCCGCGCGCGCTGTCGCAACTCCCAAACGGATTCTGCGCCGCACAATTCCGATTCGCGGTAGAGTAATTGCACAGGCGAGCGACATGCCTCAATACCTCGGCGCGCACACAATCGACAACGGCGGCATCCACATGGCCGCCCTTCGCGCCGGGAAAGCAGGAATGACCGCGCTCCAGATCTTCACCGCCATTCCGCGCTTCTACGGCGACAAGTCGACAATCAAACCGGAGCGGGTCGCCCGCTTCAAGGCGGCGCTGGCGAAGACCATGATCAAGCCGGCGAATGTCGTCGTCCACGCGGCCTATGTCCTGAGCGTCGCGACGCCCGACGACGGAAAATGGGCGAGGGCGAGCGCGGGCCTCACCAAGGAGCTGGAGAGGTCGAGCGCCCTCGGCGTCGGCTCAGTCTGCTTTCATCCCGGTTCAGCCGGAACCGGCGACCGCGCCGACTCGGCCAAGCGGATCGCGAAGGCGATCGTCGCGGCTCTCGAGACGACTGATTCGGAGACGCGGCTGCTAGTGGAGAATACCGCGGGAGCCGGCAAGACGATGGGAAAGACTGCGCAGGAAGTTGGACAGATTCTCTCCCACGTTCCCAAATCTCTCCGGGGAAGAACGGGCTACGGACTGGACACCTGCCACCTGTTCTCCTCCGGCTACGACATCACGGAGTCGAAGCAGGCATTCACTG
>DHJO01000024.1:0-501 GCA_002404375.1 Gemmatimonadales bacterium UBA4718 | reverse complement strand
CTGAACGACAGCGAGGGCGAGCTCGGATCGAACAAGGATCGGCACGTTCTCATAGGGGACGGACGCATTGGCAAGCAGCCGTTCGAGTGGCTCATCCAGGACCCGCGCAGCAGCGGGATTCCTCTCATTCTGGAGACGCCCCAGCAGAACTACGACATAGCCGATGACGATGACTCACCGGACCCTTACGACGCAAGAATGATGAATCTGCTGGAAGGTTGGACGAGGAATTGAGGAGGGCGTTCCGGTGGCCACCGGTTCAAAATCCTGCTTTTCCCCTCTGGGATTCCGTGTTTCTCATAGGGAAACTCTTTGACTTCCCTATTGCTTTCGCCCTACGGCGCTATAGTTTGCTCCCCTGACGGACGGCGCTTCACTCTCTGTAGCAACTCGCATCCGATCACCAAACCAGGAGACAAGATGGCAGCAAAAAAGAAGAGCAAAGGAAGGAAGAAGTCCTCGTCCCGGAAGTCTTCGGCCAGAAAGTCATCTAGAAAAGCG
>DHJO01000057.1:5373-5696 GCA_002404375.1 Gemmatimonadales bacterium UBA4718 | reverse complement strand
AGCGGAATTGCGCGGCTCATTGGCCGGCGTCCGGATGCGGAAAGCATCTTCACGCGCGCGGGCAATATCGTGGCGAACAGAATCTACCAGCTGATATCCGCGACCAGGCGGCAGATCATCCACCTGCTACCCGGCTTTCTCGCGCGCCCGCTCGCATTCCGTCAAGTGAAAAGAGCGGGAGAGAAGTACCTCGGAGCATCAGTTCGACGTGTTGGTGCTTCAATTGTCGTCGGCGTCAAGGAATCGGTGACGTTTGAGACGGCGCCCAAGGGGATCGGCTGCCTCTACTACGAGTCCGCGCTCCGCGAGATGCTCAAGCTGCT
>DHJO01000057.1:2656-5259 GCA_002404375.1 Gemmatimonadales bacterium UBA4718 | reverse complement strand
GAATGGCGCGCGGTCAAGGGATCGCAGTAGGCCAGGGTTACCGTGCTTCAGCCTGAATCCCTGCCCGCCATTCAGTCTGCCCTCGAGCGAGCAGGACTCGATGGCTGGCTGCTCTACGATTTTCACGGGCTGAACCCGGTGGCGGTGGGAATGCTGGAACTGCCCGGGATGACAACGCGCCGGTTCTTCGTCTACATCCCGTGCCGCGGCTCGCCGGTCGCGATCACCCATGCGATCGAGCAGGGTCCATGGACTGGATGGCCCTCGAAGTGGACCAGGGAGAAGTACAGCAGTTGGCGCGCGCTCGAATCCTTGCTCGGCAATCTGATCGAGGGAAAACGCGTCGCGATGGAGTATTCGCCGGGCGATGCCGTCCCCTATCTGGACCGCATCCCTGCCGGAGTAATCGAGATGGTGAGAAGCGCGGGAGCAACCGTCGTGTCGTCGGCGGAGCTGGTCTCCAGTTTTTACGCCGTGTGGAGCGACGTCCAGCGCGCATCCCACGAGCGGGCTGCGCGCGCCGTCTCGATCATCGGGCAGGAGGCGATCCGCCTCGCCGGCAGTCGCGCCGACAGTGCGTCGCCGTTGACCGAATACGCGCTCGCCGACTGGATCAGGGAGCGGTTTGAGGGTGGCGGGCTCGAGACCGATCACGGGCCTATCGTGGCAATCGGCCCCAACGCCGCCAATCCTCACTATGAGCCGACCGCCGAAAAGTCCGCGACGATCAATCGAGGCGACATCCTTCTCGTCGACTTGTGGGCGCGCGAGAAAAATGGAGTGTTCGCCGATCAAACCTGGATGGGCTCTCTCGGCGCGCCGAGTGGGCGCGACAGCGCGATCTGGCAGTCGGTGAGGGATGCGCGAGATGCCGCCATCTCGCTGCTGACGGAGCGCATCAGGGAACACCGGCCGGTTCGAGGTGGCGAAGTGGACGACGCCGCCCGGGACGTGATAACCAAACGGGGATACGGGGACAACTTCATTCACCGGACCGGCCACTCGATCGATCCACGCGACCTCCATGGCTCCGGACCGCACATCGACAATCTCGAGACGAGGGAAGAGCGGGAGCTGATTCCCGGCGTCGGATTTTCCATCGAGCCAGGGATCTATCTAGAGGGAGATGTCGGAATGAGGAGCGAAGTGAACGGCTTCATCGGCGCGGACGGGCTGCTCATAACCCCGTCCGATTATCAGAAAGAGCTCATGGTCGTTTAGAGGCTTATGACTGCAACCGGCGACTGGTAACTGTTGCAGTTGAAAGCCTGGAGTTACTACGACACTAACGACCGATCAAATCCCAGACCGCCTGATCTTCCAGCCCAAGTCTCCATAGAGCGAAGATTCTCACTCCGAGCTGCCGCGCGTCTCCAACGAGCTTGTCGAGTAGCCCGCGGTCGCTGACCCACAACTCCCATCCTTCGGGCGACGTGGCGTGCAGTGTCTCCGACGAGTGATCCCGGACCAGCGCCGTGTTGGTCATCGTGGTAAGTCGCCGCGCGTCGTCAAAGCTGATTACTTCGGTCTCCGCGGACTTTCTCCAGCGATATCCGTACAAGGGAAACGCCGCCACAATTCTCGCCGCGCCAACTTCGGCCACCCGCGTTCCCAGACTTCGCGCGACCCAGTCCGGTGAGGCGATTGGACCGGGCGGTGAGGCGCTCCAGTGCTGGTCGTACAGCATCGCCATGATGAGATCGGCAGACTCGAGAAGAAGCGCCGAGGGGTAGGCGGCCGTGTCACCGGCCGGCACGGCGATGACAACGGTGTGAACTCCGTGCGCGCGAACCGAGTCGGCGACCGCGCGCGTAACCGCGAGCAGCGCATCGAGATCTCGCGGGGTCATGCCCTCGAAGTCTATTACGACGCCCCGATAGCCAGTTGAATCGATCAGTGCCGCTATCGCCCCGGCCGTAATTCCCGCCGCCTGCGGGCTTCCACCAAGTCCACGAATGATCTCCGGGTGGAAACGGCTCCCGTAGTACGACGTGATGAGCGCCATCGTGCGTGGGGCCACCATGATGTCGTTGCGAAAGTTGTCCGGATACACTTGCACCGGCAGAAAGCTCGTGGTGTCGAGCGCGACCCATCCGGTGATGATTCTGGCCAGACTGGCACCGTGCTGCTGGACCGACACGTCGCTGAGCTTGTCCCACGGGCCGGTGAAACCCCAATAGTCAACGGGCGCGTTCGGCTCGGAGGGGAGGTGAGCGCACGCCATCGCCAGCACCACTGCAGCGGATGCAAGCCATCCAGGCCGATTCATGCGCGCCGTCCTTGTGTGGAGGCGAGACCGTGAGCAAACTCGCTAGCATGAAAAAACATCTCTCAAGCTACTTTGCGTTGGCCGCGCTCGCACCAATCCTGCTCGCGGCGCAGGCGCCCGCTGATCTCGTTCTCACCAATGGCCGCATCTACACCGTAGACAACGCGCGTCCAATCGTGCCGGCGCTCGCGGCCCGCGGTGGTCGCGTCATCTTCGTCGGCTCCGATGCCGAGGCTAGAGTGCTGGCGAGTTCCTCGACGCGCCTCATCGACCTGCACGGCGCGACTGTAGTTCCCGGGATCGTCGATGCCCACGCGCACCTCCTCGGCCTCGG
>DHJO01000057.1:1635-2555 GCA_002404375.1 Gemmatimonadales bacterium UBA4718 | reverse complement strand
AAGCCGGGTGCCTGGATCCGCGGACGAGGGTGGGATCAGACCCGCTGGGCGAGCAAGGAATTTCCGACCCACGAACTGCTCTCTCGTGCCTTCCCGGATAATCCGGTGGTGCTGGGGAGAATAGACGGGCACGCAGTTCTTGCGAACGCGAAAGCGATGGAGCTTGCGCACATTACATCTGCGACTGCGGAACCCTCGGGGGGCCGGATCCTGAAGCTCGCCTCGGGGTCGCCGTCGGGCGTCTTCGTCGACAACGCCATGGGCCTGATCGATCGCGCGATACCTGCCGCCACACATGACGAAATCCGCAAAGCCATCCTCGCGGCGATCGACGAATGCAATCGCTGGGGACTCACCGGAATTCATGATCCTGGAGTGGATGCCAAGACGGTCGCGATCTACGAGGAGCTGGCGAAGGCAGGGAAGTACAATCTTCGCAACTACGTGATGCTGAGCGATCCCGGAGAGCCCACTGCAGCGGCGATACTCACGAATCCGTACCTGCGACGCGGACCGCAGAGTGCGCTCTACGACGGACATCTCTGGGTTCGCGCGATAAAACTCTACGCCGACGGGGCGCTCGGGTCGCGGGGCGCCGCGCTGCTCGCGCCATACAGCGATGACCCAACAAACTCCGGCCTTCTCGTCTCGCCCCCCGCGCACATCGAGGCCTGGGCGGAGACGGCGCTGCACCGCGGATTCCAGGTGAACGTGCACGCGATCGGAGATCGGGGCAACCGGATAGCTCTCGACGCATTTGAGTCTGCCCTGCGAAGAGTGCCGAAAGCTGATCACCGATTTCGCATCGAGCACGCCCAGGTGATAAGCCCGCAGGACATCCCCCGCTTCGCCAAGCTCGGTGTCATTCCCTCGATGCAAGCCACCCACCAGACGAGCGATATGCGCTGGGCCGAGGCGCG
>DHJO01000057.1:1218-1487 GCA_002404375.1 Gemmatimonadales bacterium UBA4718 | reverse complement strand
AATTCGCCGGTGGGCGGATGGTACCCGGACCAGAAGATGACCCGCGAAGAAGCTCTTCAGTCGATGACCATCTGGCCGGCCTACGCCGGATTTCAGGAATCAGTGCTGGGCTCGCTTACCCCCGGCAAATACGCTGACTTCGTCGTGCTCGACCGCGATATTATGCGGGTGCCCGACACCGAGATCCTCGGCACACGAGTAATTTCAACCTGGATCGGAGGAAAGCGCGTGTACGAGGCGAAATAGCGCGGCACATCGCTTGCCCCTCC
>DHJO01000057.1:0-1067 GCA_002404375.1 Gemmatimonadales bacterium UBA4718 | reverse complement strand
CAATAGTCCTCGTTGTCGCGCTGGCCTGCTCGCACGACGACACAGCCTCCGCTCATCCGAGGAATGTCCCGAGCTCTCCGGATGACGGAGTTCCTCCGCGTCCGTCCGTGATCGCGCCTTCGTCGCAGCCGTATCGCGTCGTGGCGGTCTCTGTTGGCGGTACGATTACCGGGAGCGTGGACTTCGAAGGAACGGTCCCGATCGCGGCGATCGTCCACCCAACGTCGGATCAGAGCGCCTGTGGCACCTCGGTGATGGTGAAGAACATCGCGGTGACGGGGACGCGGGTAGGCGGCGCGGTGGTGTGGCTCACCGACATTCGCACCGGAAAGGCATTATCCGTCGAGCGCCGCTTCGAGCTCACCAACGATGCCTGTATCCTCGACCCCTACGTGCAGGTGATCTCGACGAGCGGCACGCTCAACGTCAGCAACGATGACCGAACCCTTCACACCAACCGCTTCATCAACGTCGGCACCGGACAGATTGTCGGCGTCGCTCCATTCAACGACGACGGCGAGGTTGTTCCGGTCGACAAGTTCAGGGAGCCCGCTGAGATAGAAGTAGTGTGCGAGCAACACCCGTGGACCCACGCGTGGATTGCCGTGCTCGATCATCCCTATTTTGCGCAGACCACCGCGGCGGGCACGTTCAGCATCGATGGAATTCCCGCCGGGAAATATCGCGTCCGTGCGTGGCATCCAGCGTTGGGTTTCGCCGACGACAGTGTGACCGTAACAGCCGGTCAGCAGACGAGCGTGGCTTTCCGCATTCGGCCGAGCGCTACGAACGGTCCTGCCGTCCCCACTCAGGTTCCCGCGGAATCGGTACGCCCAGCTGCTTCTTCCACTACGCCCGCTGTGCCAATCCTCCCAACCGCGTCGAGCACCCCTTTATCGAGCGCGCCGAAAGGTCCGCCACCGCCACGATAAGATTTCTCGAGGCGTAACTCCCCTCGAATTGGCTACTATGACGAGGGGTTATACGGATGCTCCGGAAGACGCCGGATCCTTCGGATCGGCTCCAAATGGCGATATAGCTCCTCTCGCGAGGGCAATGATTTTTTT
>DHJO01000058.1:3705-8934 GCA_002404375.1 Gemmatimonadales bacterium UBA4718 | reverse complement strand
GAGCCTAATTCATGGATCCGTCCTTAAGCCGGGCTTTCTTCGTCCTGTCGCTGTCGTTAAGTCGATCTCCCAGGGTGGCAGAGCCTTTGGTCTTCGCTGTGAACGTTTCGCGCCAACCTAGATCGTCTTGGCGAGTCGTATCGCGTCCGCAAGAGTGAGCGCCTCACCCGCGGCCAGCGCACGAGCGTATGCCGCATCGCCGAGCTGCTGGCGCGCCTTTGCAGTATAGCGATCCAGCTCGTACTGGTCGTCGGGGTCAAGCGTAATCCCCGACCCTGAGAGGAGTTTGCGAGCGGCCCCGAAGAGGTTCGCGGCTTTTGTTGCATCGCCAGCATCCGCCGCAAGCGCGCCAAAAGCCGCGATTGCAAATTGCTTTGATGTCTCATCGTGCAAACTCTCGTATCGTCCCAGACCGTCGCGGAACAACGACAGCGCGTCGCTCCGCTTTCCTTGATGCAGCCGGACATACCCCAGATTCATCAGCTCCATGGCGACCCCCGGCTCATCTGACTGTGAGCGATATAGCGCAAGCGTCTGCTCATAGAGGGTGGCTGCATCATTGTCACGGCCTGTCATGCGATTGACCGCTGCGACCATGTGCGATGGAGCAATCGCTCCACGCGTGTCGCCCGTCTGCGTTAACAGCGCGGACGCCTGTGACGCGTGTGAGCGCACGCTGTCGTAAGCGCCCGCGCGAAGCTCTACGCGCGATAAGCCGACGAGAGCCCGTGCGATCGCCGCGGTATCTGCAACCTCGGTCGCGAGCCGAAGACTCTCTTCGTTTGCGCGACGGGATGCCTCCTGATCGCGTTGCCGAAAAGCGAGCAGTCCCGCGTAGTACCATGCGGCCGCACGCGCGCGATGGTGAACCGGTGAATCAGGCAAGGCAAGGGTGGCGGTGATAAGCTGCCGACCGGCATCAATGCGTCCCTGGGTGCGCCAAAAGGGCGACATCTCGGTGGCAAAGCGGAGTGCCTCACCAACACGGGCGGCTCCAATGTACCAGCGCAGGCTGGTGTCAATCGTGTCAGCGCGTGCCGCGACCAGCTTGGACGCCGTGGCAGCATCACCGTTAAGCCGAATGGCAGTCGCACGATCGACGAGCGCCAAATCCGCGGCCACAGGAGCAGGAATTTCACTAGGCGTCGCTGGCCTAACACACGCACCGGCAAGCAACCCGGTCACGAGTGCAACACTCGTACGACGATGAGGTCCTGACATAGGCCGATCCTCGGAATAGAGTGGAGTGCAAGTTCAAATTATTGCCGCCACCTGTTGGGGGGGAAGTAGTCCCGTGCGTTGTCCCCGCGCTCAACTACTCTTCTTTTCGTTTTCAGCGTAGTGGTCAACCCATGCGTAGTTTTCATAGCCTATGGAGAATCCAACTCAGCGAATTTTTTTTCGCCGAGCCTGGCCCGCGCTCGGCATGCTCGTCGTCTTCGTGCTCCTCGCAGTTCCAGCGTCGAGTGGCGGTCTCGGACGACGCTTCCTCGCCTCGCTCAGGATCGCCAAGCCCAAGGCCGTAGCGCCGGGAGTTTCCGTCCCATCCGCGACGAGCGGGGGCCAGCAGATCCAGGCGCTGATCGGAAGCATGATTGGCGAAACCACGAGCGTGGCACTCACCGAGCCGGACAAGCCAGTTCCGAGCGCGGACTCAGCGACTCGGTTGGCTGGCTTCACCGCGCGAGTTCTGCGAATGCGGAGCGACGCCCCGTCGATCGCAGTCATCGGAGCGCACGCTATGAACGTCAAGGTGAATCGCGCGCAGATCGAAACCATGCTTGCGGAAGCCGGACGACGAAACGCACAAGTGCCGCGCAGCGTCGACGGTGCCGTCTTAAAGACGCAAACGCCCCGAGCGGTTCGCGTGCAGTACGGAAATTGTCCGGCACCTGTCGCCAACACAATTCAGAACCAGATCAACGGGCCGCCGCCACCCTCGACTGACAATGCCAATTGCGTGATGTTCATCCAAGTGCCGGTGACGTCAGCTGTAGTTCCGCCAGGGTTGGACATTGAGGAGCTCGCCACAATCGCGCTCGAGCTGTCCGGTATGAGTCCGAATCAGACGCGTGACTTCCGGCATGCCTTCGATTTGAAATCGACGTTGTCCATGTCGTTGCCCAGGGGTATCCGGTCCTACGACGCAGTGCAGATCAATGGACAACCGGGCATGCTAGTGATTACCGGAGGGCGGCGGGGGCCGACATACCAGCTGATGTGGACGAGCGGTGGAACGGTGTTCACGCTCGCTGGGTACGGAAGCTCGGCCGACGCCGTTCCGCTCGCGAATTCGGCCAGGTGATGCAGTGACTCACGGAGAGATCGACTGAACAAATCCCCCTCGTGTGCCATCGAGACGCGGAACCTGCGCAAGGTGTTTGGATCGCGCGTCGCGGTTAGCGATCTGTCGTTGACGGTGAATCGCGGTGAGATCTTCGGCTTTCTCGGGCCCAACGGCGCGGGCAAGAGCACGTCGATCAAGATGCTCCTCGGCCTGGTTAGACCAACGGGCGGACACGCGGAGGTACTGGGCTTACCCGCGGGCGATGTTGATGCGCGCCGGCAAATTGGTTTTCTCCCAGAGGACTTTCGGTTTTACGATTGGCTCACCGCCGCCGAGTTGCTGCATTTGCACGGGCGATTGTGCGGCATGTCCGCCGACCGACTGCGTACTCGGGTTCCGGAGGTGCTCGAGCTCGTTGGCATCGTGCAACACGCCGACCGGCTCTTGCGCGGCTTTTCCAAGGGCATGTTGCAGCGACTCGGCCTGGGCCAAGCGCTGATTCACGAGCCGCAGATAGTCTTCCTCGACGAGCCGACATCGGGGCTTGACCCGATCGGGCGCCGCATGGTGCGCGACGTCATCCGCGCACAACGAGATCGTGGAGCGACGGTGTTTCTCAATTCGCACTTACTCAGCGAAGTCGAAATCACGTGTGACCGCGTCGCATTCATCAAGGACGGCGAGGTCATCGCCGCGCGAGATCTGAGGACCTCTTCAGCAGAAGGATTTCACGTCACCGCGCAGGTCGCCAACCTTTCGCCGTCGGGGCTCGCTCAACTCGCAGGGTTGGTGCGCGCGCCTCGGTACGAAGACGAGCAGCTGACCTTTGACGTGTCGTCGCAAGATGTGCTGCCTGAAATCGTGCGTCTCCTCGTTGCCTCAGGTGCCGACGTCTATCGCCTCACGCCGGAGCCGCTTGCGCTAGAGGATTTGTTCGTGAAGCTGGTCGGAGAGGACCGCGGACTATGAGCGGTCTCTGGATTCTAGCCGGCGTCACTCTGCGCGAAGCGGCACGGCGCAAAATCTTGTGGACCGCGCTGCTCGCCGCGGTACTGCTGCTCGCAATCTTCGCCGTCGCGCTGCGCTTTCAGGTCGCCGAGTTCGAAGGACGCCCGATGTCGCCATTCGTGCGGTATCAGGTGGAGAGCGGAATGCTGATGGTGGGGCTGTACACGTGCGATCTCCTCGCGGTTGTGATGACGATTCTCACGTCGATCGACACGCTGGCCGGCGAGATCAGTTCCGGGACGATTCATGCTATTGCGACGAAGCCGATTGCACGGTGGCAGATCCTCACCGGCAAATTCCTCGGGTTCGCCGCGATGGTCACGGCATACGTCGCCATCACGTTCTGGAGCACCGTAGCGGTCGCCTTCGCCGTCACGGGCGTGCTGCCCGAGCACGCGTTTCATGGGATGGTGCTCATCGTTGCTGAGTGCATCGTCGCGCTGAGCGTGACGTTCCTGTTGGGCACACGGTTCTCCACGCTGACCTGTGGCGTGCTCGCGCTCGGGCTCCAGGGTGTCGCGTTCATGGGTGGATGGCTGGAGCAAGTGAGTGGGTTTTCACAGAGCACGCAGATCGTGACGCTGGGCGTGCTCTCAAGCCTGATCATGCCAACCGAGTCACTCTGGCGTCGGGCCGCATACGAGATGCAGACACCGTTGGCGGGTTCGCTCTCGTTTTCTCCATTCGCCAACGTCTCGATCCCGAGCGTGACGGCGGTGGTGTACGCTGGTGGTTACTTCGTCTTCATTCTCGGGGCCGCGATGGTTTCCCTCAATCGGCGGGACCTGTAGCGCCGCGAGCCGCACCTTTGGGGAACGGAATTCGGGCTGTGTGCTGTCGATTGTGCTGTCGATTGACCCCGACATTATCCGGCATCCCGATGGGTGAACAACGGCAGATCACGCTGTCCGTCAACGATTTAACGATTGCTTGCCGGACTTCTTACTCCTCTGCGGTCGCCCGATAAGCGTGGCCAGCCATAACTCATTCTTGCGCGAGACTCAGGCGAGGGCAAACGCTTCGCTTGGCTGAGTCTCGTAATTCAACACACCGGGGTAGGCGCCGCCTTGGTCTGTATCGAGGCGAACGACAGTGTTAAACGACCCCGCCAAAGTGAAGAGCGAACTCGCCACCACGAGGTCAATAATTTCTTCTTCGGAGAATTGTTCCTTGAGGCGCGCATAAAAAGCATCGTCAACCGCGTGGGGATCGGTGACTAGCTTGTCCACCAGCTCCACCGCCACCGCCTGTCGCGGAGTCAGTTGGTCAAACTGAACCGGGGCAACTTTTTTCAACGCCTCTGCCTTTGACATGCCGCTGATGTCCGTCACGCCTATGGCGCTTTCCTTCGCTTTCACCTTTTCCTGCACGGGAATAAGTCTGACGGTAGCGCAATACGTGCAGGCGTTGAGATGCGCGCCGCGTAGGCGCACAATTTCGAGCAGGTCTGGTTCCAGAAGGCCGCCTTCTCCTCCGAGGAAGTAGCCGAACAGTGCAGCCACTCTCTTGAGAAGCTCGGGCCGGCGCGCTAGGACGCCGAACATTTGCGTATCACCGAACCCGCCCAGCGAAAACTTCAGTATTCCGTCGATAAGCGGATCCGGCGATTGGCCTATCGTGACTGGTTTTATTCTCGTAGGCATATGTCAGTACTCCATCGGATGAGGGTGGGGACGTGCTCGGAGACAAACATGGCTCTTATGGAGAGAAACACAAGCACGTCCCCCAACAATGGTCCAAGCGCAATTGCCCGCACCGGGTATCGGTCAGGCCCTTTAGGGCGAGAAGTCGGCCGCTCGTCCGAACTTAACTCGCCGGTTTGGTCGCTTCTCAGGCGGAATCCTGCTCGGCGTTGATGCGCGTCCCATGCAGGCGTCGGGCGCGCTGGGACCCTCCACACGCCAGGGTGCCTGAGCTAAATCGCAATGGTGTCC
>DHJO01000058.1:462-3547 GCA_002404375.1 Gemmatimonadales bacterium UBA4718 | reverse complement strand
CTTCTGAGCCTAATTCATGTTCATATGAAGCTGCCTGATAAGTGTGAGGTCGGTAGTTCAACTCTACCCAGGCCCATAACTCTCAGACTATTGCCCTGGAGGAGATCGAGCGGCGCACGAGTCAGCGGCTCGCGGAGCAGAACGGATCCAGGCAGCTGCGGATTCCGATGCAGGCGCACGTGATGACGGCGGCGAAAACGGGTTGAGGCGGCGCGGGTACTTGGCTGGGCGGCGCGCCTTGCTGCCGCGTTCGTTCTGGTCCAGTTTTCCCACTCTGAACCAGATCATGAACCGACGAGGAGGTGTGTAATGAAAGACTTACGCGGAATGCGATTCGCAATCGCGCTGGGAGTGCTCACGCTTGGAGCGTGCAATCCCGCGACGGTGAATCAAGCGAGCGAGGAGCAAACCATACGCGGTCTCGAAAACGACTGGCAGCGCGCCATCGTCGCTCGCGATGTGAACACGATAGTCAGCCTCCATGCGCCCGACGCGGTAGTGATGATGTCCAACAGCCCGCTCGCATCGGGATCGTCGGGGATTCGCTCCGCCTACAACGGGCTCGTCAACACTCCCGGAGTGTCACTCACCTGGGTACCAACGAAGATCGACGTCGTCAGCCCCTCCGTCGCGACCGACATCGGAACCTACACCCTCGCGTATGACGGTCCACAGGGCAGAGTCACCGATCACGGCAACTATACGACGGTGTGGCACAAGATCGATGGACAGTGGCGCGTCGCGATCGATGCTCCCGTGAGCACGACGCCATTCCCGATGGCGGGAATGAGCTCGGCTTCAACAGTGGAGATGGGCGACGTGCAGATGCTGGCGAGCAGCGGTCTCGCCTGGAGCGACTTCGCGTCGCCGGGCTTCGATCCGGGGATGAAGCTCGCCGTGCTGCACGGCGATCCCGGCAAGAAGGGCGATTACACTCTTCGTCTCCAGTTTCCCGCCGGATACAAATTCCCCGTTCACTGGCATCCGGGTGGCGAGCATCTGACGGTGGTGTCGGGCACGTTCATGCTCGGCATGGGGAACAGCGCCGACTGGAACGCGGTTCGCACCTACGCGCCTGGGGATTTCATCTATATACCAGCGCGGCACTCGCACTATGGTGGCGCGGGGCGCGACGTCACCGTGATTCAGCTACACGGGGAAGGTCCGTTCCAACTTTTCCTGGGTCGCCCAAAGTAGGCGTCCATCCAAACAAGGGCTTCGCCGCGGATACAACAGTCCGGTCCGAGAGACTGCACCTCGCGTGTCAACCTGTGCCGGACACTTTGTCGAGACTGCCGTATCTCACCGGCGTTTGACTGTGCCCACGTTGATTGAAGCGTTCACGCACGAATCCCTGACAATCCTCATCGCGGTTGAAGCGCATTCCATGGGGCCCGGAGCCTATCTGATACGGTTCTCCGCGCAAAGCCGCGAGAATCTCATCCTCCGCAAGCTCGCACGAAGTGCGGCGCCGGTGCTGCGGATGCCCATCGTCAGGGAGTGGCATGGAGTGGAAAGTGCGACGTCGCTCGAGATTTGTCCGTAGGCGATCCACTGAGTTTTTGTGCGCTTTTTCCTGACCGGTTAGGACGGCGATTCAGTCGTCGATCCACGTCCGGTCGAGAATCTCGGCCGGGCCCTCGAACTGTTCGCGCGTGTAAAGCACTGAGCGAGAATGGCCAACCCGAAAACTACTGATCGCCCTTTTTGCGCCAGTTTCATGCGGAGTCCCTGTTTCGGAGTTGCGCGAGCGAATTACTTCCTGAGTTTCCGTCGCGTCATAGGAACCAGACCAAGCAAACCCGTCGCGAACAGCGCTACCGAAGCAGGCTCGGGAAACGGTCGATGTCTGCTCAGTGATCGTGAGATCGTCGACTGTGAATTGCGCCCCCGTAGTCAGTATAAGGAAGCTTACCTGGCTCAGGTTTTCCCAGTTGAACTCCCGTACTCCGGGGAAACCGATGAGAGTAGAAAAGGTTGGCGTGCCTCCGACATATCCGATTGCAGAAATGAGGGAAACCCCGTCGGTCCTGAATTTGAAGATTCCAGAATTCAGCGTGAACGGCGTCGTCCGGGCAGAGATGGACGCAGTCTGGTTCACCACGTTGACGCCCACGTAGGGATATGACACCGCTGCGCCGTACATGGGAAAGTCGAGCACGTTGACGGCGAGGAAGTTGCTCCAATTCAGGCCGGCATACCGCTTAGATTACCCCGGAGACCGATCTACTCTCTCAACCTCTTGTCAGTCTGTGGACGCATGGCAACACACTGTAGCCTCAGCGCAACGCTCCGTCGAGCATATCACGCGCGATGCCGGGAGTGGTGACAAAACCCCTAATACTGCTCGACCGTCATGGCGCGGAGCGATGGTGGGAGTATATCGACTCTGGCGCGACCTCGGCTATGTGGCCGGCGCTCTGCTTGCGGGCGTGATTGCCGACGCGTTCAGCGTCGCGACAGCAATCGGAGTGATCGGGATCATGACTGCGGCATCCGGCCTGATCTTCGGAATTCGATTCCGCGAAACTTCCATTGCAGGAGGGATGTGATGCTACAATGGCTCAGCCATCCCTGGCCCTGGTACGTGGCGGGGCCGCTCATCGGACTCTTCGTCCCCGCGCTGCTCTTGATCGGCAACAAGCAGCTTGGTGTATCGGGCAGTCTGCGCGCGTTGTGCGCAGCGGTGGTTCCCGGAAATGTCGAGTTCTTCAAGTACGATTGGAAGGGAACGACGGCGTGGAACCTCGCCTTCGTTGCCGGAATCTTCCTCGGTGGCGTCATCGCGGCCAAGCTACTTGGCGTCACGTCGCCAGCGATCTCGGCGCACACCCGCGACGCAATCACTGGGTTGGGCATTGGAGGTCAGGTCACCGGGCTCGCACCCGCGTCGGTGTTCAGTTGGAAGGCGCTCGCGACATTGCGCGGCGCGGTGTGCGTGCTGCTCGGCGGCTTCCTCGTAGGGTTCGGCGCTTCCTATGGTGGCGGGTGCACGTCCGGACACGGCATCACAGGTCTCGCATCGCTCCAGCTGCCGTCGCTCATAGCAATGGTCGCGATTTTTGCCGGTGGCCTGCTCGCGACG
>DHJO01000058.1:0-380 GCA_002404375.1 Gemmatimonadales bacterium UBA4718 | reverse complement strand
TTGTGCTCATGCCACTGGTCTTCTGAGGAAAGCGAGCATGACAACGGCTGTCCGTCCGCACTCGCACAAGATCTCACCCACGACACCTCGTCGAGGCGAGGCGCAGCAGCGAATAAGCAGCCTGGTTCTTTATGCTGTGATGGGCACGCTGTTTGGGATCATTCTCGTGAAATCAGAGGTCGTCTCCTGGTATCGCATTCAGGAGATGTTTCACTTCGAGTCATTCCATATGTACGGCGTACTCGGTTCCGCATTCTTCACAGCGTTTGTCTCTTTACAGGTGTTGAAACGCCTGAAAGTTCGCTCGCGAATCGGAGAGGCCATCAGGATTCCGCCCAAACCGCTGGGCAAAGGATACCGCTACTGGATTGGCGGTTCGA
>DHJO01000080.1:8078-13396 GCA_002404375.1 Gemmatimonadales bacterium UBA4718 | reverse complement strand
CGCAGAGTTTTTTTCTCCTCGAGCGTTGCCGCCGCGATCTCACGGAGAAATCTGGATTTGATCGATGGCAGAAGCTCCCCATTCCTCCGCCGCATCTCAGTAAAGGAGAGAAAGAGCTTCTCCTCGGCACGCGTGATCCCTACGTAGAAGAGGCGCCGCTCCTCCTCGAGCTTGGGAGGGTCGTCGAACGACTGCGAAAGCGGAAAGAGACCGTCTTCGAGTCCCGTGAGAAACACCACAGGATACTCCAGTCCCTTCGCGTTGTGGAGAGTCATGAGCGTGACCGCATCGGCGGACGGATCCAGTGCGTCCGCGCCGGCGACGAGCATCGCCCGCTGCAGGAAGTGGTCGAGCGGAGTGAGGCCAACTTCACCACCGTCGTCGATGACCGTCTCCGCGGCGCCGTTAACCAGAGCGCTGACGTTCTCGATGCGATCGCGCGCGGACTCCGGGCCTTCCGCCGCCAGGTAGTCGACGTACTTGATCTCGGCGATCAGATCCTGGATGAGCACATCGACGCTCGTGTCTTTTGCGCGCTCGCGCAAACTGTCGATGATCCGGCTGAACTCGGCCAGCGCATTGCGGGCAGCGGGGCGAAGCGATTCCTGAAGCTCGGCACGCGACGCGATCTCGAAGAGCGTGAAGCCCGATTCCCGGGCGCTGGCGGCCAACAGATCGACCGTCGCGTCACCGATTCCCCGTTTGGGCACCGCGATGGCACGGCGGAAAGCCTCTTCGTCGGATGGATTCGCGATGAGCTTGAGGTAGGACATCAGGTCGCGTATCTCGCGACGATCGTAGAAGCGAACCGATCCAACGAGGCGGTATGGGATCGCTTCGCGCCGCAGCGAATCCTCGAGCGCTCTGCTCTGCGCATTGGTTCGATACAGAACGGCGAAGTCGCTGAGGCCGCGATTCTCCTGATTGCGGCGCGACTTGATCTCTTCGAGGACCCAATCTGCTTCGTCGCGCTCGTCCAGGGCTGCAACCACAGTGACCGGCTCGCCGGACGCGCGGGTAGCGCGGAGCGTTTTTCCCTTCCGTCCCACGTTCTGGGTTATCGCGGCGTTGGCTACATGCAGAATGTCGGGTGTCGATCGATAATTGTCCTCGAGCCGCACCAGCTTTGCCGAGGCGAACTCCTTCTCGAAGTCGAGGATGTTTCGGATGTCCGCTCCGCGCCAGCCGTAAATCGACTGGTCGTCGTCGCCG
Organism: Gemmatimonadales bacterium UBA4718; assembly: GCA_002404375.1. Lineage (GTDB taxonomy): Bacteria > Gemmatimonadota > Gemmatimonadetes > Gemmatimonadales > Gemmatimonadaceae > UBA4720. Next base: position 12,184 of record DHJO01000080.1, on the reverse strand, counting down.
ACCACGACGACGTTTCCGTGCGCGCTGCCAAGGAGCTTGATGAACTGGAACTGCGCGCGGTTGGTGTCCTGGTACTCGTCGACGAGAATGAACTGGAAGCGATCCCGGTATCGCGCGAGCGCCGACTCGTCCTTGCGGAAGATTTCGACCGGGAGAACGAGCAGATCGTCGAAGCTCACGGCATTCGCGGCGCGAAGCGTGGTCTCCACCTCGCGATAGACCTTCGCCGCCGCCCGAGACACCGGATCCATTGCCAGCGATTCGTATTCAGCCGGTGGGACCAGCGCATTCTTCGCATCGGAGATGAGCGAAGAAATTACCTTGGGACTCCACTGCTTGGGCGAAATCCCCTGCCGCTCCATGATCCGTTTGACGACGCCGAGCGAATCGTCCTCGTCGTAGATCGTGAAGCTGGAAGTCCTGCCGACCTGTTTCGCCGAGCTGCGAAGTATCCGCGCGCCAATTGCGTGGAAGGTTCCGCTCCACATGCCCTTCGGCTCCTCTCCCAGCAAGCGCGCGATCCGCTCCCTCATCTCACCGGCGGCCTTGTTGGTGAACGTCACGGCGAGGATGCGCGACGGATCCACCCCGTGATGCTCGATGAGGCGCGCGATGCGAGTCGTGAGAACGCGAGTCTTGCCCGAGCCCGCGCCGGCAAGAACGAGCATGGGTCCTTCGAAGTGGAGAACCGCTTCCCGCTGCGCGGGATTCAGCCCCGCGAGAGGCTCGGCGCGCTCGGCCACGGCGACGTCAGCGGATTCGGTTGATTCGGGCATCATCTCAAGATACCCCAGACCACAAGTCGCTTCAAAGCGGTATCGCGACGTCGTGTACGTCTAAAAGCATTAATGACCAGCATCTAGGACCAAGGGTGGTATGGATTCGGCGGATTGGACTGATTACTCGGATCGTTCCGCGTGGCGTTGCAGTGCCGCCTTGGCGGCCGGGATTTCTTGAGAACTGCCGCTCGGGATGTCACAGTCGCGAAATGAGGTCGGTCTACGAGACAGACAACAACAGGAAGATCACGGGGCGCCTGAAGGAGCCATCTCGCCAGCTGGAGCGATCTGCCCGATCAGTTCAATCCGCCAAATCCGTATCACCCCAAAACCTGGATGCGAGCCCGAGCGGCAGTTCCAATCTTAGCCGAGTACCATGTCGAAGGTGGCTCCGCGCTCCGACGGTACGAGCAGCAGTTCCCCGCCGTGGCTGTCGCGGACGATGCGACGCGCCAGAGAAAGGCCGATCCCCCAGCCCTTCTCCTTGGTCGAGAATCCGGGGTCGAAGATCTGGTGGCGTATCTCGCGCGGCACTCCTGGGCCATCGTCCGAGACTCGCACTCTTACTCTTCCTTCGGGCAGCGATTCAGCGGAGATCTCGACTTTGCCATCTCGACCAGCCAAAGCGTCGATGGCGTTCTTGGTTAGTGACTCGAGCGCCCACTCGAGAAGGACCGCGTCCCCCTGAACAACGAGGTCTCCTTGATGCGACGACGCAACCGTCACGCGCTGCGCCAGCGTCGGGACTCGTGCGCGGAAGTAGACCGCCACGCGATCAACGAGATTCCCGAGATCCACCGGCTCCTGGCGCGGAGGCCGGCCAATCCTCTCGAAGCGGTGCGCGACGCGCTTGAGACGCTCGAGGTCCGTCTCCATGTGATCAAGCGCCGCCGCTGTCATCGGCTCCGGCTCGGATTCGCGGAGCAGCTCGATCCAACCGCTGATGCTCGAGAGCGGCGTTCCGAGCTGATGCGCGGATTCGCGCGCCATCCCCGCCCAGATCTGCTCCCGATCTGCTCGACCGCGCGTTCGCAGCGCGTACGCGCCGGCCAGCAAGACCATGGCGATGAGGATCGACTGCAGGACCGGAATCAGGATGAGTCCGCGGACGAGGGGTGTGTTTCCGTAGTGAACGGCTCCCACGCCTGGCGCCACGATCGGAGGGTTTTGCCTGTCCAGCTCCAGGATGTAATCGCGCGTCTCCTTCGCGCTGATCGATGCGCTGAAAGGGAGATTCGCGCGATCGGTCGGCGTACCGCGCTCGTCGGTGAGGATCATCGGCACGCCCGATTCGCGGATGTCGCCCGAGAGATCGAGCAGCGCCGCGGTCGCGGCTTCGGGGTTCGGATCCGTGAGCCCCTTGTACACGCGCGCGTACATCAACCCAACCCGCGAAGCTTCCTGGCGCAGCTCTCTCACCACTCCCCGCGTGTAGATCACGTACCACGTAAGAAGCGTCAGAACGCCGATGGTGATGAGCGTTACCGGAGCGAGCCGGCGCATCGCTTAAGTGAGGCGCTCGGCGCCGAGATACTTGCTGAGCGCAGCGGGGACGCGCACACTGCCATCCTCCTGCTGATGGTGCTCCAGAATTGAAGCGATGATTCGCGGAAAAGCGAGACCCGAGCCGTTGAGTGTGTGAACGAAGCGAGGCTTGCCGCCGTCAGCGGGCTTGTACCGAATGTTGGCGCGACGCGCCTGGAAATCGGTGAAGTTGCTGCACGACGAAACCTCCAGCCACTTCCCTACTCCCGCCGCGTAAACTTCGAGATCGTAGGTATGCGCGCTGGCAAATCCGGTGTCGCCGGAAGCGAGCCGCACCACGCGGTACGGGAGCTCGAGCAACTGCAGGATCGTTTCGGCGTGAGCGGTCAGGAGCTCCAGCTGCTCTCCAGAGGTTTCCGGCGTGACGAAGCGCACCAGCTCCACCTTGTCGAACTCGTGCACCCGCAACAAGCCACGAGTGTCTTTGCCCGCGGCACCTGCTTCGCGCCTGAAGCAGGGCGAATACGCGGCGAGTGCTTTCGGCAGCTCCGACTCGGGCAATACCTCGTCGCGGTACAGATTCGTGAGCGGGACTTCCGCTGTGGGAATCAGAAACGCGTCGTCGCCCTTCAACGCGTACATGTCATCCTCGAACTTGGGGAGCTGCCCCGTGCCGATCATACTGGCGCGATTCACAACCACGGGAACCCAGGTCTCCTCGTACCCGTGCGCACCGGCGTGGACGTCGAGCATCAGATTCATCAGCGAGCGCACGAAGCGCGCGCCGTTGCGACGAAAGACGATGAAGCCCGAACCGCTGATTTTCGCTCCGCGCTCGAAGTCTACCAGCCCAAGCCTCGCTCCGATTTCCCAATGAGGCTGAACGCGGGCCCCTTCTCGCGGCGTGCCCCAGGTTCGAACGACTTTGTTGCTTTCTTCACCGCCCGCCGGCACCTCGTCGAGGGTAACGTTGGGCAGCTCGAGGAGAATCGCCGAAAGCTCGGTCTCGGTCTCCGCGAGCTCTCGATCGAGTCGCGCGATTTCGTCGCCGAGCTCGCGAGACTGTTGCTGAAGATCGTCGGCGGATTCGCCGGCACGCTTACGCTGGCCAACCTGCTGGCTGACGACGTTACGTGCCGCTTTGCGCTCCTCGACCGCCTGAATGGTCTCGCGTCGGCTCTTGTCGAGAGCGACCGCGCGCTCGATGGTCGGCGAGAGAGCATCGAGAGCCCCGCGCCGCCGCATGCCAGCACGAAGTGCGTCGATGTGCTCGCGCACCATCTTCAGGTCGTGCACCGATCAGCTCGTCGGAATGCCGTCGGCGAAGGAACGGAATCCGCAGTTCGGATCGAATCCCATTTTGAGATAAATGACTCTCATCGCGACATTCACGCTGTCCACCGCGATCTTGGCGTAAAGATTGGGCGAGATCGCGAACTGGCAAATGTCGCCCGACAAGTTGTACGGCGCCTGCACGGCGACGACTTCGCCTGGCGCCACCACCAGCGAAGAGTCGGTCTCGAATCCGGATTGCGGGGCTTCCAATACTTGCTCGAAGGTGCCGGAAGTTTTCATGATGCCGACGGCGCGCGATCCGCCGGGACTGGCGACGACCAGCTTCACCGGATAGACCACCGTGTTTCCGTTTGCGTCGATGTCAAGAGCAATGTCGAACGCCGCAAATCCGTCCACCCGCACTATTTGCCGCGCGGCGATCGAGATTGCGCTTGGATATGAAGGTGGAGTTCCGGACAGGGCCCACAGCGAAAGAGTGTCGACGGATGTCGGAATGGTCGCCTTGAGGCTGGCGATATTTCCGCAGGCGTTGAGAACTATCACGAC
>DHJO01000080.1:5935-8000 GCA_002404375.1 Gemmatimonadales bacterium UBA4718 | reverse complement strand
GCTTCCTAGCTTCGCAACTTCTTCCCTACCAATGCCCAACATCCGAGATTTTACGAGCGCGCTTCGACAACGTCCCGGAGTTGACGCCGTTCTGGTATTGGGCAAAGATGGCCTGTTGATAGAAGGATTCGCCGCTCCGGGCCTCAACACCGAAGATCTCGCCGCCCGGGTTCCGGCGCTGGTGTCGGAGGCAGAGAGTCTCGGAAGGGCGACACAGCAAGGTCCGATGAACACCGCCATTCTCGAGCACCAGAAGGGATACGCGATCATCGCGGCCCTGGCCGACGAGACGTTGCTGCTCGTTCTGCTGAGGCCCTCGGCAGACCTGGGTGGATTACTATTCGACGTGAGACGCTATCGCGGCAACATTGCTTCGCTGATCTGATTCATGACTGATCCAACGACCCGACTTTGCCATATCCTCGTCGCTGATGATGAGCCGCACATCGGTCGCATCATCAAGATGAAGCTCGAACAAGGGCCGTTCAGGGTGAGTCTCGCCTATGATGGACAGGAAGCGCTCGACTTCATCAACAGCGACGAGCATCTCGATCTCGCGTTGCTGGACCTGATGATGCCGAAGTTGAGCGGCCTCGACGTGCTGCGGCAGGTTCGAGAGCAGGAGCGCTTCAAGTCGCTGCCCTGCATCATTCTCACCGCCGGCGGCGACGCGAAGCACGAGCGAGACGCGCTCGCGCTCGGCGCTACGCAGTTTCTTACAAAGCCATTCAGCCCGAAAAAACTCTACGCGCTCGTCGCGCGTCTCACGGGAGCGCCTGACGAAGCGGGAATAATCGGCGAGTGAGCCGCTGGGCTGTGGTTCTGGCGGGTGGTACTGGTTCGCGATTCTGGCCGCTCAGCACCCCCGAAAAGCCCAAGCAGCTTCTCCCGCTGGTGACGGAGAAGCCGTTGCTTCACGACACTGTGTCCAGACTTCGGCCGATCGTAGACCCGGAGCACACTATCGTCCTCACGAACGCCAGTCTGACAAGGGCGATTGGCAAGCTCCTCCACGAGCTTCCGCGCGACAACATCATCGCCGAGCCGCAGCCAGCCGGTACTGCCGCTGCACTCACATGGGCGGCGCTCTCGATCGAGCGCCGCGACGGACGCAACGCGGTCATGATCTGCGTTCACGCTGACTGGGCCATCGGCGACGACGAGCGATTCAGGGACGCGTTGCTGGAGGCGGAGAGGGTCGCACTCAAGACTGAGTCGCTGGTGACCGTCGGGATCGTCCCCACTCGTCCCGATCCGGGATTCGGATATATCCAGCCAACCGACGCCGTCACCGGGAAGCCATCCGTGGTGAAGCGGTTCGTGGAAAAGCCAGATCGCGCGCACGCCGAGGAAATGCGGAACGACGGGTATCTCTGGAATTCGGGAATTTTCGTGTGGCGCGTCGGGGATTTTCTGGACGAAGTGGACGAGCACACTCCAGAGCTTGCGGCAGCTCTGCGCCACGGCAAAAACGGTGATGCCTCCCAGTTCTTTGGAAGCGTCATCATGCCGGTTTCAGTGGATGTCGGAATCCTCGAGCGCAGCAGCAAAGTCATGGTTGTCCCAGGAGATTTCGGCTGGGACGACGTCGGCACCTGGGCGGCCCTCAGTCGGGTGCGGAGCAAGGACGAGTTCGGCAATGTGACAACGGGTGACGCCCACCTTCTCGATTGCGCTGACAACGTCGTTCACGCCGATTCGGGCCAGGTCGTGATGTACGGCGTGAACGACCTTGTGGTCGTTACGAAGAACGGGCTCACCTTGGTGACCACGACCGACAGGGCGTCGGATTTGAAGCGATTGATCGAGTCTCTTTCCGCTGCTGAGCTGGAGAAGGCATGAGCGCACTCTACTTCTACGACGATGTGCGGGCCCGGCAGTTCGAACCGTTCGCGCTCACGCGGCCCGTGTCGGAGCTGCGCGCGGGCACTTCGCTGATCCGCAAGCGATGGGAGCGGGCGACGTCCTTTTCCAGCGCCGGATTCATCAGCTCGCCTCACCTCGCAAACTTCGAGGAAGGCACCGCACCGCCCGCCGCCGCGCCCAAGTCGGAGATTCCAGCGGG
>DHJO01000080.1:848-5870 GCA_002404375.1 Gemmatimonadales bacterium UBA4718 | reverse complement strand
GCGGTGCGGCTCGCGAGATCGATTCCGGTCTCACAGTTCGCCGATGGGTCCCTCGACCTTGGCTCGATTCAAACGAGCCTTGGCGGCAAGAAGATCAAAGGACGCTGGGTCAACGACGTGTGGGACTTCATCGGGTTATTGACCGAGCAGCTCGTGGAGGACATTCCGCACCGCGCGAGCTCTCTCGAATTGCGCGCTCCACTCGATACGACATCCGTCGGGAAGGAGAAGGTCTTCATCGAAGAAGGCGCCGACATTGGTCCGCATGTGGTGCTCGATTCCTCAGGGGGCCCCATCCTGATTCGCCGAGGGGCGGTGATCGCACCATTCACTCATCTCATCGGTCCGATCGCGATCGGACGCGACTCGCAGGTACTCGGCGATCGCGTGGCAAACTCGTCAATTGGCGACCACTGCAAGGTCCGCGGAGAATTCAGCAACTCCATCGTGCTTGGTCACAGCAACAAGGGGCACGCGGGTTTCGTCGGGCACTCCTACCTCGGCCGCTGGGTCAACCTCGGCGCGATGACCACGACCAGCAATCTCAAGAACACCTATGGTCCCGTTCAGCTCTGGACTCCCACCGGGATGAGAGACACGGGACAGCAGTTCCTCGGGACTTTCTTCGGCGATCACGCCAAGACCGGGATCGGGACAATGCTGAGCACCGGCACTGTGATCGGAGCAGGCGCGAATGTGATTGGCGCGAACATGCCACCAAGAGTCATTCCGCCCTTTGCATGGGGAGACGGGGAGCCCTATGAGACGTACGACGTCACTAGATTTCTCGTGGTCGCGGAGCGCGTCATGTCGCGCCGTGACGTAAAGCTGAGCGATAAAGCGCGGAAACAGCTCGGTGAAGCGCACAAGAGGCGGTGGAGTAGCTGATGAATCTGTGGATCCTCGGGAGTGGAAGCAGCGGCAACGCCGTTCTCGTGGAGACGGAGCGGTCGCGCATCCTTATCGATGCCGGATTCGCGCCGAGAGTTCTGAAGCAGCGGCTTGCGAGAGCGGGCGTCGCTCCGGAGTCGATCGAGGCCGTGATCGTCACTCACGAGCACACCGATCACATGAAGGGTGTCGCCGCCGCTGCGCGGAAATGGGGTTGGACGATAGTGTCCACGGCGGGCACGCGGATGATGTGCCCGAATTGGGCGGGACTCCGCGCGATTCTCACTCCTCGAAAGGGCAGCGTGGTCGTTGGCGATTTCCACCTCGAGACCGTTCCGGTCTCCCACGATGCCAACGAGCCGATTGCGGTGATAGTGACATCCATAGGGGAAGGCGCGCGCGCCGGAATCGTTTACGATCTGGGGCACGTTACCGAGAGCGTTTCCCGCACGCTCGACAAGCTCGACATTCTCGTTATCGAAGCGAATCACGACGAAGCGATGCTGCGTGCCGGACCCTATCCGCCTTCGCTACAGCGACGAATCGGCGGGAACTTTGGACATCTGAGCAATCGCGTCGCCGCGCAGACCGCGAGCCAAAGCATCCATTCGGGACTCAACAACATTGTGCTCGCTCATCTCAGCGAGAAGTGCAACAATCCGCGCACGGCGCTCAACACGGTGGGAGATGCGCTGCGCCGGGCACGGTTCAAGGGGCGGCTGACGGCATCGTCGCAACACAATGTAGTTGGGCCGTTTTGCACTGGAGCCACGACAGCGTCGATTGACGCGTCGGTTCAGCTCGCTCTCGGGATATAGCTCAAGGCCTCCGCTATCGTCCCTCGATGTCGCGTTCGCCTTTGATCTTGCGCTCGGCCCTGCCCTCGCCGGGATGCGCCTGTGCCTCGTGAAAACGCTCTCCTTTGAGACGAACCGCGTCCACGAATTTCTCGTATTCAGTGTCGGATAGCTCGTCGGCAATTGCAGGCACCAGTCCCTTAACCAGCGTGATGCGCTCGGCCAGAGTAAGCTCGTTGACCGCGGTTACAAGTTTCCGCAGGCGCGGGTGATTCATCCACTCCGTTTCCTTGCTCGTCGTCATTATCTCTCCGTCAGCGGCGAGTGCGTGGGCAGCTTTAATCTATCGCGAATTGGGGCGAAGTCGCATGCGTTGAATTGCCGTCCATCGAGTGAGCACCGAAGCAAGGGACCTCTCGAGGTCACCCGCCGTGGCCACGACCTGCGTGGTCGGGTCCATGTCGGCCCCTTCCACTGTTTCCAGCACTCCGGCAAGCTCTCCATTCAAGCGCACGAGATTCTCCGCAGCTCCGGTGCGCGGACCGGATTCGATCACCGCCAACGCGCTGTCCAAAGCGACAAGGGAATCGGCAACCTGACCTGCTTTTGCGCCTTCGCGCTGGGATTTCAGGAGCACCCGCTGGCGCCGCAGCTCGCCGAGAGCGGCAAAATCACGACTGATCGCGTCATTCATCCGGACGCCGATGTCGTGTTGGAGCCTGAGACCGGCCGCGGTGATCGGCGCGCGAGGATCCATCTTTACTGTGAGCGGTTGAGTGTAGGCTCGGCCACCCACGGTGAGCCGAACTGTGTATTCGCCGGGAAGAACGGCCGGCCCGAGCGGATAGCGCGGAGTATCGCCATAGATCGCGGAGATCGGGTAATCGTGGCCGAGTACTTTCGGCGGTGGGTAGTGGAGGTCCCAGACGAAACGATGCGTTCCGGAACTGCTTGCCACTTGTTGGGGCGGACGAACCCAATACGTAGGAACGTTGATATCCGCCTCCGTGGGCTCCACTGAATCCGCGCTCGAAAACGCGCGCACGACGCCGCCCGAGCTTTCGACGATCTCCAACACCACGGGCGTCCTTGCATCCGATCCAAGGCGGTAGTTGATGATCGCTCCGTCGGGCGGATTCTTTCCCGCAGGCTCCTCGGGTGGCAAGGGAGTGTCGGTGTTCTTGTTGCGCCGGAAACGGTAGGTCACCTTCGGCTTGAACAGAAAAGTCTCGGCGACCGCGGATTTCGCGGCGAGCTGCCGGATCGGCGTCATGTCGTCGAGAATCCAGAACGATCGCCCGTGAGTTCCCACGACGATGTCGTCGTCGTGGATCACGAGATCGCGAATGGAGGTCGCGGGCATATTGAGGCGAAGCGGCTGCCACTGCTCGCCATCGTCGATAGAGAAGTAAACCCCGCGCTCGGTGCCCGCAAACAGAAGGCGGGGACGGAGAGGATCTTCGCGGACGGAGTTCACCACTTCATCGGCCGGGATTCCCTTGACGATCTCCTTCCAGCTCACGCCGCCGTCGTGGGTGCGATAGATGTGCGGGTGCAGATCGTCGAGCTTGAAGCGGTTGATCGCGGCGTACGCCGACTGATCATCGAAATGCGACGCCTCCATCAGCGACACCTTGCTCCATGGAGTAAGCATGCTCGGCGTTACGTTAGTCCAGGTCTTTCCGCCATCTCGGGTGAGCTGGATAAATCCGTCGTCCGAGCCGGTCCAGATCGTGTTCGCGTTCCGGAACGATGGAGCAATGGTGTAGATCACACCGCGATTCTTCGCGCGATCGAGATCGCCATCGGTGTACATCCCGTAGCTGGGCGGCACATCGTAGGTCTGGCGAGTGAGGTCAGGGCTGACGACCTCCCAGCTGTGACCTCCGTTCACCGTCTTGAACAGAACGTTCGAGCCGAAGTAGAGAGAATGGGGATCTACCGGGGAGAAGATGATCGGCGCAGTTCTGAGGAATCTGTACTTCCCCGACCGCACCGCCTCAGGGCTGACGTTCTGAACCTCGCGAGAGCGTTGGTCGAACCGGCTGATCTTGCCGCCATAAATGATGTTCGGGTCGAGCGGATCCGGCGCGACGTACCCGTATTCCTCCGCTCCGACCTGATTCCACTCGCGGAATGTGATCGCGCCGTAGTCTCCGCGACTCATGGTGCCGACCGATCCACTCTCCTGCTGGCCGCCGTACACCCAGTACGGAATCCTGTTGTCGGTGATCACGTGATAGAACTGCGCGGTCGGCTGATTGTACCACGAGCTCCAGGTCTTCCCGCCGTTCACGGTGATCGTCGCGCCCTGATCGCTCGCGATCAGCATGATGTCCGGATTGTCGGCGTTGATCCAGATGCGATGGTAGTCGTCGCCCCCCGGAGCTCCCTTGATCGCAGTGAACGTTTTTCCTCCATCGACCGATCGATATGTCGAGGTGTTGGCCGAATACATTACATCCGGATTTCGCGGATCCACCTTGACCTCGGCGAAGTCTGATGCGCGATCCCATACGCGTACTTCGTTGTTAGTCCGCCGCCAGGTCTCCCCTGCGTCGTCCGAGCGATAGATCCCGCCTAGAGTCGGCGCGTCTACCGTCGCGTACATGCGGCGTGGATCGCTCGGCGCGATGCTGAATCCGATTCTTCCTAATCCCTGAGCGGTCGTGGGAAGTCCGGTGGTCAACTGACGCCACGTCGTGCCGCCGTCGACTGATTTGAAGAGCCCACTGAGTGGTCCATTCCACGACGCATTCTCCCACGGTCCCTGCCGACCCGCCCAGAGATCGGCGTAAACGATCTGCGGATTGCCCGGATCGAAGGCGACCTGAATTGCACCGGTGTTCTCGTCCTTGTAGAGAACCCGCTCGAATGTCTCGCCGCCGTTGGTCGACCGATACACCCCGCGCTCCGGGTTCGGGCCGTAGGGATGCCCAAGCACGGCGACGAAGATGCGGTTCTCGTCTCGCGGATCGACGATGACTCCTCCAATCTGTTGTCCATCCCTCAAACCGAGATGACGCCACGTCTTGCCGGCGTCGGTTGATTTGTAGATGCCGTCTCCCGTCGACAGATCGGGACGCTGCACTCCCTCACCGGTTCCGACATAAATCACGTTCGGATTGGACGGGGCGACCGCGAGATCACCAATCGAGCCCGTTGGCTGGGCGTCGAAAATCGGTGTCCACACCCGCCCGTAATCGGTCGTCTTCCAAACGCCACCGTTGTTGACGCCTACGTAGAAAACGTTGGGCTGTCCCCGCACACCGGTGGCGCCGATTGTCCGCCCCCCGCGAAACGGCCCGATCATTCGCCATTCGAGGCTCGAGTA
>DHJO01000080.1:0-699 GCA_002404375.1 Gemmatimonadales bacterium UBA4718 | reverse complement strand
GTGGAACGGCATTTGTAATCACATGTAGTCATGGCATCCCACAAAACACGAATCGAAACTCAACAAATGCCCGCTTCGCGTAAGGTCCTGGCTTCACTCATCGTTTCCGCGGTATGGGCACTCTCGAGTTGCGCGCATGCCCAAGTAGAGCTGCCGCGCACAGCGCCAACCGCCGGAAGAGATACGAGCCCCCAGCAGCTGAGCGCTGAGGAAGCGCCGCTCGTGCTCAAGGCGAATCTGAGGGCGCGCATACTTTTCGTGACCCGCGGAGACAGCACACTGAAGAGCTATGCGGTCGCGGTCGGACAGGAGAAATATCCGACGCCGCTCGGGACCTTTACGATCAGGAAGATCGTGTGGAACCCGAGCTGGAAGCCGCCGCCGGACGCGGAATGGGCAAAGGGCAAAACGGCCAAAGGTCCGGGCGATCCCGACAATCCAATGAAGGTCGTCAAGATATTCTTCCAGGAGCCGGACTATTACATCCACGGCACAGATGACGTCGAGAGTCTGGGCTCCGCCTCGTCGCACGGTTGTTTGCGCATGGACCCGACCGAGGTCGCCGACCTTGCCAAGCTGATCATGGAGCACGGTGGCCAGCCGCGCGGCGAAAATTGGTTCTGGCGGATACTCCATTCGCGGCGCGAAGAGCAAGTTGTCTATCTCGACAATCCGGTCTCGTTGACGATCGGGGAGTAG
>DHJO01000123.1:4777-10258 GCA_002404375.1 Gemmatimonadales bacterium UBA4718 | reverse complement strand
TGTGCGCTGCATCCGATCCTTCTGCGAGAAACCATTTTGCGTCTGGGCTCGCACCCGCTTCGCGGAACAGAGTGGCAAGAGGAACCCCGGTCCACTCGCTCGTACTCAACAGGCCATCGATCCACGAAGGCGTGGCGTCACGCTTCATCGTCGTCGTTTGGAATCCACGATAGCCATTTCCGGAGCATTCGATGAAGCACACCCGGTTTACGGCGGGGAATCGCTTGAGATCGGCAAGCGTAAACTTGAGCGGACGCTCCACCATGCCGTCGATCAGCAGCGTGTATCGCGCTGGATCGATGACCGGTACGCCGCCGTGATGGCGTTCGAAATGAAGGTCGGCTGGCGTGATCGTTCCGAACAAGTCCTGCAGCGGAGTTTCCGATTCGCCCGCGGGGGCGGGGCGATTCACGCGGCGACGCGGGTGTTCAAAAGGCGAGCGTTCCCCGAGCTCGGTCGGAATATGACCTTGTACCTTGCCCGGGTCATCAATCGCCCCAGGTGACGGAACGAGCGCTTTGGCCTGAGCGTGTAAAGCCGATGCGTTGTCAAGCAACGACGCGCCGATCGCGCCGACGGCCCCAGCGAGCAGAGTTCGGCGACTGAATGATGCGATGGGTTCCTTCTCGTTCCTATCGGCAAACTCGCTCGAACCCGTAGATCGTGGGGTCATCGCAACCCTCCTGCACATTCCCACCGTACGGCCCGCGGCATCCGGAAAATATATCTCGGCTGCAACGTGCGTCAGGCATCGGTGCGCGACGACCCCCTTTTTTGTGTGACGGCCGGCCTGAGCTCAGCCAGCAGCAGGCATCTCTCTGGCTAATATTATCCCGCTGACACGCCGTCGCAGACGCACGCGCCACATCCAGTACAGCAAGATGACAAGCGGCGCGATGCCGAGGACAAGAACAGATGAAGTGCTTCCATTAGCCTCCTTGGGCTGTCGATGATCAGCCTGCACATCTGAATGTGATTGCATTTCCTGGCGATGCTCGCTTCAACGGGTGGTTCTAGCCCTGAAATGAATGCGCCGCGAAGCAGAGCGATCCTATTGGACGATAGTATTGGCTAGTTGCTTTCGCCGGGATGATACACGCGCTTGATGTGTCCCTTGAGCTGTGATGGGTAGAAGTACACGTCCCTGAGATTCCCCGTGGTGTATCGCTGCGCCTCGTCGTTGAAGTGAGGCGACGAGGGATTTCCGCTCTCGCCGCCCGCGGTAATTGCCCTCGCCCGCACGCTGTCCCCGAACTCGACCACCGCGACGAAGCTGTTGCCGCTGGAGCCGTACCACTTCTTCGTCCCCGGATACGCGCGCGCGGCAAACGACGCCAGAGATCCCCACCTCGACGATGTAAACGGAACAGGGATGCTCGGCGCCGAGTCGTCGAACTTTGGCGCGATGTCATCGTTGATGCGCTGAAACCGGTTGATTTCTCCCCACGGCGTCTGCCAACTCCCGAAGTCCTGGTTGAGCTTTGTCGTCGCGGCCGCGAGCGATTGAAGCCGCTCCGAGTCCGTCGCGCGATCGATGGCGTAGGTCTCCGACGACATCGCGGCGGCGCGGGTTTCAGCGCTGTCGCGTTTGAAGAGGTCCTCTCCCCAGAAGACCGCGAGTGACGTCGGGATGGAATTGGTCGCCCAGCGGTAATCCCACGCGCGCAGCGCGGCAATTGGAGCGGCGAGGTTTGCGCGCAGCGGATCGGACGCCGGCAGGTTGTCATAAGACTTGAGCAGCCCTGGAATCATTCGCGCGAAGGATGGCAACCAGCTGTCGTATGCCGCCGAGATGAGGGAGGCGATGGTAAAATCTTTCTTGTCGGGAAGAACCTTCAACGCGTGGCGGCCCCGGGATGATTCCTCCCTGCTGATCTCAACGTACGCCGGGAAATCCGACCGCTTCGGGCTGAACGGCCCCGCCGCGGACCACGGCCAGTTGTTGCTGTTATAGACCCAGCCGTTCGGCGGATTCAGAAGGTTGGGAGTCTCGTCAACCGAGAGCACGCCCTTCCAGTCGGTGCGCGGATCGCTCCCATCGACGGGGTGAGTCCAGTCGAAGGATGTGTCGCGCCTGGGAATGAAGTTGGAATGGAAATACGCGATGTCTCCATCGGCGTCGGCGAATGTGGTGTTGTTCGACGAGTTTGTGTGCAGCTCCATCGTTTGGCGGAACGATTTGTAATCTCTCGTCTTCATTCGCGCGAACGATTGGATCAGCGCGTTCATCGGCTGTTGCATCAACCTCACGCTCACCCATTTTCCGCTCTGCTCGCGCACGATCGGGCCGTGATGGGTGCGGTAGATCGTGAAATCCTTCTGCGTCATTCCCTGTTGAGTCCGGTAGCGGACGACGGCTCTCTCCTCCGCAACGGCTCGCGCCTCGGCGCCGTAGCGATAAACGAAATGGTCGCCGCGTTTCGTTACAGTCTCGAGATACTCGTCGATGTTGTCGGCGCCGGTGGACGAGTGCATCCAGCCCGCGCGATCGTTGAAGCCCTGATAAACGAAGAATTGTCCCCATGTCACCGCGCCATAGGCATTCAAACCCTCCTGACTCGTGACCTGCACCTCGGCGCGAAAGAAAAACGACGTGTGCGGATTGATGAGGAGGAGCGCGTGATGCGAGAGCGTGTTGGAGGGTGCGATTGCGACTCCATTGGAGCCGCGGTCGGCGTCGCGTTCGAGTTGCAGCGCGGAGCTCACGTTTCCTGGTCGGCCCCCATAAAAGCCGGCGAGCTGGGTCAGGTTCACCGTCTCGATGTCGGGGCCGATGCTGCCATCGCTGAAGGCGAGCGGCATCCACGGCTCGAAGTGCGCGATGACCTTCGGCTTCACCTCAGGGTGCTTGTAGAGGTAATAATTCAATCCGTCGGCGTAGGCATTCATCACCGACTGGAGCCAGCGCGGGCTGCGCGAGTACAGCGCCTTCAGTGAATCGGGATTGTTGATCAACCGCATCCTGAGGTCGCGATAAATCGCGCCTTCGCCCTCCCACTCGGCGGCGCGCCCCAGGGCGCTGAAGTAGTTCGCCTCGACGCGGTTGAAGTCGTCCTCCGCCTGAGCGTACAGGAGACCGAACACGGCGTCGGCGTCCGTCTTTCCCGAGATGTGCGGAATTCCCCAGTCGTCGCGAATGATCGTGACGGCGGCCGCTTCGCGCGACCAGCGGGCCAAATCGGCGGGGGAGGGGGAGGCGGATTGCGCGGAGCCGGTTGAAGCGAGTCCGGCGCAGAGTAGGAGTAGTTTGCTGAAGGATTTGATCATGGATAGAAGAGATTCAGCAGGATCAGAGCTTACGGTGTGAACATCACCTTGCAAATGTAAGGCGGTCCTGTGTGATCGCTCGCCATGTTTTCGCCCATCTGCAGCACGTATTGCCCCGGTCGACTGAAGACAGCTTCAGGAATTGTGTCCTTGCCGTAGACCTGCGGAGGGAGACGAATATCAGCTGGCACCTTCAGCGTGCTCATGGTCTTGAAGTCTTCACTGCGCACAATGGAATATTTCTGCGTGGGGTCTTGGAGCTTCGGATAGACGAAGGAAAAGTAGACATCGCTGGGTGTGCGTACCGTCAGTTCGCCGCCGTGCGGTGTTGCCAACTGAAAGGTCAGTGTATCGCGTGGCCCGAGTGACTTCGGCGTGCAATTGAATGCAGTGGAGTCCTCCATCGGAGGCACGAATTCGTCATCAGCATCGCCGATGACCGAATCCGGAGCCTGGCTGGGCGTGTCAGGCGCCCGACTGACCGTACTGGACGCGTTTCCAAGCGGAATTGCTTCCGCCGCCGGCTGGCTTGCGGGAAGCTCACGGACGCTGGCTTCTCTGGCGCAGGAAGCGAGAATCACCAACGCGATAAGGTTTGCTATTCGATGAGTCACGAATCAAAGACGATCTGAGTTGCAAACGAGATATCGCACTGGTTCTCGGCGCTGGCAATGGCGATCGGATGGGAGTCGTTGCTCGTAACGCCAGACATCCGCGTCCTGATTGCGCAACTCTCCACTCGCGCGCACTATAAGAGTCCTTCATCATCCTGCAGGGCTATATATGAAACTGTCTCATTTCGCGATTCTGACGCTTGTTGCGCCCATCAGCCTCGCTGCCCAGCAGCCGCCCGCCGGTCCGCCCGCCAATCCGATCACTACCGCATTTCGTACCAGGATCTCAGGGTTGCATCGCAACATCGCGCAGGCGTTCGATTCCATCCCCGAGTCGAAGTTCGGCTACAAGCCAACACCGGCGCAGCTGAGCATAGGATTCATCGCTCAGCACATCGCGAGCGACGATTACTTCTTCTGCAACACCTTTGGCGCGATGAAGGGAACGCGGCCAGCCGAGGATACGGCTACCGCAGACTCGGTGAAGGCGACCTGGCCGAAGGCCAAGCTGGTTGCGCGCCTCAAAGATTCGTTCGCGTTCTGCGACCAGGCGATCGCTCAGCTGGATGACGCCAAACTGGGCGAGCCTGTGACCATTACCTTTGGTGGCAACTCGCGAACGGTCGCACACGCCGGAATGGTGCTCGGGCACGCGCTCGACCTGGCAGATCATTACAGCCAGCTCGCGAACTACATGCGCCTGAACAACATCCTCCCGCCAACTGCACTGCCGCGCCCCCGTCCTTCAGGGAGTTAGCTAGGAAACAAAACAGCGCCCTGCCAAGCGCCGCGATTTTCAGCGGCGCCTGGGGAATGCGGCCGATCCGCTCTATCTCCAGATCGACGACGCTGCCTGAGCGGCGCGCTGTCTCCATCGCTCGTCGTCGACGCCAACGGTGAGCAACCACACGATCGTCGCCAGCAATCCGAGCAACGCGTAAACCGCCACGTATATGAACACGCGCATTCCCAGCGGCGGTGACAGAAATGTCAGCCAACCGAAGCCGCCGATGATCGCGATAACGCCAAGCCAGCGCGGCAAAAAACCGGATCTGTAAATCAGCCACCCCTGCAAGAGCGTGGAGAATCCAAAGAAGGCGAGGGCTATCGCAGCACCATTGTCGTTGATCCTGAGCAGGAGCAGCGCGATTGAGTCGAGCTGCTCCTTGTTGAACGCGCTCAGAGACGAAACGCCCCCGCCCAGCACCAGCAACGGCGCGAAGTAGAACAGCCGGCTGAAGGTCTTGATCCCGCATCCAATCAGCTCGAATGCCGCAGCGAGCATCGCACCCGTCCTGCTCACTGGTTTCAGCAGCTGGTAGAACAACACCACCGTTGCGACCTGGCCTGCCATTTCCAGCAGGTAAACCGTGAATCCAAACCTGTACAAGGATTGATTGGCCAGGATGTTGGAGGCGGTCCGCGCGGCGTCACCAAATACGACGAGGTGATCGCTGATAAAGGCCTGGGCGTAGACGCCAGCGATTACGTAAAGGAGGTAGAGCGCGCCAGCGAACCTTCCTTTCGTGCGCGGCGACATCTCTGCGGTCCGATCGACTGAAGCAACGGTGCTCATCGTGCGGGACTCCGTATGGGTGGT
>DHJO01000123.1:3099-4688 GCA_002404375.1 Gemmatimonadales bacterium UBA4718 | reverse complement strand
ATCTTCACTGCTTGTAGATCGTACCGTCCTTCATCACCAACTGCACCTGGCGAATCGCCGAGATCTCCCGGGTCGGGTCGCCCTTCACCGCGATCAGATCGGCTAAATAGCCCTCCTTCACCTGTCCGAGCTGGTCGCCCATGTGCAGCATCTTCGCGTCGATCGACGTCGCCGAGCGGAGCGCGGCCACGGGCGTCATCCCGTAAGCCACCAACATCTCGAGCTCCCTGGCGTTGTCACCATGAGTGAATACGCCGACGTCGCTGCCGTTGCAGATCGTCACGCCCGCGTCGAGCGCGGCCTTGAAGCTTTTCTTCTTTGCGACGATGGACGCCGGATCAGGGTCGACGCCCTTCCGCCAGCCGTTGTACTGGAAGATCGCATCGCCGGCGGCGAGCGTCGGAATGAGACAGATGCCGCGGTCGGCCATCATCTTGAAGACTTCCGGCGTGCCATTGTCGCCGTGCTCGATGGTCGTGACGCCGGCGAGAATTGCTCGGCGCATCCCTTCGGCCGTCGTCGCGTGCACTGTGAGCGGGCGTCCCGAGCTGCCCGCGATGTCGACGGCTTCTTTGAGCTCGTCGAGTGTGAACGTCGGCTCGTTCTCGCCGTTCGGCCCCCAGCGATAGTCGGCGTAGATCTTTACCCAATCAGCGCCGTGCTTGATCTGATCGCGCTCCACCTGCGCGAGCTGTTCGAGCCCACTCGCTTCCTGTCCTCCCTGCGGGATGTCGTTCGCGTACTCCGGACTGAAGCCAGCCGGTCCATAAGCGCCCGTAGCAACGATCGCTCGCGTGGACACGAACATCCGCGGCCCCGGGATGATTCCTTGATTCACGGCCTGCTTGAGCCCGACGTCGGCGTAGCCGGCGCCCTCGGTGCCCAGGTCGCGTACCGTCGTGAAGCCCGCCATCAGCGTCGCTCTCAAGTGATTCACCGCGCGCGCTGTGCGTAGCGCCAGCGATTCGTGCAGCACCTGGTCGTTCCATGAACTTTCGTTATACGGGTGGAGCAGCATGTGCGAATGCGCATCGATCAGTCCCGGCGTCAGTGTCGTCCCCGGGAGATTGATTGTGGTCGCGCCGGCGGGCACACTGATCTGACTGCGCGGGCCGGCGGCGATGATCCGGTTGCCAGTGACGAGCACCGCCCAGCCGGAATGCGGCGCATCATCCACTCCGTCCCACACGCGGTCGGGAACGAGCAGGGTGGTGGTTGCTGGAACGACCGCCTGTCGGACGCGCGCTTGTGCCGCAGCTGCGCAGGGGATGGTGGCAGCGACTGCTCCGACGAGCAGAATGAGAGAACCGGCACGCATAGCACGCTCGTTGGAAGTGATAAAGGGGTGTCCTTGAACTATGGAGGGCTTACGTGTAGCCGCACGGCACCTTCGACCTGAATGCCACCTGTGAGTTTGGGACCGCCGATTTCCAGGCGCAACTCGCCTGATGTTGCCGGCGTCAGTTCAAAATCTGCGGTTTCGCCGGTCGCCACTCGCGCGATGCTGGGCCGCGTTGTTGCCTGACTCGGCGGAAGCGCGAAACCGTCCTTGGCTACCGGACGCCATGACGTGACCGTCGAGTCTTGCA
>DHJO01000123.1:2422-3042 GCA_002404375.1 Gemmatimonadales bacterium UBA4718 | reverse complement strand
AGCTCCACCGGCGCAGGCGAGGCCGAGCCATTGATCACGACGCTGCCATGCTTCGCGTCGGATATGAAGAACAGAAGGTCGTGCGTCGGATCCCACCGCTCTCCGGGCTCCAACACGATGAGCGGTCCTGCCAATCCGCCGAACTGTTGCCGCATCTCGTTGAAATGCGTGTGGTAGATGAACGTTCCACTGCGTTTGGGCGTGATGTGTACGTCGAACTTCGAGCCGGATCGAATCGCGGGCGCCAGGCGCGTGGCGTTTCCACTCCAACCGGCAGCGCCATCGTAGTAGCTGTCGTCGAGCTCGATCCCGTGCCAATGGACAGTCGTCGGTTCCGTTGAACGATTCACCACCTCAATGCTCGTTGCCTCGCCACGCGTCAGCAGAAGCAGGGGCGCTGGATTCTCGATTGAATCCGTTCTCGGCTCCGCGCCCCGCAGGAGAACGTAGCCGAAGCGGCGAACCGAATCGCCAGCCGCCGAATCTGACTGCACGAACAACTGCAGTCGCTTCGCAGCGCGCCAAGGCGCTGCAGCCTTTGTCTTGCCAGTAACGGTGATGCCGAGAACGAGACCGTTCATTCCATTCACCGCGTGGTGGTCCGGATCACCGTCGTCGTG
>DHJO01000123.1:1651-2119 GCA_002404375.1 Gemmatimonadales bacterium UBA4718 | reverse complement strand
GTCTCGCCGATGACGAAGATGCGATCGTTGGGAACGGGTCCTGGCGCGTCGACCACGAGCGCACCCGCGAGCGGTGAGTCAAAGCGAGGGCGGAGAAGTCCTTGGCCACGGAGGTTTGGCGGTAGCGGGAGCGCGCGCTGCCACGCGGCCAGGGTAGCCCAGTATTGATAGGTGCCTGCGAGCCGGCGAACAAATCGCGCGTCGGCTGTGCTGCGGGGAAGAACCACCAGCGAGTCACTGGCTCCGCCGCGCTCACTGAGCCCGCGCACCACGAGTGTATCGTCGAGCGGATTGCGAATCACGACGTGAATCGGAGTGCCGACCCGTACGCGGATCAGTGGTGCCGGAATGCTTGGCGCCTTTCCTTCTTCCTGGAACGCGCCCACCCTGAAGGCGGGCGCACTATCGCCGAGGATATGCCAGTCGACAGCGGTTAGCGTGAGCCGCAAATAGAGGGTGTCGCCCACC
>DHJO01000123.1:0-1530 GCA_002404375.1 Gemmatimonadales bacterium UBA4718 | reverse complement strand
CCGTCTGTAACTCGCGGTGATCGCCGTGCGCGTCGTCCGCGGCACCGGTGCCAATGGCACTACGCAGGAACGCAATTGCGGTCCCGACCAGCAAGGAAGCGATGAGACGCATGGGGCCCTCACGGAGTGATGCTGAATCTATCGCGCGCGCTAAGCACCAAGTAACTGCTTGACCGCGCGATCTGCTTCACTCCGGCGCTGGCGAGAAGGGTGCCGTTGAGGAAGTCGCGGCGGGACATAGGCACCACGCACACTTTATGCAACCTGCCTTTGAGTTCGTCA
Source organism: Gemmatimonadales bacterium UBA4718 (assembly GCA_002404375.1). GTDB lineage: Bacteria > Gemmatimonadota > Gemmatimonadetes > Gemmatimonadales > Gemmatimonadaceae > UBA4720. The sequence continues at coordinate 1,248 of DHJO01000123.1, read as the reverse complement.
ACTGATTCTGCGCGCGTCACCCATGGACATAAAGATTGCGCCCGCTTCGACGCAAGCCAGCGGGATCGTCACCAGGCAGAGCAGCCACCCGTTCGATGTAACCGTGGCAATGCTGGTCCGCGCGCTCGGATCCCAAGATATCGCGCTCTTCGCTCAGATTGACCACAGCGGGGAAGCGGCGAAGATCGGAATGAGCATGCCTCCTACCAAGCTGCTGATCTTCGGGAATCCGAAGGGCGGAACTCCTTTGATGCTCGCCGCGCCGAGCGTTGCCATCGACTTGCCGCTGAAGATTCTGGTAAGCGAAGATGCTCAGGGCAAAGCCTGGCTGTCGTACAACAGTCCCGAATACTTGCTGGCGCGACACGGTTTTCCGCCGCAGCTGCTGCCGAACATTGCGGGTGTCGCAGCGCTGGCGGCCGCCGCGGGTGAGTAAATCGTAAACCTTTAGCGGGTTGACGTAAGAGAAAGCAGTAATCCTCTGGAGGCAGCGATGATAGGTCAGAACGCGGTTGCCGATTTTGAAGGTGAGGCGCTAACAATCGAATGGGCAAAGCGCCAGCGGTTTGCGCGAGCGATGACTTTAGCGGCATTGGCAGTCTCATGCCTGGCCATCGCAGCGCACGGTCAGTCGGCGACCCCCGAGACGTGCCCAGGACCGGCAGAACAGAGCATCGCCAACAACACGTCTTACCCCCATGAGAGCAGCGGTGCGGCTTTCGCCGCCACTGTCCAGCGATGCATGGCGAGCATGCACCAGGGGATGGACGCAGCGCTATCAGGACCACCCGGAAGCGCCGACGCCGCATTCGTAGCGGCAATGATCGCGCACCACCAGGGCGCAATCGACATGTCTCGGGCCGAGCTTCGCTTCGGACGCAACGAGCAACTCCGACGCCTGGCTCAGGAAATCGTCGTGACGCAGCAGCAGGAGATCCAGGTAATGCGACTGGCGCTGGGTCAGCAGCTCGACGCCACCGCGAGTGCTCGGGACTCCTCGCGGAGCGTTTCATCGGGCGATCCCCCGCCGGCACAGGGCACGGCGGTGCCGATTACCCATCGTGATCGCGTCTACGCTGCTGAGCAGTTCTCCAACACTGTATCAGTTACCGACCCCGCCGACAACAGACTCGTTGGCGTCATTCGCCTCGGGGATCCGCAGCCGGGAAACTTCAGTCCGATTTACCGCGGGCAGCTGCTCGTCCACGGTCTGGGGTTCTCTCCCGATCACAAAACCCTGGTCGTTGT
>DHJO01000102.1:9798-12329 GCA_002404375.1 Gemmatimonadales bacterium UBA4718 | reverse complement strand
GTCGAGATTGCGCTCTGTTATGGCTGGATAGACGGTCAGGGGAGACCCCATAGCGAAACCGCATGGCTGCAGCGATTCGTGCCGCGTCGACCAAAGAGTATCTGGTCGAGAATCAATCGAGAGAGGGCACTGGGCCTGATCGCCACCGGACGAATGAAACCGGCCGGACTCGAGCAGATCGAACGGGCGAAACAGGATGGCCGCTGGGAATCAGCGTACGACTCGCCGCGAAATGCAACCGTGGATCCGGATTTTCAGAAAGCACTGAACAAGAATCCGCGCGCGAAGGCGTTCTTCAAAACGATCAACGCTACCAACAGGTACGCGATACTCTGGCGAATTCAAACCGCCAAGAAGGCCGAGACCAGAACAAAGCGCATCCGGACTTTTATCGAGATGCTGGAGAAAGGAAAGACCCTGCATTAGATAACGTCGAATGGCGGACTCGCAGCGCATTGTCATTCGCATAAAGAAGGGGACGGACGGGCGGACCGCGCTCAGCTGCACTCGCGCCGATGGGACGACGACGTGGCAGCGGCAGGAAGGTGCACAGGCGACTTTCTTTCCGAAGCACGACCTCACGCACTACGCGGTAGAGACAGCGCTCGGCCACCGACACGGATTCTACGGCCTGGTCTCCGCGGGCTGGGATTTCTCCGATTTCGGCAGTCCGTGGCCACGCGGGAGACTTCCGGTCGAGGCTAACATTTCGGAAATGATCGTGGGCGTCTTCGATCTGGAGCGGCGGATCGGAGAACGAGCGTCCGCGGACGAGCTGAACCAGAAGCTTGCCGAGTACTCTGTCGAGAATGGCCTGCCTCAACAACCTCAGCTTACCGAGGAAGATCTCGCACGGGTAAGAGAGAAGCGCGCCGAGGTATTCGCGAGGTGGGACGCGGTGCGCCCCGGGGACGCATTGGAGATACCTTTCGAGGTCGCGCAAGCTAATTTAAGAGATGAGCCGGCGTCGTATCGTCCGAGGAACGGTGCCGGATAGCCCGTGTAGACACCATTGTGAATCATCGCGCTGAATCCGGAGAAGTCATGGGAACCGCGACACTTACGGCACCTGAGCAGGTCACGGACACCTTTCCGATCAACGGAACGGACTTCGTCGAGTTCTATGTCGGAAACGCGAAGCAGGCGGCGCAGTTCTATCGCAACGTTTTCGGCTACAAGATTCTGGCGTACCGCGGGCCGGAGACCGGCACGCGAGATCGAGCCAGCTACGTGCTGGAGCAGGGCAAGGTAAGAATCATCCTCACGACTGCGCTGCGGCCGGACAGCGAGATCGCGACGCACGTCCACAAGCACGGTGACGGCGTCAAGGACATAGCGCTCTGGGTGGACGACGCGAAGAAGGCATTCAGGCTTGCGGTCGAGCGCGGGGCCAAACCAGCGTACGAGCCGAAATCACTGGTGGATGAGCACGGTGAGGTAGTCATCGCCGGCATTCGCACCTACGGCGAGACGATCCATAGTCTAGTCGAGCGAAAGAATTACAAGGGTCCGTTCATGCCGGGCTTTGTCCCGTTCGCCGGGCGCGGTGAGTCGAAGGGTGTCGGCCTCAAGTACATCGACCACTGCGTCGGGAATGTAGAGCTCGGCGCCATGAACAAGTGGGTCAAGTACTACGCGGATGTCCTTGGCTTCAGCCAGCTGATTTCGTTCGACGACAAGGCAATCTCCACGGAGTATTCGGCCCTGATGTCAAAGGTCGTCGCGAACGGCAACGGCCGCATCAAGTTCCCGCTCAACGAGCCGGCGAAGGGCAAGAAGAAATCGCAGATCGACGAGTATCTCGAGTTCTATCAGGGACCGGGATGCCAACATATCGCGATCGCAACCGACGACATCATCGACACGGTCACGAAACTGAGAGACAACGGAGTCGAGTTCCTTCGCGTTCCCGGGACCCTACTACGACACCGTCACCGAGCGCGTCGGCAAGATCGACGAGGACCTTGCACCGATTCGCGATCTCGGCATCCTCGTCGATCGGGATGAAGAGGGATATCTGCTTCAGATATTCTCGAAGCCGATGGAAGATCGGCCGACGCTCTTCTACGAGATCATTCAGCGGAAAGGCGCGAAGAGCTTCGGAGCGGGAAACTTCAAGGCGCTGTTCGAGGCTCTCGAGCGCGAACAAGACCTACGCGGTAATCTCTAGACCATGCCGATTTATCACACGCTCGGGAAGATTCCGCGAAAGCGGCACATCGCGTTCAAGAAGCCGGGCGGTGGGATCTACGCCGAAGAGCTCGTGGGGCACGAGGGCTTCACCGGAACGTCGGCACTCCTCTATCACATTCATCCGCCGACAACCGTGAAGTCGGTGCGCAGAGTGCGTGAGACGAAATACGAGGCTGATCCCGATCAGACGCTGCACCACCGACACTTCCTCACCTCGCGCGCGAAAAAAGGTGGCAGCGCCACTCTCGATCGCATGCCGCTTCTGTTCAATCAGGACATCGCAATGCTTTACTGCGAGCCCGACGAGAACGACGCGCACTTCTACCGTAACGCGCAGG
>DHJO01000102.1:2197-9707 GCA_002404375.1 Gemmatimonadales bacterium UBA4718 | reverse complement strand
GTTTACGTGAGCAAAGGGACGGGCGTGCTGGAGAGCACCTATGGCGCGCTGCCGTTCCGTGAAGGCGACTATCTCGTTATTCACCGCGGCATTCTCCACCGATACCGGTTCGACCTGAACGCCGAGCAGCCCAAGCTCGTGACGTTCGAGAGCAGGGGACACGTGCGCTGGCCCAAACGCTATCGCAATGAGTTCGGGCAGCTGATCGAAGGCGCCCCCTACTCCGAGCGCGACATCCGGCGTCCCACGTTTGTCGAGGCTGTGGACGAGATGGGAGATTTCCCGATTCTGGTGAAGCAGTATGACGGCATCAACGAGATCATGCTCGATCATCACCCGCTCGATGTCGTCGGCTGGGATGGATACTTCTATCCGTGGGCGTTCAACATCAACGACTTCGAGCCGATTGTCGGGCGTGTGCATCAGCCGCCGCCGGTCCATCAGACTTTTCAGGGCGATGGATTCGTCGTCTGCTCTTTCTGTCCGCGTCCCTACGATTTCCATCCAGAGGCTGTTCCCGCCCCCTACAATCACAGCAATGTGGATTCCGACGAGGTGCTGTATTATGCGTCGAGTGAATTCATGAGCCGGAAGGGAATTGAATTCGGCAGCATCACGCACCATCCGGACGGAATCCCACACGGCCCGCATCCGGGACGGGCGGAGGCGAGCATCGGCGCCAAGTACACCGACGAGCTGGCGGTCATGATGGACAGCTTCCGGCCGCTCAAGGTCGCGAAGGCGGCGATCGCGATCGAAGATCCCGAGTACCACAAATCGTGGCTGCAGGGACAGCACGCTCAGTTCAATCCTCCCACGAGCTGAGGCTGAAGCCGACATGAGCGAGGCGCTCTGGACTCCCTCGCCCGAGCGCGTAGTGAAGGCGAACATGACCGAGTTCCTCCGTTACGTGGAGGAGCGCGGTGGCCCGCCTGTTCCGGACTACTCTCCGGACTCCTACTGGCAGCTCCACGAATGGTCCGTGGCGAACCCGGAACGATTCTGGTCGCTGGCGTGGAGATTCTGCGGAATCATCGGTCACCGCGGCACTGGCGGGGGCGCTGAGCGAGTGGGCGTAGGGCTGGAATACATGGGGCCCCCGGATCCGGAGAAAGGCCCACGCTGGTTCCCCGACGCAAGTCTCAATTTCGCCGAGAATCTCCTTCGCTTCAGCGACGAAGAGCCGGCGCTCGCTTCGTGGAACGAGGCAGGTCACCAGCGCACGCTCAGCTACCGCGAGCTGCGCGAGGCGGTGGGCACCCTCGCTCAGGCGCTGAAGACGGCGGGGATCGAGCCCGGCGATCGCGTCGCGGGATGGCTGCCCAACATTCCCGAGGCGGTGATAGCGATGCTCGCGGCGACGTCCCTAGGCGCGATATGGTCGTCCTGCTCACCGGATTTTGGCGCTCAGGGCGTGATGGATCGCTTCGGCCAGATCACGCCAAGGATTCTCTTCGCCGCCGATGGCTACCTGTACAACGGGAAAGAGATCGATCTGGTCCCGCGTCTTCGCCAGATCGCGTTCCGGATTCCATCGCTCGAGCACGTCGTCGTCACACCCTATAGAAAGCAGCTGCCGGATCTGGACGGAGTGCGGAAAGGCATTCTATGGTCGCGCTTCATTGCCATTCAGCGGGAGGTGGCGGCAATGAAGAGGACCGCGACCGAGGGGTCGAGCAGGAAGACTCCACCGGAGGGGATGATGATCTGGAAGACTCCTCCCGAGCAGGCCAGGACCGAGCCCGCGACACACACAGGGCTGCCGAAGCCTCCGGACCTCGAACGTTTTCCGTTCGATCACCCGCTCTACATCATGTATTCGTCGGGCACCACCGGTCTTCCCAAATGCATGGTGCATAGCGCGGGCGGAACACTCCTCCAGCATCTCAAGGAGCTGATCCTCCACACCGACCTCAATCGCGAAGACTGCATCTTCTACTACACGACGTGCGGCTGGATGATGTGGAATTGGCTCGTCACGTCCCTCTCCGTGGGCGCGAAAGTCGTTCTCTACGACGGTGCTCCGCTGTCTCCGACGCCCGACATACTGTGGGAGATGGCGGTCAAGGAGGGCATCACCATCTTCGGGACCAGCGCGAAGTACCTCGCACTGCTCGAGAAAACCGGGTTCGTGCCGCGAAAGAAGCACGATCTGTCGAAGCTGAAAGCGATTCTCTCCACCGGCAGTCCGCTCGCGCACAACAGCTTCGACTACGTCTACTCGAAGGTCAAATCCGACGTGCACCTCGCCAGCATCAGCGGGGGAAGCGACATCATTTCCTGTTTTGTGCTCGGCAATCCGATTCTGCCCGTGTACCGAGGGGAGATTCAGACACCGGGACTCGGGATGGCTGTGGATGTGCTCGACGATCGTGGACGGCCGGTCAGATTGATCCCCGGCGAGCTTGTATGCACCAGGCCCTTTCCGAGCATGCCGATCGGCTTCTGGGACGACCCCGACGGAGCGAAGTACAAGGCGGCTTATTTCGATTATTTCCCCGGCGTCTGGCGACACGGGGACTGGGCGGAGATTACGAAGCATCGGGGATACATCATCTACGGCAGGAGCGATGCGACGCTCAATCCCGGCGGGGTTCGCATCGGGACCGCCGAGATATACCGGCAAGTGGAACAGCTCCCGGAGGTCATCGAAAGCGTCGCCGTGGGTCAGGAGATCGATGGAGGATCGCCGGGCGACGTGCGGATCGTGCTTTTCGTCAAGCTTCAGCCCGGACTTACGCTCGACGAAGGGTTATGCGCGAAGATCTCGTCGAGCCTGCGGGAGAACACCACCCCGCTCCACGTGCCCAAGAAGATCATTCAGGTGGAGGACATTCCGCGGACGATCAGCGGAAAGATCAGCGAGTTGGCGGTGCGCGAGGTAATTCACGGGCGGCCGGTGAGAAACACGGAAGCGCTCGCGAATCCGCAAGCGCTGAAGTTTTACGAGAGGTTGGAAAAGCTGCGCGACTAGCACAGCCGGAAGTGCTAGTGCTGCGCGACCGTTGGCTCTCGCTTCGCGGTGCTCGCGAGCGCGTTAACCATGTCCTGTAGCTTCGGCCCGCGACCCGGCTCGGGAGCGCCGAACGTCAGAGCGGTGGGGTAGTGCGACACCCCATAATTGGCGCCCGACTTCCGCTCGACAGTGATGCCCCAGTTCTTGTGGTCGGTCTGATCCTGAACGGTTACAGCGTCGGTCGGTTGCGGCAGGGCGTGCGCCTCGACTTCGGAAAGGAACGCATTCCAGTCCGGAGTGCCCTTCAGATTGGCTTCGCAGACCGAGCTGATCCAGCGATCTTCGCCGAACTGCGAGTTGCGCTTGGAAATCGGGCCACAATCGTACCCGGTGCTTACGAAGTTGTCGACGCGCGTATCAGCCGTTGCGGGAGAGATCTCGTAGTACTGGTCCCACCAGAGGAGGAGCCGTCCGGTAGTAACCGCTCCGTTCTGGCGAATGATCACCAGATACTGCGGATTACCGAAGCTCGAGTACCAGATCCTGACTTCGCGGTCGCCGTTGCGCAGCTGGCTCTTTGAAAGCGGCGCCAGGCCAACGGTGAGCGCCGCGGCGTCCTTGGTCTCGAAGATTAGCTCCGGGGCCGGACCCGTATCGGTGGACGCCGAGAAGGCGGGTATCTGCTGCGCGAAGGATGAGCTCGGAATTGCGAGCAGGAGCGAAGCGGCGATTGTGAGTCGGCTCATGCCCGGAGGACTGTTTAGGCTTGTCGAAGGTCACAATTAGTGACCTCATCTGGAGAGAGGCCGTAACCTATTGGAACTACGTGGGTTACGGTGTGGAAACGGACTCCTTTCGGGCCGTTGTGTGCACGAGGGCGGTCACAACGACATCATCCGACGCCCAAAAACCTGGCAGTAGTAAAGCCCCCCCGCCGACGAGCGCGCAATAGCTATCCCCGTCTCGTCTACATCGCGCTGAAGTATGTTGGCGCGGTGGCCCTTCGAAGCCATCCAACCTTCCACGACGGTCTCTGCGTTCAGGTAGCCGAGCGCGACATTTTCGGCTAGGTGGGCGAACGGATAACCGGCCTCGCGCGCCCGGTCCGTTAGCGTCGGCAGACTGGATTCTGGTATCACGTGCGCCATCTTCTGGAAACGCGCCATGTTCCCCGCCTGAATCTTCGCCATACGATCCAGCTGCGCGTTGTAAACAAGGGCTGGGAGTCCTTGATGCCTTCGTTCCGCGTTTATGAGATTGAATATCCGCGACTCCGTTGTGCCGGGAGTGCCCGGTGCCGTTGACGGTGTGGACGGCAACGGAGTTGTGTTGACGGGTGGAGTGCAACCAGCCAACAGAACGGCGGACGCAAGGGCGAGTGATCCAAGACGCATCCTTACCGGGCCTCAGCTCAATCGTTGCAGCGCGTCGAGGATTTTTCGCGGCTCGAGTTTCGTCCGCTTCGCCGTAAACACGCGCAGCCACCGCGCGCTCTTGTAAAGCTCCTCGGAAAGAGTCGGTAGGTTGATCGTTCCGATCCAGCCCTCTCCCGTCAGGCGCTCGACTCTTCCGCTCCGGCGGAGAACCGGAATATCCAGCCCCAGCATTTGAGTCTTCGCAGGATAGTCGAGGAGGAGCTCGCCGGGCGCGAGGCCGAACTCCTTGGCGAGCAGGTTCTCCGCATCGGTTACACGCTTTCGGTCGGACGCGATCCACTCGATGGTATCGCCGTCCAACTCCGCAGCAGGCCACTCCGCCGCTCTCTTGTAAAGTTTCCGCTCCTTCAGCGCGACGAGGAGCTGTGTTGGCCAGGCACTCTCGAGTCTGTGCATCAGTCCCTCGTCAGTGTAACTCGCCAGAGATCGCCCATCGACGATTCCCGCCTCGATCGCATCCTCAACCAATCGCTTGTACATTGCCGTCGCGCTTCGAACGGCGTGGTGCCAGTAGACGTTCCGGTACATCTGGTATTTGGCAAAGAGCAGCGACTCGAGCGCGGATAGCGCTTTCTCCTGCACTCCTATGGCCGATCGTCCCGTCGCGGGATCATCGACAAGTACCAGCGAGTTCGTCAGTCGATCAACGTCGATCTCACCGTACGGCACACCGCACATGAAGGCGTCGCGTTTCAGGTATTCGATCTTGTCGAGATCGAGCGATCCGGAAATGAGTCCCTGAAGCGCGCTCTTGCTCTCGCCCCGGATCAGGTCGAACACTCTGGCCGGCGCGTCGTCGCCGAGCCGGGAGCTGAGGAGCGACGCAATCGCGCCCTGCGTGATGAGTGGCCGCGCGACATCCTCGTGGTGCAGCGCGCCGATCTCTTCCAGCGCGTGCGAGAATGGGTAGTGTCCCACATCGTGAAGGAGGGCCGCTGAGCGGACTATCGCCTGCTCTTGTTCGCTGATGGAGGTTGCGTCTTCAGCTTCACACAAAAGCGCGAGCGTGCGCCGCGAGAGGTGGTGAGTGCCGAGTGCGTGCTCGAAGCGCGAGTGGGTCGCGCCAGGATAGACCAGGTACGTCCACCCGAGCTGGCGCACGTATCTCAGTCGTTGAAAGACTTCCGTGTCGACGAGCTCGAGCGTGATCTCGTCGACCCGAATGTTGTTCCAGACAGGGTCGCGCAGGATCTCGAAGTGCACGGCCCTTCGCTCTGAGGACGTTATCCCTTCGGGCCGGCGTTCTTTATCGCCGAATCTACGCTGCCGAACTTTTCGAAGTTCTCGCGAAACATCCCGGCGAGCTTCCTGGCCTGCGCGTCGTACGCTGCCGCATCCGGCCACGTCGCGCGCGGGTTCAACACCTTGTTCGGAACTCCCTTGATCTCCGTCGGAATGGCGAGGCCAAAGACTGGATCGGTTTCGGTCTTCACTTCGTCCAGCTCGCCCGCGAGCGCCGCCCGCGCAATAGCCCGGGTGTACGCGAGCTTTATGCGCCTCCCTGTGCCATAGGCACCGCCGCTCCAGCCCGTGTTGATGAGCCACACGTTCACCCTGTGCCCGTTCAACAGCTTGCCAAGCATCTTGGCGTACTTCGTCGGATGCCAGACGAGAAAAGCCGCACCGAAGCACGCGCTGAACGTCGGCTGCGGCTCCTTCACTCCGCGCTCGGTGCCGGCAACCTTCGCCGTGTACCCGGACAAGAAGTAGTACATCGCTTGCTCAGGGGTCAGCTTGGCGATTGGCGGCAGCACTCCGAATGCGTCGGCGGTGAGAAAGACGACGTTTCTGGGGTGTCCGCCGCGACCGCCCTCGACGTAGTTCCGAATGTAGTGCAGCGGATATGAGGCACGGGTGTTCTCGGTGATCGACTGGTCCGCGAATTTCACTTTCTTGGTGGCGGGGTCGAGCACCACGTTCTCGAGCACGGTGCCGAACATCTGCGTCGTCCGATAAATGTCCGGCTCGGTCTCCGGCGAAAGATTGATGACTTTCGCGTAGCAGCCGCCCTCGAAATTGAAGATCCCCTCCGCCGACCATCCGTGCTCGTCGTCGCCGATGAGCGCACGATCCGGATCCGTCGACAAGGTGGTCTTTCCCGTTCCAGACAGCCCGAAGAAAAGCACCGTATCGCCGCCCTTGCCCACATTCGCCGAGCAATGCATGGGGAGAACGTCCTGCTTCGGAAGCAGGTAGTTCATGACCGTGAACATCGACTTCTTCAGCTCGCCGGCGTAGCGCGTGCCCCCGATCAGAATCGTTCGCTCCGCCAGGTTGAGCACGATGAACGTTCCGGTACGTGTGCCGTGCCTGGAAGGATCCGCCTGGAACTCCGGCGCGTGCAGGACCGTGAAGTTGGGATCGAACGTGGGCAGATCAGTTCGTTCCGGCCGGATGAACATGTTCCGCGCGAACGCCATGTGCCATGCATTGGGCGACACGTACCGTACTGAAAGGCGGTACGCCGGATCGGCGCCGCAATAGAGATCTTCGACGAACAGCTCGATTGAATCGTTGAGATAGTCGCTGATGTCACCCAGGAGCAGCTGGTATTTCTCGGGGGAGATGGGGCGGTTGATCTTGCCCCAGTCGACATCCTTCTCCGACGAGGGCTCCTTCACCACGAACTTGTCGTCTGGTGAGCGGCCGGTGTGGGGCGCAGTGATCGCGACGAATGGACCCATGTCGGCAAATTCGCCTTCATCGCGCCGAGCGGCGTCCTTAAAGAGCTCGGGGGCAATCAAATTCCAGTGCACCTGGCCCCGCGGCGCGAGTCCCTGTCTGCTCAATCCTATACTGCTTTCGCGCGCGACCGAAGTGCGCTGCGGCTTGATCTCAGTTGCCATTACGAGTTGGCCCTCTCACTTATCCGCTGCTGAGCGTCCATCACCGCCACTGCAGCCATATTCACGATATCCTGAACGTCAGCGCCCTGCTCCAGCACGTGTACGGGAAGATTCATACCCACCAGGAAAGGTCCGATCTTGGCCGCTCCGCCAAGGTGATGCAGCAGCTTGTAAGCGATATTCCCAGCGCTGAGGTTCGGAAATATCAGTACGTTTGCGCGCTCTTTCAGAGCGCTGAACGGATAACCCGAACGAAGGATGTTCTCGTCCAT
>DHJO01000102.1:0-1964 GCA_002404375.1 Gemmatimonadales bacterium UBA4718 | reverse complement strand
GTGTCTCCACAGAAGATAACGTGCTTCTCGAATACGAGCATGTAGAGCCCGCTCACTATCTCGGCTTTCGGATGCGCGCCGATCACCTGTAGCGCGGGGCGAATAGTCTCGGGGTAGTGCATTCCGACGCCCGAGAGAAGGGCGTCGGCGTCGCCGCACGCCACCATCACTGAGCCGAAGTAGTTGCCGTTGAACAACAGCTGGTGCGCTTCGCCGTGGCTCAGCCCCTTCCGCTGACGCCGCTGCCACAAGTAATCCGCGTACTTGTCGCGCTTGTCGGACTTGGCCGGATCCTCGATCAGGATGTCGCGCAGCGAGATGTGATTCTCTTCCGCAATGCGCTCGATCGTACCGCGCTGTCCGAGAAGGATTGGCGACGCTATTCCCTCGTCCGCGATCATGCGCGCGGCGCGAATGATCTTCGGCTCCTCGCCTTCCGGAAATACCACGCGCTTCGGGTCGCGCACCGCGCGATTGATTATGCCGCGCATTATTCCGCGCGCTCGCCCCAGCCGTGCCTCGAGCTGCTCGCGGTAGGTCTCGAGGTCGATCATCTGCTTGGCGACGCCGCTGGCCACCGCGGCCCAGGCGACAGCGGGTGCAACCCAGAGCAGCACTCGCGGATCGAACGGGAAGGGAATCAGGTAGTCGGGACCGAACTTCACGGAACGTAGTCCGTACAGGCGCGAAACGCTCTCCGGAACGTCCTCCTTTGCCAGCGCGGCGAGCGCTCGCGTCGCCGCCATCTTCATCTCCTCATTTACCTGAGTGGCGCGAGCATCCAGCGCGCCGCGGAAGATGAACGGGAAGCCCAGGACGTTATTGACCTGATTGGGAAAGTCGCTGCGGCCGGTCGCGATGATCGCGTCGGAGCGCACTGCGCGAATTTGGTCCGGGAGGATCTCGGGCTCAGGATTCGCGAGGGCGAAGACGATGGGCTTCTTGGCCATCTTGGCGACCATCTCGCCGGTGATGGCACCGGCGACCGAGAGGCCGACGAATACATCCGCTCCGACGAGAGCATCGGCAACGGTGCGCGCCTTCGTCTTGTTCGCGAATTTGGCCTTGTACGGATCGAGCTCCCCGGGGCGACCCTCGTAGACCACGCCCTTCCGGTCGGTAAGCAGAATGTTTTCCCGGGGAACACCGAGCCTCACGTAATGCTCCGCGGTAGATATCGCCGCGGCGCCGGCGCCGGAGAAGACGACCCGCACCTTTTCTATCTTCTTGCCGACGATCTCGAGCGCGTTGAGCAGCGCGGCGCCGGAGATGATGGCGGTGCCGTGCTGATCGTCGTGAAAGACGGGGATGCGCATCGTCTTCCGCAGCGTCTCCTCGATGTAGAAACAATCGGGAGCGCGGATGTCTTCGAGGTTGATTCCCCCGACGGTGGGCTCGAGGAGCTGGCAGAACTTGATCACGTCGTCAGGATTTTCGGAGCCAACCTCCAGATCGAACACGTCGAGATCCGCGAACTGCTTGAAGAGATTCGACTTGCCCTCCATCACGGGCTTGGCGGCCAGCGCGCCGATGTTGCCGAGGCCCAGGACCGCCGTGCCGTTGCTGACTACCGCGACGAGGTTGCCCTTAGCCGTGTACTTGTAGGCGTCCTCGGGGGTCTTCTCGATCTCGAGGCATGGGACCGCGACTCCGGGCGAGTAGGCGAGCCCGAGATCGCGCTGATTGTTGAGTGGCTTGGTCGGTACTACCGCGATCTTTCCGGGACGGCCGGATGCGTGGTAGTCGAGGGCATCTTCACGCTTCATTGAACGTGGAAAAATGCGCCAGATACCTGCTAAGTGCTACCCTCCCACGAAGATAGGGCGTCCGCCTGCAGATCGATGAGCGACCGGCCTCGTGCTGAATCCTGACCAGTCTTTCGGCTCGTTCGTCTATGCCATGAACCCTCCTGTCCCCACAAATTCGTTTCATAGAGATTATGAATGAAGCATTGCCTAGCTCTG
>DHJO01000107.1 GCA_002404375.1 Gemmatimonadales bacterium UBA4718 | reverse complement strand
TAACTACGTCCAGACTTCACTAGTGGCCTTACGGCACAAGCATTTGCTCAGAACGCCAGGGGGATAAGTCTGGGCGTAGTGACCTGGCACCAGGCACCTAAGCCTCTCTGGCACCTCACACCCCGTTCAGCTCAGTTGACAGCTAGCCGTCCAGTTCAGTTGTCACCTGGCTCTAGTGCTCAGCCAACAGATAGATCGCGCTAATCGCCAGGAGAAAATAAGGGACCAGGGCCGCAGCCCCAACGTAGTCCTTCGCCACGCGCTGTCCAAAGAAAAGCGCGCACAGGTTGATCGCCCCGACGACAGCGCCGAGATAAGCTACCATGGTATCGTGGGTGAGTATCAGCACCACGCAACCCATTCCACTCAACGCCCCTGCGGAGATCTCCAGTAGCGTGATCACCGCGAACATCGGCCGAACAGTTCCAGCCAGAGGGCTCTTTGCGAAATGCTGTTCGAGGTACGCGCGGTTTCCCCGGCGATCCACCACCTTGTCGATTCCCGACTGCAGGAACAGAATTGCCAGGAATGCCGACACGAGTATCTGCAGGATGTACGAGGCAATGTCGGGGGAGGTCAGTCGTGGCATGGCGTTATTTTAGCACTCTCGAGGCGAAACTGTCCAATTCGGGCGGTGGATGATTCACTGGAATAGAGCGCAGCCCATACGTGTTGCCATCATTTGCGTGCTCGGGTGCCAACCGCAGATGCGAATAAACCCGCACGCGCTGGTCGACACGTCCGGCCAGATCGTCGTGGTGATCACTCCCGATTGGACGTCGACGACGGGGACGATGCAGCGCTTCGAGCGCGCAACGCTGACATCCGAGTGGAAGTCGCTCGAGTCCACCGTTCCGGTGGTCGTTGGGCGTACAGGAATAGCCTGGGGGGTAGGGTTCGACGGCGTTTCCACGGAAGGCCCACACAAGCACGAGGGCGACGGAAAGGCGCCAGCTGGAATCTTTCCGCTGGACACCGCGTTCGGGTTTGCACCGCGCGACTCCATGCGGGCAGTGAAACTGCCGTACGTTCAGTTGCTCCCCACAACCGACTGCGTCGATGACATTGCATCCCCTCCTTACAACACCGTCGTCGACAAAGAGTCGGTGCCCCGCGTCGATTGGAACAGCGCCGAGCACATGCGAGAGGTCGCTCAGTACAAGATCGGAGTGATCGTCGGATACAACGCGGCTCCGCCAGTGAAGGGACGCGGCTCCTGCATCTTCCTCCACATCTGGGCCGGACCAGATTCGCACACGGCAGGCTGCACCGCGTTCGATGAGGCGAAGCTACGCGACGTCATAATGTGGCTGGATCCGGCCAAGCGACCGCTGCTGGTTCAACTCACTGTGAACGACTACGCAAACCTGCGGGTCAGATGGAAGCTGCCCGCGGTTGAGCGATCGAACTAGAGTCGGGCCTTCAACCCGAAGCTCAGTGTCCTGCCGGGAACGACAGTGATATTGTCCGGCTCGCCGTGCTGGCGGTTGAGGAGATTCTCGCCACTCAGAGTGAACCCGAGTCCGCGGAAAAGATTCCTTCCCATGCTCGCGCGCAAACGCGTCACGCCGCTGTACCGGAGCCAGTAATTCCGCAGCTCCTGTCCGACGAGCGCGGCGTCCGTCTGCGTGGAATTGGAAAACGCTCCCGCGAGCGCCACTCCATCGTAGTTGATCCAGTCCCACGAGCGCGAGGCAGTGAGAGAGCCCGTCCAGCTCGACCCCGACACTGCAGCGGTGACGCTCCCGGTTTTCGCCGGAACGTCGAGCATCCTGTCGCCGACGCGCAAATCGCCGGTGTATCCTCTCGCCACGCGCCGCACTCTGCTGTCGACAGTCGAAAAGGTTCCGCCCAGCGAGAGCGCCGCCACCGTCACATCTCCCTTCAACTCCCATCCGCGGTTCGTGATTTCGCCGACGTTCTGGAAGGTGTATTCGATGTGCCGGTCCTCCGGACGCACCGGCTCTGATTGAGCGACGTTGCCTGTCGGCCGACCCTCTGTCTGAGTGCCGGCATACGTGTATGCCACGCGCTGAATCAGGCCGGAAGCCAGCTGGTCGAATCGCGTGACCTGCAAGCCGAGGAATTTTCCGAGGAAGAAATCCACCCCCGCTTCTACTCCGGACTGCTCTTCCGGAGATAAACTGAGTCGATGCGCCTCTCCGCGCGGATCGAACCACGCTGTCTCGCGCGCGGCGTTAGCGGCCGGGCGAATACCCCGACCATAGGCAGATCGCAGTTTTATCGTGAGCGGGCCATAGTCGTGGAGCACCGCTGCGCCGATCATCGGCAGAACTGACACGGTGCTGCTGCCGAGCACGTCATTCCGCTCCACCCGCAGACCTCCAGTCAGATAAGCGGCGTCGCGCCATGACACGTTTGCCTGCGCTACACCTGCTGTCGTCCGGCGCTGGATCGCGGACTGAGCCACCGACCCGCCAGCGGGGGTGATAATACTGTCAGTTTGCGGCTTGTAGTCGAGCAGCGAAGTCTCTCCCGAGAACGTGAGATCCGCTCCGATGTTATCCGCATCGCCGAGCTTGGCGACGCTGCTGGCGCGCAGGGTGATGAGATTGGCGCTTCCACCGGCGCTTCCCAGGTCCGGCCCGGTTGCAGATGGGAGCGGCGTATGGTAGTCGGCAAGATTCGAAACGCGACTCCCGTCGAAGCCCGCAACCAGTAGGTGTGTCCACCGCTCGGTCTGGATGATCGTCGCGCTTCCGCCTAAGGTGTACTCGCGCACCGATTCCGGTGTGGTGAGCCCGGCACGAGTCGCACTGACCGAATCCCGAAAAAGCGGACTGAAAGGATCCGACGAACGGCTGTCGAAAGCCCGGCCAGTAGCAGTGACGATGAATTTGGAGCGCACCAGTCTGAATCCCGCGCTCCCTGTCTCGTGCCGCACGAACGCGCCCGGAACGTACGCTCCGACTCCGCCCGAGCTCAGGCTAAGTGTGGCGGACTGTGCGCTTGACCCCTGACGAATCGTCACCGCGTGATCCTGCGCGATTGCCGAGCGCGGAACGTACGCGCTGGATGCCGCGCCCACTGATGACCGCGCCTCGGCGCCCGGCCCGCCATCCGATCCGTCATGTCGCGTGACGATGTTTATCACGCCGCTGATCGCATCGCTTCCGTACAGCGCCGCGCCCTGCGGTCCTCGAATGATCTCGATCCGCTCCACGGCCTCTGGAGTGAACTGCGTGATCAGCAGCGGATTCGCGAGCTCGATTCCATCGACGTAGATCTTGGGGTAGCTCGCGCCGAACGAGCTGGTGCCGCGAATGCTTCCGTAGTGCGCGAGCAGAGATGTCGGAGGGGTCTGCCAGAGCCACAGGCCAGGCACCGCATCGCTCAGCGCCTGGGCGAGGTTCCCCTCGGCGTAGCGGGAGAGCTGAGATCCGCTGACGGTGTTCATCGCGATTGTGAGGCGCCGGGCCGGAGCTTCGATTGCGTTGCCGGTGACGACGACGCGATCGAGCACTCGCGGCACGCCCTGCACCTCGTCACTCTCGTTGGTCGCCTGCAACGGCGCCAGAACGACGTGCTCACCACCCGCGGCCACCGGAAGCACGGAAGTTCCGCGCAGTAGAAGACCCAGTGCTTCGCCGAGATAGAGCGAATCGAATGCAGCGCATACTCTGCTGTCGAGCTGGACGGCTTCGGTTGCGTACGAGAGTCGAACGCTGGTTTCAGCGGAGAGTCTGTCGAGCGCCTCTCGAAGAGAGATGTCCCGCGCGTGCAGAGAGACGCGGCGGTCGAGCGGCGGAGTCCACATCGTCACCGAACCGAGGAATTCGCCCGATGGGGAACAGACCGATTGCGCCTGTGCACTCGACCAGAGTAGCAACGGCGCGGCAATGAACAGGATTTTCGTGAGACGACGCGGAATCGCGGGGCTGTTCACCGGACGATCGAGGTTAGCGCCGAATGCCCGACGCGTTCGCCCGATGGAGAGTAGCGACGTTTCCCTGGCGCTCGATGCGCGCGCCGAGTGAAAGTGCGATGACGTTGAGAACTCGATCGACTGACTCACCAGAGAAAGATGCCGTCAGGTGCAGGTTCGACAAGGTTGAATCAGCTACCCTGAGCCTTACTCCGTACCAGCGATAAAGTTCTGC
>DHJO01000072.1:44561-46584 GCA_002404375.1 Gemmatimonadales bacterium UBA4718 | reverse complement strand
TCTACGGTGCTGAGCCAGCTCCAGAGGCCGGATTGTTTGCCCGAGTATTCGCCACCGTAGGCCGGGGTTGATATCGCAGTCGTTGCCAAGTCTTGTCTCCGGTTACTTCAGTGCAGTGAGATAAGCGACGATATCGGCGATCTGCTGATCGGTGAGGCCGCCGGTTGCCGCTGTGACTTTTGCTTTCAGGACAGGATCGTATTCATCAAGGCCGAGTGTCGGCATGATTACCTCCGGCTTCATCGCGCGGGCGTTCTTGATCCAGAGCGCCATGTAAGCGGCCGCGTTGGGGAAGCGACCCGCAGCAAGCGTGCTTCTGGAACCAACGTGGGTAAGGTTTGGGCCCGTCACGCCCATCGCCACGGGATTGCCGGCGATCGAATGACAGCCGATGCAGGCCGCACCCGAAAAGACCTGCTTTCCACGCGCTGCATTGCCGGTGAGTCCGGGCGTGAACTTGAGTCCGGGCGGAATCGGGCCGTGCGGGACTGCATACTCCGGAATTTTCTCGCGCGGAAAGATGTAGCCTGCGGGCAGCCCGCCAGCTGGTGCTTGCGTCGGCATGTTCGGACCACCCGGCGTCGAAACAGCGGGCCCTTCGTGTGGCGGGGGAATCGGACCACCTGTCGGTGCCGCAGGTCCGACCGCGCCAAATCGCGCCGACAACTTCTGTCCCGCGACCCACGACGCGAACTGCTCCGGCGTCACGGTGAAAACGCGGAAGCGCATGTTCGCGTGCGAAGAGCCGCAGTACTCGACACAGAATCCGTTCCAGACGCTGCTCGCCGTCGAGGAATCAGGAGTGTACCACAGGTAATTGGTGCGATTGGTGATGACGTCGCGTTTGCCGCCGAGCTGCGGCGTCCAGAACGAGTGAATCACGTCGGCGGATCGGAGACGAAAGTTCACCGTGCGTCCGACGGGCAGGTAGATCTCGTTCGCCGTCGTGACTCCATAATCGGGGTATCTGAACTCCCACCACCACTGGTGCCCGGTCACATCGATGTTGAGCGAGCCGGGCGCAGCCTGCGCCTGAGTGATGAAAATAGTACGAACGGTCGGCACCGCGATGAACACCAGAATCACCGCGGGGATCAGCGTCCAGGTGATCTCGAGCTTGGTGCTGCCGTGTGTCTGCGGCGGTGTTGGCTGATTCTCTCTGCGCCGGTACTTGATGACGATGAAGATGAGGACGCCCTCGACCAACACGAAGACGATGGTGCCGAGGAGAAGCAGGCGATTCCAGAGAAAATCGATCTCGCGCCCAAAGTCGGAATGGGGAACGAGAGTACTGTTGGGATGTGCTTCGTTGCAGGAGACAGCCGCGACGGCGAGTGCGGCGAAGAACGCGTAGGATGCAAGCCGCCGGAGGCGGTCAGTACCTTTCATGCGAAGGAAATCCTGTGCTCGTCGTTTGGAGGCGTCTCACCTTCGCCGGGTGAAACACTGTGCGGATTCTTCTAGCTGAAGCACGTACAAACTAACCTTGGACAGGTGGTTGTGGGAGGGCAAGAAACGCTCATGCGTAGCGGGAAGCCACACTCGGCCGGTACTTTATTGCAGCCAACTGCGCCGCCGCTCTCGAGGACACAGAAGCTCCTTCCACCCGACCAACATGCCGGTGATTCCCCGGCAGCACGGCGGGGGCGGAGTGATCGTGATGGACGCCAAAGGAAACGTGGCCATGGCGTTCAACACGCCGGGCATGTATCGCGGCTGGGTGACGAGTGACGGCAAGATCACCGTGAAGATCTACAAAGACTAACTGGGGCCATATGGAAATCTCGAGAAGGAAATTCATCGGAGTCGGCGCAGCGGCTGCCGCATCGCTCACCCTCGATCGGTCCGCAAGAGCTGACGTGCTGAGTGCCAGTGCACCTGGCACTCAGCAGCTGCCTCCGCGTCCGGTGGTCGTCGCTTCCGCGAACGGCATTCGCGGCGTCGCCCGCGCCTACGACATGATCACCCGGCAGAGCGCCGACACACTCGACGCGATCATCGCCGGCGTGAACATCCAGGAGCT
>DHJO01000072.1:43698-44375 GCA_002404375.1 Gemmatimonadales bacterium UBA4718 | reverse complement strand
GGGGCATTGGAGGACATCGCCACGCCATCACTCGTGGCGAAAGCAGTGATGGATTACACGGACCACATCATGCTCGTCGGAGCAGGCGCGAAAAAGTTCGCGCTCGAGATGGGATTCAAGGAACAGAATCTTCTCACAGAGAAGAGCAGGCGGGATTGGCTGCGCTGGAAGGCTTGCCTCAATCCGGCCGACGCCTGGCTGGACACCCGAAGCGACAGCGCGGGCCCACCGCCTACCGCCAGCATTCCGTTCGATGATCCGCTTCATGTCAGGTTCACGACGGGGACGATCAACATGAACGCAGTCAATGCAGCGGGAGATCTATCGTCGGTGACCACGACCAGTGGGTTGTCGTGGAAAGTGCCCGGCAGAGTGGGAGATTCCCCGATCATCGGGGCGGGTCAGTACTGCGACAACACAGTGGGAGCCGCGGGTTCCACCGGTCGGGGCGAAGCGAACATGAAAACCTGCGGGGCGTTTCTGATCGTGGAGCTCATGCGCCAGGGCATGTCGCCCGACGAGGCGTGCATGAAGACCATTGACCGGGTGATCGCGATGACGGAGCGGCGACTGCTCGACGGGCGCGGACGCCCGCTATTCGATCTGCAGTTCTACGCCCTGGCGAAGGACGGCCGGTTCGGATCCGCTACGGCCTACGAAGGCGCTCGTTTCTCCGT
>DHJO01000072.1:40548-43589 GCA_002404375.1 Gemmatimonadales bacterium UBA4718 | reverse complement strand
GCTCTGCTCCTCGCTCGATACCGCGACGTGCTGAATTGCGCGGGAGAAAGCAGTCGTACCCTGCGAGAGATTCGCGAGCCGCTCTGTCATCCCGGTTATCAGCTCACCTGATTCACGCACCGCAGTAGCCATCCGGCCGCTCAAGTCTTCTCCTTCGACCGTTCCCTCTTCGACGCGGGCCAGCGAGTGGCGGGCAGCGCGGGTCGATTCAAGAACCTGCTCCACCGTCGAGACCGTGCGCGCTGTCGACTCGCGCGAATGCTTGATGCTGTCCAGCATCTCCTGCACGAGCGAAGTCGTGCGGAGCGCTGCGTCCGCTGAGCTGCTGGCAAGACGGCGGACTTCGGTGGCCACGACCGCGAAGCCATGACCGTGCTCGCCTGCTCGCGCCGCTTCCATGGCGGCGTTCAGCGCCAGGAGCTTGGACTGGCGCGAGATCTTCTGAACGAGAATGAGGAACGCCCGAATCTCGTCCGCGGCGGCCGACATCGCGTCGATTCCCTCCGCGCTCTCGAGTGCATCCGAGGCGAGCGATTGGAGCGATGTCGCCGTGCGCTCGAGGCGCAGGCGGTTATCGTGCGCGAGCTGGCGAAGAGCCTTGTCGCGACGGAGACCTTCCTGCGCCGCGTCACTCATGCTGGCAGTGATCTGGACCAGTCGACTCGCCTCGGCGGTCAGTTCCCTGATCGCCCGGTCGCGGGTCGCGGCATCCTGGCTCAGCACGTTGGAGGTTGCGGCACCTTCGCGCGCTGACGCGGCGGCGGTCTGGGAAGCGATGGCGATTTGCCCCGCAAGCTGGTCGTTGTCGTGGGCGGATGTCCGCATTTTACCGGTGATGCTTCTCAACTCAGTCAGCATCGTCATCGTCGACCTGGTGAGGCGGTCGACGGACACGTTCGACGCGGACGGTTTGTATACGCTCGAGAGATCACCCTTGGCGATCGCTTCGTGCGTGCGCGCCAGCTCGGTCGCCGGTCCACTGACGTGCTGGCGGACGAATATCATTGCCGCGCCGGCGGTGGCCGCGAGGGCGACCATGATCCACAGAAAGGCGATGACCAGCGCCACTACCACGCCGTCAACGGCAAATACGTCGCGAAGAATTTCCTCAGGGATCAGGTGGTAGACCTGCCACGAGATCGCCACCAGACCGACGAGGAACACCGATCCAAACAGGAGGCTCGCTCTGAGCGCGCGTCGCTGGAGCGCGCTGAACACGGGCTTGAGAAAGCCCGAGGCGGAACGGGAAGCGATTGGAAGGGGCGTTGCAGTCATTTTGGACAACGATTGTGAGACTACTCGATCACTGCGACGACAGATGAAACTCTGTCGCTGAGCCACTAGCTTTTACGGATGGACAATTCGGCAACACGGGACGACCCTTTCTCCCCCTCGGTCGTCGCTTACGACCCACAAGCAATCGAGCGGAAGTGGCAGCGCATCTGGCAGGAGCGTGGGACCAACAACACGGACCTGCAGCGCGCCCAAAGGCCGTACTACGCACTGATGATGTTCCCCTATCCGTCCGCCGAAGGACTCCACGTCGGGAATCTTTTTGCGTTCACGGGGAACGACATTCATGGACGATTCCAGCGGCTCATGGGACACAACGTGTTCGAGCCGCTCGGGTACGACGCCTTCGGGATTCATTCGGAGAACTACGCCCTCAAGATCGGGCAGCATCCGATGGATCTCATTCCCCGCAACATCGCCAACTTCCGGCGACAGCTCGAACGGGCAGGACTCATGGTCGATTGGCGCTATACGCTCGCGACCACCGAGCCCAACTACTACAAGTGGACACAGTGGCTCTTTCTTCAGCTCTTCGAGCAGGGGCTCGCCTACAAGAAGCAGGCTGCGGTCAACTGGTGCCCGAAGGATAAGACCGTGCTGGCCAACGAGCAGGTAATCGGCGGCCATTGCGAGAGATGCGGGACGCCGGTCGAGCAGCGTCTGCTTGAGCAGTGGTTCTTCCGCATCAGCGACTACGCGCCGCGGCTGCTCGAGAATCTCGATCACATCGACTGGTCGGAGACCACAAAGACCGCGCAGCGGAACTGGATCGGCCGCTCCGAAGGGGCGGAGATCTCGTTTGCCACCAAGGACGTGAAGGGAGTGGAGTGCGAGATCGGGGTCTTCACGACGCGTCCAGACACCATCTACGGCGCGACCTACATGGTGCTTGCACCCGAGCATTCGCTGGTCGAAAAGCTCACCCGCCCGAAGGAAAAAAAGAAAATCGACGCCTATCGCGACAAGACGAAGAAGCAGGACATCATCACGCGAAAGACGAGCACCGAAAAGACGGGAGTCTTCACCGGATCCTATGCGATAAATCCCGCCACGGAACAGGAAATTCCGATCTGGGTGTCCGATTACGTGCTGATGGAGTACGGAACGGGGGCGATCATGGGAGTACCCGGACACGACGCGCGCGATTTCGAGTTCGCGACCAGGTTCGACCTTCCCATCGTCCGCGTGGTGTGCGGCGAGAAAGAGGACGCGTCTACGCCGCTGCACGAGGCGTTTGTGGACTGTGAATCAGGCACCATGGTGAATTCAGGCGTGTTCGATGGCTTTCGCGTCGAGGCGGCCAAAAAAGCGATCGTCGAGCTGCTTGCGAAGGGCGGGTCGGCGAAGCCCATCGTCCATTACCGCCTGCACGACTGGTGCATTTCACGGCAGCGATATTGGGGTCCGCCGATTCCGATCATCTATTGCGATTCGTGCGGAACGGTGCCGGTGCCGGAGAAGGATCTTCCCGTCCTGTTGCCGTTCATCGAGGATTTCAAGCCCGACGACACCGGTGTCTCGCCGCTCGCGCGTCACGAGGAGTGGTATCGAGTGGCGTGCCCAAAGTGCGGGGAAACGGGACGTCGCGAGACTGACGTGTCGGACAACTTCCTCGACAACTCCTGGTATTTCCTGCGCTATCCGAGCGTGGGGCACGACGATGTGCCGTTCGAGAGGTCGGTGACGAAGAAGTGGCTCCCAGTGAATTCATACATCGGGGGCAACGAGCACGCGGTGCTGCATCTGCT
>DHJO01000072.1:36205-40481 GCA_002404375.1 Gemmatimonadales bacterium UBA4718 | reverse complement strand
CCGGTTCCGCGCGCACGGGCACATCATCCGTGAAGGCGCGAAGATGTCCAAGACGCAGGGCAACATCGTCAACCCCGACGAGTACATCGAGACCTGGGGCGCCGACGCCTTCCGTACCTATCTCATGTTCCTGGGTCCATACGAGCAGGGCGGCGATTTCCGCGATCAGAGCATCTCGGGAACACGGCGCTTTCTGGACAGGCTGTTCGCATCGGTGCAGAGCATGTCAGCCGAGGGTGGGCCCGATCATTCAGTGATGCGGAAGCTTCACCAGACCATCCGGAAAGTTGGCGAGGACGTTTCGCGCCTCAGCTACAACACGGCGGTCGCGGCTATGATGGAATACATGAATGTGCTCCGAAAAGGCGAGCGCACGCCGCACCGGGACGAGGTTGTGCCGCTCATCACACTCGTGTCGCCGTTCGCGCCGCACATCGCCGAGGAGCTGTGGGAGCAGACCGGCGGAACGGGGAGCGTGTTCGACTCTGCGTGGCCAAGCTTCGATCCCGCGCTGGCGGCGGAGAATACGATCGAGCTCGTAGTCCAGGTGAACGGTAAGGTGCGCTCGAAGATCACGGTGCCGCACGATATTGCTGAGGAAGCCGCAGTGGTCGCCGCCCTCGCCGATCCGACGGTGGCGAAGTTCGTGACCGGCGCGCCGAAGAAGATCATCTTCGTTCGGGGGCGGCTGCTCAACATCGTGGCCTAGGATCCGTCTTATTGTGCGCTGTTCCGGGAGCGGCAGAAGCATCTAGGACGGAGGGTTAACACGGATGCTCCGGAGAAGGGGCGGATGCTCCGGATCTGCCTCCATAGGCGTTACGACTCCGCTTGGCAGGACCGAGATCTTTTGGAACTGCCGCTCGGGATGCTTCAGACCGCCTCACGGATCTTTCCCACGAAATAACAAGAAAATCACAGCCCTGCCGGACGGAGCTCGAACGCCAAGCGGAGCCGATCCGAAGGATCCGGGCTTCTTCCGGAGCATCCGTATAACCCTTCCGTCCTAGATGTCGGCCCGAGCGGCAGTTGAAGCATCATTCGTACATTTTGTTGGGATCAGCCCTGGCGAGGTCGACGAGAAATCCACCGATCCGCTCCGTTACTGCCTTGAGGAATTTTTCGCCCTTCTCCGCGGTTGCTCTGGCGGGATTACCCGTACCGGTGTCGCTCGTGACTTTCGCCCACTGTCGCGGGGCCCATGCCCAGCCGTCGCGCAGTCCGGCAACGCGAAATTTCCTGGCCTTGCCCGGGCCGGCTTCGGACAGGGGGCGGAGCAGCTCCGGCTCGAGAGCCATCATCGCGCTCGTCTCCATCTCTCCGGCGTGGTCGCCAGGGTCGTCGAAATAATCCTTGGCGTTCACACAGGTCCACCAGTTGATCATGCAGATGAAAAGATTCACACGCGGCTGCAGCTCGCGAATCATCTGCCGGAAATCATTTCCACCGTGGCCGTTGAGAATGAGCAGCTTCTTCACGCCCTGACCGGAAAGCGCCGACGCGATATCGGTGAGCACCGCGAGCTGGGTGCTCGGGTTCATGTTGATGGCAAGCTTGAGATCGAGCTGTCCCGTGTTCACGCCAAATGGAACAGTGGGAAGCACGACCACCTTCGCGCCCTGTTTCCAGGCGATCTCCGCCGCGCGCTCCGCGATCGCCGCTGTCTCGTAGTTGTCGGTGGCGTACGGGAGATGAAAGTTGTGTGGCTCTGTCGCACCCCACGGGAGGATGGCGACCTCATAGTCAGTGTCCTTGACCGACTTCCAGTTGGATTCGGCGAGAACGTATGGGCGTGATGGCATCAATGATGGTAGCAAAGAAAAACGCTAGATCCTCCTGCCCACCCAACCGCCGAAGAAGTATCCCACCGCGGCTACACCTACTCCCACGACGAACATGTCGAGCCCCGAGCGGAAAACCGAGCGCCCCGTGAAGACGGATCGTGCCGCCCCAACCACGAAGTGGGAGAGCATCGACACCGCGAACGAGATCACGATCGCCGTCGTGCCCTGCCAGATGAGAAACGGAAACACAGGAATTGCCGCTCCGAACGCGGTCGCGAGGCCGGTGATCCACCCTTCGCGCAGCGGCGACATGCTGAACTCGCTGATCTTGAGCTCTTCCTGCACCTGCTCCTTCAGCATGAGCTGAGGGTCGGCCATCACTCTTGTCGCGAGCGTGTGCGCGGAGTCGCGGTCCATTCCCTTTGTCTCGTATATGATCGCCAGCTCGTCGCGCTCGATCTCGGGCATGAGCTCGATCTCGGTCTTCTCCATCGAGATCTCATAATCGTAAACCTCGCGCTCGCTCTTGCTCGCGAGGTACCCGCTCGATCCCATCGACAGGGCATCCGCGATCAGGCCCGCCACTCCGGCAACCACGACGGCCTGGTGCTGATTCACCGTCGCCGCCCCGATCACGCCGGCCACGAGCCCGAAATTGGCTGTGAGTCCGTCGTTGAATCCGTACACGACGTTGCGCAGGAATCCACCCGACGACGTCTTGTGCCACGGCTCGCCGCCCTTTCCGGCGATCGCGCCGAGCGTGGTCGCGTGCTCCGCTGATTCGCGCGCGAGGATCAGGGCCTCCGGGCCGCCGGGTGCGCCGCGCGGGGTCTCGCGATGCATGTCGAGGTACGCCTTCACCTCTCGCCCTTCTTCCTCTAGGAGCATCGGCAGCAAGAAGCTCGGGCCGAACCAGCGTCCGAGTGCGGCGAGCAGCTTTGCGCGCCCGCTGGGGCGAAACTTCGGAGGCGGGTGGCCGTGCCCCGCGAGCAGGTTGCTCCAGACTACTACGTGCCGGTCTTCGACATCGGCCAGACGCGAGTAGACATCCTTCTTCTTCGGATCGGGCTCGGCGGCGGCCAACAGGCGATACAGGTACGCCGCATCCGCTTCATCCTGCCAATGATGCTCGATGGCGTGGACGTCGATCTCCGGGCTCTTGGGCGGCGCCTTGGGGGGCTCGAGCGTCGTAGACATGCCTCAATATCGCGGGAGCGGTCGCGTTTTGCACCGGCAACCCTTGATTGCGGTTCGATGTCTTATGGCACAGAACCATCAAGGAGACACGATGAAAGCATTGCTGCTCGTTTCCGCGATAGCTGCCATGTCAGTCGCGGGGACACTCGATGCGCAGGCGCTGAAGGGACAGCCCGACTCT
Organism: Gemmatimonadales bacterium UBA4718; assembly: GCA_002404375.1. Taxonomy (GTDB): domain Bacteria; phylum Gemmatimonadota; class Gemmatimonadetes; order Gemmatimonadales; family Gemmatimonadaceae; genus UBA4720. Next base: position 37,319 of record DHJO01000072.1, on the reverse strand, counting down.
ACGTGCACGAAATACTCTGACGGACGCATGGAATGTCGTGTGTTCCGGCGCCGCTTGCCGGGAGACTCGGCATTCGGCGACAGGATTTTCCTGCGAATGGATTCCGCAATGGAGAAGCGCGCAGCTCTTGGTATCGAGCTTCGCGCGACGGGTACACGTCGCGATACGCTCGGCGTGTTCGTCGAGGGGGTAACGCCGAAAGGTCCCGCGGAGAGCGCTGGCATCATCGAGGGTGATCGAATCGCCGCCATCAACGGCGTCGATCTTCGCACACCAGCCGCGGACATCGACGATTCGTATTCGAACGAAGTCGCAACGCATCGGCTGACTCGCGAGGTGCAGAAGCTTACGCCGGGGAGCCGAGTGACATTGCGCGTTTATTCAGGTGGAAGGCTCCGAGATGTGCAGGTCGTCGCCGGAAAAGCGAGCGATGTGATGCGCTTCCGGAATCAATTGAGGATGGGGTTCCCCGGTGGCGACGGCATGATGGAATTCGACGGACCAGGCGGCGTCGTTATACCTCCTGAGATGGGGATGTTTCGCCCTTTCGAGCGCCTGGAAAAGCTGCCGGGCGGTGTTCGACTTCGCAGTCCGATCAGGATCAGGATCAGGACTCTGGCGCCGGCGCGGGCGCGAGTCATGAAAGTCGAGGGCTCCGCAGGGCTGGAGCTACAGCCCGTAACGGAGGATGATATCAGGGCTCTCGCCGCAAACGCAGCTCGCGATGCAGCGTCTGCTCTAAGGCAGCTTGCTGCGGACGGAGCTGTCTAGCGAGATCGGTGGTACTCTCCTTCCAGCGGCTCCCGAGAGACTGGGTCGCAAAGCGAACGCGCTGCTCAAGCACAGTAGTATCTGGCAGCGCGTTCGTCGTTGTGATTGCCGGGTGCGGGTCAGTCATGGTAATAGCGGGTCGCGGGCTCGTCGTCTCCGGACACCATAGTTGGGGAGGGTGTTTCGGGTCAGTCGCCGCATAGCCGATTCTCGGCAACACCTCGGCGGCGATCAATACCAACCCGGCAAGAACGATTAGAAGCGAGAACGCGTGCATCTTCGGGAGACGTCCGCGCCACGTGGTGAAGGCGACCCATAGTCCGCCAGCCACGATTACGGCTTC
>DHJO01000072.1:35055-36135 GCA_002404375.1 Gemmatimonadales bacterium UBA4718 | reverse complement strand
GCGAATACGAGAATCAAGCGCGCGCCGGCGCCGAACATCGCGGTGCGCTGTTGCGCCTTCTCTTTGGCGCGACGCTCCTCTTCGCTCTGCAGTTTCTTGAATGCAGGCGACGGCTCGGGCGGAAGTCCTTCGAACTCCCGCTCGATTTTCTTAAGCTGGCTTGCCCAGTTGTCTTCAACCACGGACGCACCTTGCCAAGGAGGGATCTCGCTTATCTTGATGACTCCGAACCCTCGGCAGGGGCAACGAAAGGGATGAGCTCAGGCGACCAAACCAGGGTGCGACTCGACAAGTGGCTGTGGGCGGCACGGTTTTACAAGACGCGGGCGCTCGCCGCCGACGCTGTCGAGAAGGGAAAGGTCGAACTAAATGGCGAGCGGGCCAAACGCGCGAAACTGATCCAGGCAGGGGATTCGCTCAGGATCCGGCTGGGTCCTTACCAGCACCTGGTCACCGTCCGCGCGGTTTCGGAACGGCGTGGACCGGCTTCGGTTGCGGCGACACTGTACGAAGAGAGCGCCGAAGGACGTCGGGCGCGAGAAGCCATGCAGATCCAGGTGAAAGCGGCGCAATCGGTTTCGGGCTACGAGCGCGGGCGTCCCACCAAGAAAGATCGGCGCGATATCGAGAAGATGCGGCGGCGTGAAGAAGAGTAGCCGCTTCCGGATTGTCGAGCCGATAGGCCCCGCTGGCTGGCTAGAACTCCATCTGCGCGCCGAGCTCGACCACGCGATTCGGCGGAATTCCGAAAAACTCGGTCGCCGGCCGCGCGTTGCGCTGCATGAAAATAAAAAGGTGCTTCCTCCAACCAGCGATCGGCTTGCTTCCCGACGGAATGAGATTCTCCCGTCCAAGGTAGTACGTGGTCTCTGCTGGCTTCGCGATGATGCCGCGCTCGGTGGCAATCGCGAGAACTTCCGGCACGTTCGGGGTCTGCATGAAGCCGTACTTGGCTTTGACCCGCGCGAAGTTGTGCGGAAAGCAGGTCACCTCTACGCGCTCGGTAATCGGCACTTCCGGCACCTGGGCCACCAATATCGAGAGGAGCACCACGTTCTCGTGCAGCACCTTGTTGTGCTT
>DHJO01000072.1:27552-35012 GCA_002404375.1 Gemmatimonadales bacterium UBA4718 | reverse complement strand
GGAACGCGCGCGGGCTTGAAGCGCTTGTCGGGATTATCGTCTCCAAGATCCTTGAGCAGCGCGTCGAGAGGGATCGAAGCATCGACGAGCAGACTGCGAACGATCAGCCTGCCACGCTGCCACGTCGTCATCAGCACGAAAATTCCCAACCCAATTGCGAGGGGAACCCAGCCGCCCTGCATGATCTTGAGCAGGTTGGCGCCGAAGAAAGCGAGATCGATGATCAGGAAAAACGCGGTGAGCGCTCCCGCTCGCCAGATGCTCCACTGCCAGTGGGACCGCGCCAGCACGTAGAACAGGATCGTAGTGATGGCCATCGTCCCGGTTACGGCAATGCCATACGCCGCGCCGAGGGCGCTGGAGGAACGGAAGTAGAGCACCACGAAAATGCAGCCCAGCGCCAGCGCCCGGTTCACCTCAGGCACGAATATCTGCCCGGTGTCCTGCTGGGAGGTATGGATGATCTGGACGCGCGGACTGTAACCGAGCTGCACCGCCTGCTGGGTGAGCGAGAAGGCGCCGGAAATCAGCGCCTGCGACGCGATGATCGCGGCGATCGTCGCCAGAGCGATCATCGGGTACAACCCCGCTCTTGGCGCCAGGAGGTAGAAAGGATTCACGGCCGCGCTCGGGTCGCGAAGAATGAGCGCGCCTTGTCCGAAATAATTGGCGAGCAAACAGGGTAGGACGAGCCCGGACCAGGCGATGCGAATAGGACGCTTTCCGAAATGTCCCATGTCCGCGTACAGCGCTTCCGCCCCAGTCACGGCAAGCACGACCGCTCCGAGGAGCACGAAGCCGGACGCACCGTGGTCAGCGAAAAACCTGAGGCCGTACCATGGATTCAGCGCCGTCAGAATCTGCGGAGCGAGCATGATCTCGCGTATTCCGAGTATGCCGATGGTGGCGAACCAGATCACCATAACGGGTCCGAATATCCGGCCGACTTTCGCAGTGCCCTTGTTCTGGTAGAAGAAGAGCACCATGAGGATGGCGATGGTGATCGGAATTACGAGGCCCCCTGACGATGGCGCGACGACTTCCAGACCTTCGACGGCGCTCAAGACCGATATCGCGGGAGTTATCACGCCATCGCCGTAAAGCAGCGCGGCGCCGATGAGCCCTAGAGCGATGATCACCTTGCGCCGGAACGTGTCAGCGTCGCGACGCTGCTTCTGGAGGATGAGCGCAAGCAACGCCAGGATTCCGCCCTCGCCGTTGTTGTCCGCTCGCATGATGAAGACGATGTACTTGACGCTGACGATGATGATCAGCGACCAGACGATCAGCGAGAGAACGCCGTAGACGTTGGCGGGAAGCGGGTCCAGGCCGTGCTTGAAGCATTCCCGCAAGGCATACAGGGGGCTGGTCCCGATGTCCCCGTAAACGACACCGAGCGCGAGAATTGTGAGTTTTGCGAGACGGCGGCCGCTCGGGTGAGCTTCTACGTTAGTACTGATTTGTGCGACCTATTGAGGTTGTAAAGGCCAACCGTAGAGCTGGTGGCTTTGACCTCGGAATTTCCGCAAGCGGGCAACCCTTTGCAAGGTCGGTACCGCCCTTGCAAAAAACGAATGTCCCCGGGGCATATCGATTGCTTTAAGAGTGATGCAACTGGGAACGACTTTGATTCAACAGCGGAGGTAAGATGAGGGACATTAACGAACGCGGTCTCGAGAACGAAGTCAAAGGCAGTGTGAAGGAGACGAAGGGCAGGATTCGCGGCGATCTGGGTGATGCCACGGATAACATGAATCAGCACATCAAGGGTCGCACTGAAGAGCTTGAGGGAAAGGTGCAGAAGAACTTCGGCAAAGGCGAAAGAAACGCCGATCCCGATAACGGTTAATAACCTCTGAAGTGAAAGAAAAAGCGCCGGTGCATTGCACCGGCGCTTTTTTGTCGTTTGCGGATTGATGTCAGAATGGCAGAGGGCCCGGAGGACGCTCGCCACCCGCAGCCGTGTCTCCGCCGCGCCGCTCAGCAAGATCCCGGCGCGCGGCCGCCCTCATCTTGTCGAGCTTGACCTGCTGGTCGGGGTTGAGCAACCGCTTGATCTGCGCATGCGTGCTGTCGCTGACGACGCGCGCCAGGACCGCGGCAGAATCCAGCTGCGACCTCAACGGCTTGTAGAGGGCCATGATCTGCCGATGCTTCTGCTCGATGAGCGAATCGACGGAGCCCTGCTGCTGTGGGGTGAGCTTGAGCTCGTCAGCCATCCGCTGCCTGTACGCGCGCGCTCCGTGCAGCTCGCGACCGCGACCGCTGCGAATTGCGCGGTCGGCGGAGAACCCAAGCGCCCCGCCGGCGATGAATGCGCCGAGAAGAAACATCAGCGCGTAGCCTTTGGATCGGTTCATTTGCATCCTCAATGTGACATGACGTAGCGGAACGTCGCTTCACGCTGCGACGAACCGTCGCGCGGAGCCGTCACTACCTGTACCGCGCCGGGCAGAACATCCGTGGCGACCGACTCCGTGACTGCTTCATACCCGGTACGCAGCTCTTCGTCGTTCTGTCGCGACCAGAGCATTCCCGCGGCCGCGAAAAGCAGAGCGGCAGCAGCGAGTCCCGGCGCAGCCCAGCCCGCGAGATCGGACCACCAGTTGACAGGAATCCGAACGACAGCCGGCCTGTGGTCCGCGATGTATGCGACAATGCGACCTTCGAGGGCGTTCCAATACGCGCCTTCGGCGGGCGGTACATATGCATCACGGAGCATCTCCGTGATCCTCGCATCGCCTTCGTCGTCGGGTCGCAAATCGGTACGATTTTCCATCACAATATTCTACCCCCTCAGGTTCCCCAACAGTCGCCGGAGCTTCTGCCTCGCGTGGTGCAAATCGGAACGAGCCGTTCCGCCCGGGATGTCCAACAACTCGCCAATCTCCGCGTGCGTAAAGCCCTCCACATCATGCAGCACTATCACAGACCGCGCGCGCGGCGGAAGCTCCGCCAGCGCCGCATTGAGCCGTTCGTTCAGCTCACGGTCCTCCGCGGGATCACGGAAGGCCGTGGCCATCGATTCCGAGAGCTCCTCGGCAGTGCGCACCTTTTTCCGTCGAGCCAGATCGAGCGCCGCATTTGCGACGATTCGATTGAGCCAGGCGCCAAATGCTTGTGCGGGGTCGAACCGGTCAAAGGCCTGGTAGGCGCGCAGAAATCCTTCCTGAACCGCGTCCTCAGCATCTTCATGGGTCATGACGATCGATCGCGCCACTATATACGCGCGGCGCTGATGCAATCGCACGAGCCCGGTGAAACCTCGCTCGTCGCCCTTTCGGGCCAGGCTTACGAGCTCTCGCTCCTCATCAGAAATACGTTGGGGTACAGTCAACTGTTGAGAGGCTAATGTACCGGGCCCATCGAGCCGCGCGCGCGACCCGTCCGGAACAATAGCAGTAGCGGCAGCCCGAATATGAGCACTAGGCCGCTATACAGGTAGATCCTGGAGAAGGCGAGCATGCTCGATTGCACCGTCACCTGCTTGTCGAGGATCGCGAGTGCCTGTTGCTGCGCGACCAGCGGATTCATCCCGCGAGATATCAGTCCACGGGTGAGCAATGACAGGCGGCTCAATGTCTCCGGATCGCTGGCACCGACATGCTCGGTCAACACCGCTTTCTCGCTCGCCATGAAGCGCGCGAGTAGAGTAGCCATGACGGCGATCCCGAGCGAGCCACCGAGCTGCCTCATGAGATTGAACATGCCGGTGCCCTGAGCCAGATCCTTTACCTTGAGATCGGCCATCGTCGCGTTCGTCAGCGGCACGAAGATCAGACCAAGCCCTATGCCGCGCAGGATCAGTGGCCAGAACAAATCCTGCTGACCGCTGGCAGATGTCAGGTGCGACATCTTGAGCATCGACCAAAAGAAGAGAAACGCCCCGGCAACGACCGTGTAGCGCGCGTCCAGCCGCATGGCGTTTCTTCCTACCACCGCCATGGTTACGGCAGACGCAATCGCCCCGGGCAGGATGATCTTTCCAGTTTGCCACGCAGTCATCTGCAACAGCTGCTGCAGAAAGACGGGCAGGATGAATACAGAGCCGTAAAGCGCGAACCCGAGGAGCAGTCCAAGGCTCACCCCTGCCGAGAGCTGACGACTTTTGAGGATCCGGAAGTTGATGACAGGCTCGTCGACGGTGAGCTCGCGCCAGATCAAGGCGATTCCCGAAATGAGCGCAGTAACGCCGAGCAATGTTACGAAGCGTGAATCCCACCAATCGTATCGCTCACCACGTTCGAGCATCCACTGCAGAGAGCCCACGCAGAATGTAAGAAAGATGATTCCGAGGTAATCGATCTTGTCGGCGCGCTCCTGGTGGGCCGCGTCGTTGACGTAGGTGACGGTAAGGATCGCCGCGATGATACCGAGCGGGACATTGATGTAGAAGATCCACGGCCAGGAATAATTGTCAGTGATCCACCCACCCAGCGTCGGACCGAGTGTCGGACCGACCATGACCCCGACGCCGAAGATCGCCATTCCGGTTCCCGCTTCTTCCGGCGGGAAGGACTCATAGAGCGTGGCCTGTGCGGTGGAGAGCAGGGCACCGCCGCCAATTCCTTGAATCACGCGCCAGAAGATCAGCGCGAATAACGAGTGCGACGAGCCGCAGAAGAAGGACGCCAGCGTGAAGAGAAGAATCGAGCCGGTGAAGTAACGCTTTCGCCCGAAGTACGCCGAAAGCCAGCCCGACATCGGAATGACGATGACGTTGGCGATGATGTACGCCGTCGATACCCAGGCGATCTCGTCGAGCGTCGCGCCGAGATTTCCCATCATGTGCGGAATCGCCACGTTGACGATCGACGTGTCGATCAGCTCGAGCATCGCCGCCATCGTGACGGTGAAGGCGATGATGTACTTGTGCGCGTAGCGGTCCTCGGATTGCGTCACCCCCGAGGACCGCAGTACGGCCGTGCTCACCGGTTGGCGGTGTTCACGTGCACGTTCGCTGAAAGGCCGGGCCGCAGGGGATGATTACCCGAGCACGGCTTGGTGACTGCGATGCGCACTGGAACACGCTGCACGACCTTCGTGAAGTTTCCGGTCGCGTTGTCGGGTGGAAGAAGCGCGAACTTTGCTCCGGTTGCGCCGCTGACGCTCGCCACCTTTCCTTCGCCGACACAGCCGCCGTAGGCATCGATCTCGAACTCTACGGGCTGGCCGGGACGGATCGTAGCGAGCTGTGTCTCCTTGAAGTTCGCCGTAACCCAGACCCCGGTATCGGCAACGATGCTGAGGAGCGGCTGCCCCGGCGCGACGAGCTGTCCCACCTCGACCTGCTTTCTCGAGACCTCTCCCGAGGCAGGCGCGGTAATCCGGGTGTAATCGAGCTGAAGCTGCGCGTTCTCAGCGGCCGCGCGCGCCGCCATCGTCCGGGCGCTGGCGACACGGACTCCGGCTTCCGCGGTGTTGACCGTTCCGCCCGCGGCCGACGCCTGTCGTTCCGCAGCGAGGAGATTCGCGTGCGCCACCGCTGAGGTCGCCTGCGCGGCGTCCAGCTGTTGCTGCGAAATGATCAGCTTCGTCGCGAGCTCCTTGGCGCGCGCGAGATCCGCATCAGCCTTGTCGGCGTTGGCCTTGGCCGCTCCGATTTGGGCGTCTAGTGTGGCACGCTGCCCCGTGGCGCTCTGAACTTGTGACTGCGCCTGGCCGGAGAATCCCCCGCCGCCACTGGTCGCTTCAGCCGCGGCGAGATCGGCCTGCGCCTGCTGCAGCCGCACGCGATAGTCCGCGTCGTCGAGCTGAACGAGCAGTTGGGCGGCGTTCACGTGATCGTTCTCGTTGACGCTCACCGTCTTCACGTATCCCCCGACTTTCGCCAACACGGGCACGATGTGTCCGTCGACCTGTGCGTTGTCGGTCGACTCGTGGGATCGTCCATAGTTCCATTTCTGGAAAGCCCAGAAGAGGAGGACGAGCCCGAGCACGATCGCGATCGGGACAACGAATTTCTTTTTCGTCGAAGGTTTGTCCGGCTCATCAGCGGTCGATCTGCCGTTGCGGGTGCTCGTCGAAGCGCTGGATTCTATTGCGGTTGCCATAATCTTCCTGTGTTCCTGCAGGTCTGGATAAAGTTTAGCTAAAAGTGGTTTTGGAACTATCTAAGCGTCGTCACGCTGCCGGTAGCGCGCGCGAGTGACACCCGCGCCAGCTGGTAAGCCGTCTCCGCATCGTTCACGAGAGTCCGCGACGCAGTCAACGCGAGGGACGCATTCACGACATCCGCGTTTCCCGACACCCCGGCGTTGAAACGGTCGCGCGCCTGCACGACCTCCTGTTCGGCGAGACGGAGACGCTCGCTCGCCGCGTCCAGCTGCTCGCGCGCGGCCGCCAGATCCAACACCGCACCGCGCACATCAGCCTGGGCCTGCTGCTCGACATCGCGCTGCCTGATTTGTGCTTCCTTCACGACCGACTGCTGTTCCTGAAGCCTTCCTTCGCGCTTGAATCCGTCGAACATCGGGATGCTTACCTGCAAGCCCCAGGTGTAGGTGTTGAGAAGGCGCGAGCCATTCTTCCCGATGATGCCGTCGTCGGCGACGAGCCCCAACGACGGCAGACGCTCGGCTTTGATTGCGGAGAGACCCTGTTGGGCTGCCCGCACGCGTGCTTCCTCGGCGAGAATGTCCGGACGCGCCCGAAGCGCCTGAGCCAGCAGAGCCGCTTCATCCGGAACCGGCTCGGTGGCAGCTGCGACCAGGGAGAGCGAATCTGTGAGGACGATGTCGGTTCCCACCGGAAGCGAGAGCGACCGGAGCAAATCGAGGTGCGCATGATCGCGCGCGTTTCGCGAAGCGATCAGGCTGGCGCGAGTGGCAGCGAGCTGTGCCCGCGCTCGGGTTACGTCGAGACCGACACCCGTTCCCGCCCGAAGCTGCGCTTGCGCGATGCCGAGCAGCTCAGTCGCGAGCACCGTGTCGGCTTGGCGAGCGTGCAGATCAGCGTCCGCGCGCATCGCTCTGACGTACGCGGTGGTAGCAACCGTCGCGGCCTGTTCAGCGGTCGCATCAGCGTCGGCGTTGGATGATCGCGCGGATGCCTGTGCGGAGCGCACACGACCAATCGCGCCGAAGTCGAGGAGGTTCTGCTCCACGCGACCGCGAACGTCGAGTGTGTTGATGGGACCCAGGACCTCGCCCTTCGGATCGAAGATTGGCTGCTGGCCAGCTGGGGTGGGAAAGTCGATTCCGAGCGTCGATGTGTTGAACGTTCGACCCGCTTCCTGCACGTAGCTGCTGACGGTGGGGAGCAAATCCGCCCGACGCTGCCGGACACGGGCCTGAGCTTCGTCGGCGCGCAATCTCGCTCCCTTGGCCAGGGCGCTCTGCTGTGCGGCGAGCCGCCCGGCGTCGCCGAGAGAAAGCGAAAGTACGGTCGGCTGCTGTGCGTCGAGGCGGGGCGACGCGAACAACAGGATCGCGGCCGCGGTCAGAAAGCGAACGCGGACG
>DHJO01000072.1:12512-27489 GCA_002404375.1 Gemmatimonadales bacterium UBA4718 | reverse complement strand
TCGGACGGAGCCATTGCATGGAGATAGAACTGAGCCAGCTCGTTGAAAACCTCCTCGTCACTCTTGTGAGCGAGAAGCGGAACCCCGGTGTGCTCGTCGCGCCATATGCCGTTCATGACGATAAGAGCGACGACCGCGCGGGCGGCAATCATGGGATCGATCTCGCGGAATTCGCCGGCGTCGACTCCGCGGCGGATGATTCCGGCGATGAGCTTTTGGCCGCGAGCGACCACTTCTTCGGCGTAGAATTTCGCGAGATCGGGGAACTGGTGCAGCTCACCGAGTACGAGGCGGTAAATGGTGATGAAAACCGGCGAGCGAACGAACGCCCAGTGGCCTCTCATGAATGCGAGGAGCTGATTCCTTGGGGTGCCGGGAACATTGGCTCGCTCTGCCCGGTCGATTGCCGCGACGGCCGTCTGCCGGATCATCTCACGGAAGAGCTCTTCCTTGTTGGGGAAGTAGAGGTAGATGGTGCCCTTGGAGACTCCGGCGCGTTCGGCGATATCCTGGAGTCGGGCGTTGGCGAGGCCGCATTCGCCGAAAACCTCGAGGGCAGCCTTGATGATCTGCTCGGGCCGGTCCTCGGGGCATCTACGCCATTTTGGTGTAGCTGATTTTGCTCGGGGCATTTCTGTAAATAGATAGTATCTGACCAGTCAGTAACATACTACACCCGAGCCCAACAGTCAATCACGACCACCCGCTAACCGCCTACTTATGCGCCTCTGCGGCTTCCTTATCCCGGTAATGCGCGTTCGTCATCATCACGATCGAGGTCAGGAGGAGGAATAGTGTGACGGCGCCGAGGATCAACCCGGTCAGCGCGGCGCTCAAGTCCGTCTTCTTTTTGGTGGGCATGGCTATTTCGCTCCCGGATCGCTCGAGACTCTGGCCTTCGATACCGTGTCATTCTGGTTGATCTTCGGGATCACATCGATCCCTTCGATCACCTTTCCAAAAACCGTGTGAACTCCATTCAGGTGCTTGGTGTTCTGCTCGCTGAGCACGATGAAGAACTGGCTGCCACCGGTGTTCTTTCCCGCATGCGCCATCGACAGCGCGCCTACCTGGTGCTTGTGCGGATTCCCATCTGTCTCGCAGTCGATCTTGTAGCCCGGACCGCCCGTTCCCACCGGACCCTTCGCGTGCTCACCGCCCTTCGAGTACGGATCGCCGCCCTGCACCATGAAATCCTTGATGACGCGATGGAACTTTGTCCCGTCATAAAAGCCGGAGTTGGCGAGCTTCTCAAAGTTCGCCACCGTCTTGGGCGCCTCCTTGTCGTACAACTCGGCGCGCATCGTTCCTTTGTTGGTCTCTATCGTTGCGAACTTCGTCATATTGGCGGAAAGGTGGCGTTAGAGTTTACTGGCATCTCGGTTGATCGAGATCAAANNCGGGTGCGAGTTGTCAGTAGCATAGCTACGAGGTGCCAGTTCACGACGTCGGGACGTCACTCAATGGAATTACGGCACAGACCTTTGCCCGTTCAGTTGCAGTCAAATCTCAAATCGACCGAGATGCCGGTACCGTACCCGTTCAGTTGCAGTTGTCAATTACCAGTTGCCAGTTTCGTATGGAATCATAACCTAGACCGTACTCGACGGGCAGATATCGTTCAGAACGCATATCTCGCACTTGGGAACGCGCGCGTCGCAGACGCGCCGGCCGTGAAAGATGAGCACGTGCGCGAGCATCGCCCAGTCTTCGCGCGGGAATAACGGCATCAGATCCTGCTCGACTTTGACCGGGTCCGTTTGCTTTGTGAGACCGAGTCGCAGGCTCAAACGTCCGACGTGCGTGTCCACGACGATTCCTTCGTTCTTCCCGAACGCGTTGCCGAGGATGACGTTCGCGGTTTTTCGGCCAACTCCCGGAAGCTTGACGAGAGCCTCCATTGAGTCAGGGACTTCGCCGTTGTGCCGCTCGACGAGAGCCTTCCCAAGTCCGATCAGACTCTTCGACTTGTTGCGAAAGAACCCCGTGCTCCTGATGATCTCCTCGAGTTTTTCCTGCGAAGCGTCGGCAAGCGCCGCGGCCGTCGGGAAAGTCGCGAAGAGCAAAGGCGTAACCATGTTGACGCGCTTGTCCGTGCATTGCGCACTGAGGATCGTCGCCATCAGAAGCTGAAGCGGCGTCTTGTAATCGAGCTCGGTGCGAGCGTCGGGGTATTCACGCTTGAGGCGCGCAAGGATCTCCTTTGCGTGCTCGCCGACTGCGCCCTTTGTGATGCGAGGGCGTTTTGACTTCCCGGGCTTGCGGGCGGTCTGTTTTTTCACCGGCGCCTGCCGCGCGCGAAGGCAAGAACGTTCTCCGCGCTCCCGGTATTGAGAATCTCACCCGCCTCGAGCCACGCCTTACGCGCCATGCCGATCCCAAAGTGAACGTTGTCGAGCCCCGCGGTCGAATGCGCGTCCGGCCCGATCTCTATGGTCACGCCCAGCTCCTTTGCCTGGCGGCAGTATCGCCAGTCGAGGTCGAGCCGGTGTGGATCCGCGTTCAGCTCCACCGCCACGCCCACGTCCGCGGCTTTCTCCAATACTGCCTCCACGTTGATGGCGTAGGGCTCGCGCGACAGCAGCAGTCTCCCCGTCGGGTGCGCGAGAATCGTCAGATGCGGGTCGTCCATCGCGGCCAGCACGCGCTTCGTCATCGCATCTCCATCCATGCTGAAGCGCGAATGGATCGATCCGATCACGTAATCGAACCGGTCCAGCGTTTCCGCATCGTAATCGAGTCTTCCATCGGCGAGAATGTCCGCCTCGATTCCCTTGAGGATTCTGAAGCTTCCCATCGCCGCGTTGAGGCTGTCGATCTCGTCGTGCTGGCGGGCGAGCCTGTCGCGCTTGAGTCCGCCGGCGTAGAAGGCCGATTCCGAGTGGTCGGAGATTCCGATGTAGCTCCAGCCGCGCTCCTTTGCGGCGTTCGCCATCTCCTCGATCGTAGCGCTGCCGTCCGAATAGTCAGAGTGACAATGCAGCACGCCGCGGAGATCGTCGAAGGTGACCAGCTCCGGCAGCTCACGCCGGGCAGCGGCTTCGATTTCGCCCATGCCCTCCCGCATCTCGGGTGGAATCGGCATCAGGTCGAGCGCGGCGAACAACGCTTCCTCACTGGCGATGGGAACCCGCGTGCCCTCTCTCTTTACGAGCCGGTTGCCTTTGATGTGGAACCCCTTTTTGTCCGCCAGCACGGTCATTTCTTCGACGTGCGCGGTGCTGCCGGTCGCGCGCCAGAGCGCCATCGGGTAGTCGACGCTGTTTACGCAGTACATGTCGAGCTGGGTTCCGTCCACAAAGGACATCCTGACGGAGCCGGCCTCGTCGCCGGTTTTGGCTTTGCTCACTCCCGGGGCACGCGCAAAGGATTCCGCCACCTCCCCCGGGTCGGTTGAGCATTCGGCTACGATGTCGATGTCGGCTACCACCTCGTTGTGTCGCCGGATCGAGCCGGCGACATCGGCGCGCCTCACGCCGGGATGCTTCTCGACGTTGGCGAGAATCAGGTGCGCTTCGACCGCGGCCGCCGGAAATCTCTCCAAATGGGCATTGCGGCGGGAAATCTCGATTCCCCTGAGGATCTTCTCCGCCGTTTTCTTCCCGAACTTGGGGAGCGCCGCGAGCTGTCCGTTCTCGGCGACTCGCTCGAGATCCTCGACGGTCTCGACGCCCAGGGCGTCGTGAATGATCTGGATTTTGGCGACACTCAGGCCAGGTACCCGCATCAGATCGAGAAGACCCTGCGGCATTCCTTCCTGGAGGCGCGAGAGGTACGATGAGTCGCCGGTCTCGACCAGCTCGCGAATGACTGACAATGTGGCAGGCCCGATCCCCGGCGTGTCGATCAGCTCGCCGGAGTTGAGAAGGGGCGAGAGGTCGTCGGTGTCGAGCGCTACAAGCGCACGGGCCGCCCCGGCGTATGCCCGCGCCTTGAATCTCTGATCGCCTTTTGCTTCGAGGAGTGCGCCGATCTGGGACAGAACGTGCGCGGCCGTGCGGGAATCCATGCCCTCAATATAGGAGGGCCTCGCGTTGCGTCCCGCTCACCAGCCCGGCGGGATTCGCGGATACCTGGTCAGCTGCCCTCTTCTATCCCGGCGTGGAAGGGAAGGGTCTTCACGATCTCTTCGATCTGCTTCTGAATCAGCTCGAGCTCCTGGCTTGCGCCTTCGGAGTCGAGCATTCCATGTCGCATCGTGACCGCGACGCGATTCATGTACTTGATCTTGGTGATTATCTCCTCGGTCGCGCGACGAAGCCTGATGTACCGCCGCTTGTCCGCGAGAGCGCGATGGCAGCGCCGCTCGAGATCCTGGGGGGTGAGCTTCCTGGCGACTTCGACCGCTTCAGCGATCGTACGGCCGGGAACCGCGCCGTGGTCAGGAATCCCCATCTGATCGCTGTTTGGATCGCTGAACCACAACCTGCCGATGTATTCCACCCCGTCATAGGCGAGACGGAGCGCCACTCTGTATTCCTTCCCGTCGACCGTGATGGAGCTGATCGCGTGCTGTGTGACGCCGGAATCTGATGTCATTGCTGGATTTCAGCTTTGTACGGTCGGATTGGTTTCATCAAGGAATGTGTCGAGTGCCGAAAAGAGCTGCTTAGGCTGTTCAACGTACGGCACGTGCCCGCAGTCGTCCAGAACCACGAGGTTCGTCCCGATTGCGCGCGAAGCTTCTACGGAAGACGCTAATGGAATGGGATCGTCACGGCCCTGGATGACGATCGAGGGGGTTTTGATCCCTTTCAGGTCGCCGATCAGGTCGAAATCCCCCAGACTTTCCCATACGAATTGCTGCACTTTGGCCACGACTCTGAACGGCGTGAGATCGCGCGCTTTCGTCGGATCTGCAAAGTAACCGGCGACTCCAAGCTCGAACGCGCGCTGGCGATACGCGGCCGGATCTTTCTCTCGCAACCCCGAGCCCGCCAGCTCCTCCCGCATATGCAGGATCTCGGGACTCTGCTGCCGACGATTGAACTCCGCCTCGAATGCACGCCTGTATTCGCTTGTCAAAGGCGCCGGACTCATGAGGACGAGTCGAGCGGGCGGCACCAGGTGCGGGTTCTTCCGCTGCTCAATCGTATAGAGGAGCGCCAGCATCGCGCCCCACGAATAGCCAACGATGGAAAGCGGCTCGAGCCCGAACTCGGTTACGACCGCCCCGAGGTCCTCGACATGGGTGCGCCACGTGATCGGAGCTCGTCCGTCCGACTTCGACCGACCGCCTCCCCGCTGATCGTAAAAGAGCAGGTCATGCCGCTCTCCCAGGTGCAGCATCTGCGGGAGCATATAACAGTGGTCGGCGCCGGGCCCTCCATGCAGAAGGAGCAGCTTCGGGGCTTTGGTGCGCCCGTACTTCGCCCAATAAAGTGGCGAGCCGGTGGTTGTCGTGAATCCTTCCTCGCGCGGCGCGGGGATCGGGTTGGGCATCCGGTGATACCCCGAGATTAGCGGGCGGTGAAGTCCGTCTTGGCTGTGACTGCTTTGCAGGTCTCAGCGATCAGCTCGGCGGCGTGATCGATATCCTGGATGCTCACGAGCTCGTTCGGGGAATGCATGTACCGATTCGGGACCGCCACGATTCCGGTCGCGACCCCTTCGCGCGCTATGTGGATCGCGTCGGCATCTGTGCTCGTCTCGCGCCCCGCCGCGTGGAGCGAAAAAGGAATCTTGCGCTCTTCCGCCGTTTTGCGAAGGAGATTGAAGACGACCGGCGAGATGACTGATCCGCGAGTCAGGACAGGGCCTCCCTCGATGGCGGCCTCGCCATATTCCTTCTTCTCGACGCCAGGGTGATCGATGGCAAATGTCACATCGACCACGATGGCCATCTGCGGACTAATGGACGTCGCGCAGACGCCCGCGCCGCCGCCCCGGTATCCGATCTCCTCCTGTGTGGTGGCAACAGCTACGACTTTCGCCGCGCCGGGCTTCGCCGCGTATCTGCGCAGCGCCTCGAGCACCACGAAAGCGCCGATACGGTCGTCGATCGAGCGCGATACGATTCTGCCATTCGGGAATTCCATCGTGCGTGAATCGATCACCCCCGCGTCGCCGACGGAAAGCATCTCTTCGGCTTCCTTCTTCGTCTTGGCGCCGAAATCGACCCAGATATCGGTGAACTTCGCCGCCTTCTCCCGCTCGTCCGGCTTGATGAGATGGATCGGCTTCTTGCCGACGACGCCGAATACATCGCCCTTCCGCCCAATGAACCGCATCCGCTGGCCGACGAGCACCTGCGGATCCCAGCCGCCGATCGGCTGGATGTATCCATATCCCTGGTCATCGACGTAGCTGATGATCACGCCGATCTCGTCGATGTGGCCGGCAAGCATGATCGTCGGTTTGCCATTGCCATTTACTTCCGCGAGGCTGTTGCCGGAGACATCGCCGGTTACCTTCGCGAACTGCTTCGCGTGTTCACGCCACACTTTCGCGGGCGCTGACTCGAAGCCTGATGGGCCAGGCGTGTCCAGTAGCTTTTTGAGGAAGCCGAGAGATTCGGAAGAGATCATACGGGAGGCGGGTAGATAGCGAAGGCCCGAATATAGCATTGCGGCCAAGGTGGCCGCACCGCGCGCGAACGACTCTTGCAACTCGATTGCGGCAGGCCGTCTTCCCGAATCTCGACTTCCATGAGAAGAAAAGTCATTTCCACGCTGCTCTCGCTCCTCGCAGCGCCTTTGGGCTCCTCGGCGGTTTCCGCGCAGAACACCGCGACTTCCGCGCCACTCAGCGACATCCGTTATGAGGTGACGTTTAACCGCTCGAATGGCGAGCGCCGGCTGGTATCGTCAGCGATGACCTTCACGGTGGGAGGAATTGCGCCGGTCATTCTTTCTCTTCCCGCGTGGACGCCGGGTGCCTACGAGATCGCCAACTTCGCGCGCAACATCTCGAACTTCACCGCCGAGGAAACTGGAACGTCGCTCAGCTGGGACAAGCTCGACCCGGATACGTGGCGGGTTCGCCCCCGCGCCGCGGGTGAGGTGACGGTCCGCTTCGACTATGAGGCCGACAGCCTCGACAACGCCAACACCTGGGCGCGCCCCGACTTTCTCCTTTTCAACGGCACCAACCTGTTCTTCTATCCGGAAGGCAGGGGATTCGATTTCCCCGCTACGGTAACGGTGAACACTGAGGCGGCGTGGAAGATCGTCACTGGAATGACATCCAGCGGTCCGCGGAAGTTCTCGGCGACGAACTACCACGACCTTGTCGACATGCCTTTTTTCGTCGGACAGTTCGATCTCGATAGCACCCAGATCGCCGACCACTGGGTACGATTTGCGACGTATCCCTCCGGCAGCGTCACCGGCGGTCCGCGCATCGCGGTGTGGGAATCGCTCAGGCGGGTGATTCCCGCTGAGGGAAAAGTCTTCGCCGAGATCCCGTGGACGACGTACAGCGTCATGCAGATCGCCGACCCAAACTTTGGCGGAGGATCCGCGCTCGAGCACCAGAACTCGCACGTGGCGGTCTATGGCTCCAGCCTGCTTGGCTCGCCGGTGATCATGTCGATCTACGCTCACGAGATTTTTCATTCGTGGAACGTGAAGCGATTGCGTCCGGCCGATCTCTACCCCTACCGGTACGACCAGCCGCAACCGACCAGACTGCTCTGGATAAGCGAAGGAATCACCGACTACTACGCCGATCTGGCTGAAGTACGAGGAGGGGTGATCGATGCGTCAGGATTCTACCTGGCGACAGCGGACAAGATCTCGCAGGTTGCCGCGCTTCCGCCCGCAGCGCTCGAGGATGCCTCGCTCTCGACCTGGATTCATCCGCGCGATGGGACCGAGTACATCTACTATCCAAAGGGGTCGCTCGCCGGATTCCTGCTGGACATCATCATCCGTGATGCGTCCGGGAACCGCCACTCGCTCGACGATGTGATGCGTGAGCTCTATAGCAGCGACTACAAGAACAACCGCGGCTTCAGTTCCGACGAATGGTGGGCCGCAGTCAGCCGCGCGGCGAACGGGAAGTCATACTCCGATTTCTACGCGCGCTACATCGACGGCCGCGATCCGTTTCCGTATGGCACCGTGTTGCCGTTGGCGGGATTGCGTCTCCTACGGGACACGATCAACGAGCCCCGGGTGGGGATTGGCACCGTTCAGGACAGCTCGGGAGTTCACGTGACTCAGGTGCTGCCGCTGAGCTCGGCGGATGCGGCAGGGGTCCAGCTGGGTGATCTCCTTCTCGCCGTCGGGGGAATCAGCGCGGGAGATCCGACCTGGTCGGAACAGTTCCGCGCGAAATACGCGCACTCTGCTCAGGGAACTCCCGTGCCGATTCTCGTCAGCAGGGAAGAAAAGCAGATGACGCTGACGGCGCGGCTCAACTTCCTTCCCCACGTCGAGATGCGACTCACCGAGGATCCACGGGCGTCGGCGAAAGCCAGGCGGATCAGAGAAGGGATCCTTCGAGGGACTACGTCTCCGTGAAGGGGACCAACTGCAACTGAACGGGTGCGAGTTGCCAGTAGCGTAGCTGTAGGTTGCCAGTTCACTACGCCCTGACTTATCGCGGTGGCGTTCAGAGCAACTGCTTGTGCCATAACGCCAGTATTGGCGTCCCGACGTAGTGAACTGAGAACTAAGAGCTGTGCTACTGGCGTCTCGCACCCGTTCAGTTGCGGTGTCAGTTTCCCGCTTCCCGCTTCCCGCTTCCCGCTTCCCGCTTCCCCCCTTCCCTCTACTTCAGAATGGCCTTAGCGATGGTCTGCAGCTGCATATTGGAGGTTCCTTCGTAGATCGCGCCGATCTTGGCGTCGCGATAGAACTTCTCCACCGGATACTCCTTCGTGTAGCCGTAGCCTCCGAACAGCTCGACGCAAAGCGAAGTCACGCGTTCGGAAACCTGGGACGAGAACAACTTGGCCATGGCGCCTTCGCGCGCGATGTCCTTCCCCGCATCCTTGAGCCGTGCCGCGTTGTAGACCATCAATCGCGCGGCCTCGAGGTCCGTAGCCGCCTGCGCGAGCTGGAACTGCACTCCCTGGAATTCGGCGAGCGGCTTTCCGAACTGCTTCCGCTCGCTCACGTATTTGATCGTTGCATTGAGTGCTCCCTGCGCCACGCCAATCATCTGCGCACCGATCCCGATGCGGCCCTCGTTCAACGTGTTGATCGCGATCTTGTAGCCCTGACCGACGGGGCCCAGGACATTCTCTTCAGGGACTTCGCAGTCATCCAGCAGCAGCTCGACGGTGCTCGAGGCGCGGATGCCGAGCTTGTCCTCCTTCTTGCCGACGGCCAATCCCTTGAAGCCGCGCTCGACGATGAAGGCCGTGATCCCGCGATAACCCGCTGACGGGTCGGCGTTCGCGAAGACGACGAACACTCCGGCTTCCGCGCCGTTGGTGATCCACAGCTTCTGTCCGCGAAGGACCCAGCGATTGCCGCGCTTTTCCGCGCGCGTGGCCAGGCCGAAAGCATCGGAGCCGGAGCCCGATTCCGACAGCGCATAAGCGCCGATTACTTCGGACGTCAGCAACGGCAGATACTTCGCCTTTTGGGCTTCGCTGCCGTACTGAGTGATCGGGTAATTCACGAGGGTGTTCTGGACGTCACAGACGATCGCGGCGGCCGCGTCGACCCTGCTGATCGCCTCCACGGCGAGCGTCACCATGAACAACGTCCCGCCGGCTCCCCCATACTGCTCCGGAACCTCGATCCCCATGAGGCCCAGCTCGAAATATTTTGGCAGGAGCGCGGGATCGATTTTTCCCGCCTTCTCCATCTCCATCACGCGAGGACGAACTTCTTCTTCGGCGAATGCCGCGACAGCGTCGCGGAACATGACCTCTTCTTCGGAGAGAAGTGTCAGGGCCGATGGCGAAGAGTTCGTATCAGTTTGCATTCGCGCCGATCCCGGCTCGCTCGAGGACGACCTCCGCCAGCTTCTCGTGGAGTCCGAACGCCGGTGTCACGCTGAAACTGACATTCGGAAATGCTTTCGCGACGTTGGCGACCATGCGCGGGATGTCCGCTGTCGAGTGGCGGCCCGGCGACAGCATGTACGGAAAAACGGTGACATCTGTGGCCCCGCCCTGGACGCAGCTCGAGAATCCGGCGGCAATGTCCGGGTCGGCCAGCTCCATGTGCGCGTACCGCACGACGACGTCCGATCCTGCCATCGTCTGGATCAGGGCCGCCATGGAGCGCAGCATGTCATTCGCTTCGCGCTTCTGCGAGCCGTGGTCGACTATGAGGATGCCCTTCATACCGGCAACGTTAGCGGTTCCGCCGCGACAAGCAATCGCCGGTCAGTGGGCGGCTTCTTCGAGCTTGGTTCCTTCTTGCCAGAGGGGGCGCGCGACGTCGGTGGCGTCCTCGTAGAAATGAATCGTTCCCGGGGCGTAGATCTTGGTGAGGAAGACTATCTGGCCCGTGTGCATGGCAAAGTGCTCCACCACGTGGTAGATCGCACCGAGCACGGTGGTCTCGCGGCCCTGGATTCGAATCGGCTGCTGCAGGCGCTGTTCGGTCAGCCCCGCCAGGACGTCGTCCGCCTGACGCAAAACGGCCTCCAGATTGGCGAGCAAAGTCGCTCCGTCGGCGCCATCCCGCTGACTGAACTCGGCGGCGCGGTATCGCTTGGTCGATTGTCCGCCGATCCCGTTGAGTATCCATTCCGAAACGTTGCCCGTGAGATGCACCAGAAGATTCCCGATGCTGTTCGAGTTTGCATCGGGTCGCTTCCAGGTGGCTCCGGGCGGGAGCACGTTGACGCAATGCCGCAGCTTGATCGGATATTCCTTGATCAGCCAGTAGCGCGAACGAGAAATGAAAATGTCGGCGATCATCAAACTGCCCTCGCTTCGGCGGCCGCGAGCGTATCGCGGAAGACTTCCAGCGCCAGCTCGACCTTCCCAAATGGAGCCGACACCTGCACGCCCTGTACGTGTGGACGTACGCGCTCGAGCATCTCCCGAGCGATCGCGATTCCTTCAGCGACTCCGTGCTCCTTCGACTTCGCGCTGGCGGCTCGCATCCGTTCAATAATAGCGGGTGGTACAACCACACCGGGAACCTCGTTGGCCAGGAATTCCGCGTTGCGGTGAGACACGAGCGGCCAGATGCCCGCAACGATGGGAATGCGGGTGTGCTCGATAGTGCGGAGGAACTTCTCGAGCTGGCTCACGTCGAACACCGGCTGCGTTATCGCGTACTCCGCTCCCGCTTCGACCTTCCATTCGAACCGCTTGAGCTCCTGCGCCGGATCGAGCGCGGCCGGATTCACGCCCACGCCGATCGTGAACTTCGTCGGCGCACCGATGGCATTGCCGCCTGGATCAAGGCCGTGATTCAGCTGGCTCACCAGGTTGGTCAGGCCGATGGCATCGATGTCGAACACCGCCGTCGCGTTGGGATAGGGCCCCATCTTGGGCGGGTCGCCGGTGATGAGGAGGAGATTGCGGAGGCCGACCGCTGCCGCTCCCAATAGATCGCTCAGCATGCCGAGCAGATTGCGATCGCGGCAGCAATAATGAATGACCGTCTCGATCCCGACCTGCTGCTCGATCAGGACGCTTGTGAGCAGCGCACCCATCCGGCTCTGCGCCCGGGGGCCATCGGGCACATTGACCGCATCAACGCCTGCGTCGCGCAGAGCACCCGTGTCTCGGAGCATCTTGGATGCGTCGACTCCGCGCGGCGGAACAATCTCCACCGACGTAACGAACTCGCCGCGCGCGATCTTGCCGCCCCACTTCGATCGCTCGGCCAACGGAACAGGTTGGACTCCCGGATCCTCGGGAGGCAGATCGGGATGTGTGTGCCTGCGCTCCTTCATCGGAACGCGCGCCTGACGCGGCGAGAGTGGACGCACTCCTTCCACCATCGCGGCGATGTGCTCGGGCGTGGTTCCGCAGCAGCCGCCTACGATCTTGGCTCCGGCCTGCACGAGGTGGTGAGCATAGGTCGCCATGTACTCCGGGCTGGCCATGTACATGCTGCGTCCACTCACATCGCGCGGCATTCCGGCGTTCGGTTGGGCGCTCAGCTTTCTACGCGTCACCGGCACCATCTTCTCGATCGCGTCGAGAATTATCTGCGGGCCAACGGAGCAGTTGAGCCCGATCACGTCGGCGCCAAAGGCGTCCAGCGATTGCGTGAGATCTTCGACTGTCACTCCGTACGGGGTGTGACAATCCGACCCGATCGTCATCTGCGCGATAATGGGGATGTTCGGGTCGACTTCGCGGGCAGCACGGATCGCCTGCTCGATCTCGTTGAGATCGGCAAACGTCTCGAGGATGAACACGTCGCAGCCGCCGTCCTTCAGCGCCTGTAGCTGTTCGCGGAACGCGGTGCGCGCTTCCTCGAGACTGGTCGGGCCCAGTGGCTCGAGGCGAACACCAAGCGGCCCAACCGCGCCAGCAACGAGCAGATCATCCTCTGCTACCTCCCGCGCGAGCTTCGCGGCGGCGCGGTTTATCTCCCCGACCTGCGTTTCGAGCCCGTATTGAGCCAGCTTGATACGGTTGGCGCCAAAGGTGTTCGTCTCCAGTACCTCGGCTCCCGCCTTTCTGTACGCTTTGTGGACATCGCGCACAAGGTCGGGGGCGCGCAGGTTCAGCTCGTCGTAGCACTGGTTGATGAACACACCCTTGTTGTAAAGCTGCGTGCCCATCGCGCCATCGAAGACGATGACCTGTTGCGGGTCGAGCAGCCGGGCGATCAGTGGATTGTCAGGCAACTGCCACCTCCGCTTCCGCGGCAGCACCAGAGGCGGCCCCGCGCACGGCGTAGTACTTCGCCTCAGGATGGTGGATCACCACTGCCGCGGTCGATTGTTCGGGAAGCAGCTGGAACGATTCCGTGAGATCCATCCCCAGCGCTTCCTTCGCCGGAAGGAGCTTGAACACCGTCGCGTGGTCGTCGAGATCGGGACACGCGCCGTAGCCCCACGAGTAGCGTTTGCCGCTCGGCACGCCCAGCTCCTTCTGGATACGGCGATGCGACCATTCGGCCACGGCCTCCGCCGCTTCGACGGAGAGTCCGTGCGAGTAGAACGCCTCGCTGTACTCGTTCTTCGACTGAAGCTCCTCGAATCTCTCGCTCGCTTCCTTTCCCACCGTCACGATTTGCAGCGGCACGACGTCGACGTCGCCCGAGTCGACGCTTCTGATGTAATCGGCGAGGCACAGGCGCTCGCGTCCGACCATCCGCGGAAAATGGAAGCGCGCGATCTCTCGCAGCGATCCACCGTCGCTCGAATACGCCGCGGGATCGTAGATGATCACGTCGTTCCCCTGCGACTGAGCAGGAAAGTATCCGTACACGACCTGGGGCTTGATCCAGCCATTCTTCTTCGCGTCTTTCTTGAGGCGATCGAGCACCGGCTCGAACTCCTTCTTCACCGTCGAGTGGTATTGCTCTCCCGACCCTCGCGCGCCCCACTGCAGGCGGTAAAGCTCGTCGAGATCGAGCAGGTCGAAGACCTCGTCGATGGGCACGTCGCGAATCACTCGCGTCCCCCAGAAAGGTGGTGACGGCAGGGGGTTGTTGGCGACCACCTCGCTGCGCTCGCCGGCTGCGTCGCCGACGGCGATGTCCTTTCCAACCAACGTCCGCAGGAACACGTCGTTGCGCGCATCATCCAGGTTTTTGGCGACGTACTTTATGCGCTTCTTCGGATCCTGGAGCACGTCCATCGTCTCCAGTCCCTCGAACGCGTCCTTGCAGTAGAACACTCCCGACTCGTACGGACGCTCTCCCTCCACGAACATGGCGCGACGCCCGAATCGGCGATTGATTGCGGCCCCGCCGATGAGCACAGGAATCTGCATCCCCCGCTTGTCCAGCTCCTGCACGCAAAGGGGCATCTGCTTCGATGTGGAAACGAGCAGCGCACTCAAGCCGATCGCATCGGCGCCGACCTCGATAGCCTTGTCGAGGATCGTGTTGACGGGAACCTGCTTGCCCAAGTCGAAGACGGTGTAGCCGTTGTTGGAGAGTATGGTGTTGACGAGCGACTTCCCGATATCGTGCACGTCCCCGTACACAGTCGCCAGGACGACTTTCCCCTTCGTGTATCCCTCCGCCTTCTCGAGGAATTGTTCGAGGTGCTTCACTGCTTTCTTCATGACTTCGGCGGACTGAAGAACGAAGGGGAGAATCAGCTCGCCCGCGCCGAATTTGTCGCCGACTTCTTTCATCGCCGGAAGCAGAATCTCGTTCAGGACGCGCACAGGATTGTCGCGGACGCCCGCCGCATCCAGCTCGACCTCGATGCCCTCCTTCTTCCGGTGCAGAATCATCCAATGGACTTTCTGCTCGGCCGTCATGCCTGCGGTCGGGTCCTCCTTCTCCACCTGCGCTGACGCACCCGAGCCCCCGACGTTGGCGAAGTACTCGATGAAGTGTTGCAGCGCGTCGGGGCGCTTGTTGAACACCAGATCGTCTGCCATTTCACGCTCTCGCGCCGAGATCTCGGCGTAGGGTCGGATGTGCGCCGGATTGACAATGGCGGCGTCGAGCCCGGCCTGCACGCAGTGGTGCAAGAAGACCGAATTGAGGACGCTGCGCGCCTCGGGGGTCAGCCCGAAGCTGACGTTGGACACGCCAAGAATCGTGGAGACGCCGGGTAGCTCACGCTTGATCATGCGAATTCCTTCGACAGTCTCCTTGCCGGAATCGATCCACTCCGCATCGCCGGTCGCCAGCGTGAACGTCAGCGCGTCGTAGATGAGATCCTCAGGGGCGAGTCCGTACTCACCCACGACTATGTCGTAGATCTTTTTGGCTACTTCGAGCTTCCGCTCGCGCGTCTTCGCCATCCCGATCTCGTCGATGGTGAGCGCGATCACCGCCGCGCCGTGCTTCTTGACGAGCGGCACGACTGCGTCGATGCGCTTGCGACCGTTCTCCATGTTGATGGAGTTGACGATTCCGCGACCCGGTATGTGCTCGAGCGCGGCCTCGATGACGTTCGCCTCCGTCGAGTCGAT
>DHJO01000072.1:1780-12421 GCA_002404375.1 Gemmatimonadales bacterium UBA4718 | reverse complement strand
CGGGCGACCTCGAGAATCCCCTCGTAGTCGTCGGCGAGCAGCAATCGCTTCACCTTGCGGGATCCTTGCGAGTTGACTCGCTCGCCGACGAGCAGGGGCGGCGGATCCTGGTGCAGTGTGATAGCGCGCATTGCGGAGCTGACCCGGGGGACGTGCTGGGACCTCGAAGCGGGCTTTGCTCCGCGCTCCGCCTCGCGCACCGCGCCGACTATGGCGGAGAGATGTTCTGGCGTCGTCCCACAGCAACCACCGACGATGCGCACTCCAAAGTCCCTCACGAACTCCGAGAGCGCTTGCGCCATTGGAGCCGGCTCGAGCGGATACACGGCTTCGCCGACGCCCGTGTTGAGCGGCAATCCGGCGTTCGGGATCACCGACAGCGGTAGCGTCGCGTGCTCGGAGAGATATCTCACCGGCTCGCGCATGTGCTCGGGCCCTGTCGAGCAGTTCAGTCCGATGACATCGACCTTGAGCGCCTCGAGCGTCGTCATCGCGCTGGCGATGTCGGTGCCGAGGAGCATGCGGCCGCTGACGTCGAGCGTAACCTGCGTCTGAATCGGGAGGCGGCGCCCGATCTCCGCGAACAACCTCTCGATCCCGGCCACCGCGGCCTTCACTTCCAGTATGTCCTGCGACGTCTCGATCAGAAGGAGATCGACGCCACCCTCGACCAGGTACTTGGCCTGTTCGTAGAAGTTGTCGGCGAGCTCTTCGTAGGTGACTTTGGACAACACCGGATCGGAGCTGGAGGGTAGCATCCCCGTGGGGCCCATCGACGCGGCCACGAAGCGAGGCCGGTCCGGCGTCGAGTATTTATCCGCCGCCGCACGGGCGAGCTGCGCCGCGGCGACATTGATCTCGCGAACCTTGTCGCCCAATCCCCACTCGTGGAGACGGCGCGGGGTCGACTGGAACGTGCACGTCTCCACGACGTCGCAACCCACCTCGAGGAACGACTCATGGATCGCCCGGATGACGTCGGGACGAGTGAGAACGAGATTGTCGTTGCACCCCTCCAGCGCCTTCCCGCCGAAGTCTTCGGCGCTCAGGTTGTAGCGCTGGATGTTGGTGCCCATCGCGCCGTCATATATCAGCACTCGACGGCTGAGCTCGTCCAGGTATCGTGATTGTGTGCTTGTCTTGCTCATTTCAGCCTTTGATCCATTCCCGTTTGCGGCCGCGAATCGAGCGCAGGCTGAAAAGCAAAAAAGCCCGCGCATAGGCGCCGGGCGAGCGCTTTAGCGATTTGTTTAACGTGGCCGCAAGTTGCTTTAAATCGCCACGGATTCAGTTGTGCCCTCCTTCACCCTCTATAGTAGCGGAGGGATGGGCTGCGGGCAAGCCGATCGCGTCTCAGACTTCTGGCTGGACGTCGTCGGGGATGTCCTCGCGCATCGATCTGCCTGTTGTCCGCGATCGACTCTCGAACGATTGAATGAGCGCGACCAGTCTGTGTCGCTCGAGCGGAAGGACGAGGTGCGCGAGCGTCGCGCGTTGCAGTCTCGCCGGAAGGAAGGGACGCTCGCCTTGGGAGGACCCGTAAACTATCAGTGCGCTACCGAGCGTAAGTGGAAGCGTTGCGCCGAATCCAGCATCCTCCAGGGCGGCGGAAGAGACGACCGTGAGCGCGGGCATGCCGTCGCTCGCCATTCCGGCTACTTCTTCAACGGTTGTCGCGAACAAAACCTTGTGCTCGAGTCCCAACAGAGTCTGCGCGAGACCCTCGAGAAGCGCAGTATCCCCACCTACCAGAATTACTCTAGCCATCTCTGGTATCGCCTCCTCAATCAGCCAGTCGTTGAATCTTTCCCAAATCGCCTTCGCGAATCTCCACAACTTTCGTCCGCGAAGTAAGCCCGGACACGATGCGAACATCGCGCCGCGCGACCGCGAGCGTTTCGGAAAGAAAATCGATCAGTGCCTGATTTGCCATTCCGTCTACTGGCGGGGCAGTCACGCGCACCTTGAGGGAAAATCCCTGCAATCCCGTGATCTCGTTTTTCGACGCGCGAGGCTGCAGCCTGACGGAGAAACGAACCGCATCGCCGGTGCGGTACGCGTCGAAATGACTCACATCAATCTGAACAGCACGGACTCGATGATGCTGAGAAGGAAGTAAGCCAGTATCGGCGTCACGTCCAGCCCGCCGAAACTGGGAACGATCCGCCGTAGCGGCGCGAGGATGGGCTCGCTGAGAGCGTAGCTCCACCTGATCCACGGTGAATACGGCGAGATCGGAAGCCACGAGCTAATCACCCGCACGATCAGCGCGAACCTGAGGATCGTGAACGTCCAGCTCACCAGCAGGTGGAAGATTCCTGCCGCCCCTTCCTCCGAGGCGACTATGGACCTGATGACTTCGATCCGTATCACATCGAGCAACGTAAGGAGCAGGATTCCGCCAATCACTACTGCCGCGAGCGCCCACAGCGGCGCCGCAGCCGGCGTGCCTCCCGCTCGAATGACTCTCTTCTCGATGGGAGAGATGAATGGATCGATCGTCGTGCGGCAAAAACGCGCGACGGGGTTAAACGGACTGATCTTTCTCGTCCGAACCGCCCAGTCGAGGACGCAGATCGCGCCGAACACGATGGCGATGGACAGCAGCGCGGTGCGCAGTAGCTGGATTACTGCGTCCGCCCCCGTGAGAAAAACCTCCATTATTGCGGTGCTGGCTTCATGTGCAGCTCCCTTACCAGAAAGGCGAACCGGTCAGCAGCCTCGTCGATCTGCTTCGACGTTGGTTTGCCGGCACCGTGCCCGGCCTTCGTCTCGATCCGAACCAGAATGGGATTCGGGCACGCCTGAGCTGCCTGAAGCGTCGCGATGAATTTGAAGGTGTGGCCGGGGACCACGCGATCGTCGTGATCGGCGGTGAAGGCCAGCGTGGGCGGATAGCAGGTGCCTGGCTTGATGTTCTGGAGCGGAGAATATGCGCGCAGGAACTTGAACTGCTCCGGGTTATCCGACGATCCGTAGTCGGAAGTCCAGGCCCAGCCGATCGTGAACTTCTGGAAGCGAAGCATGTCCATCACTCCGACCTCGGGAAGTGTCGCGCCGAAAAGATCGGGCCGCTGTGTCATCACTGCTCCAACCAGCAGTCCGCCGTTCGAGCCGCCGCGAATCGCCAGCTTCGGAATCGAGGTGTATTTCTGGCTGATCAGGTACCCCGCCGCGGCGATGAAATCGTCGAACACGTTCTGCTTCTTTCCCAGCATTCCGCCCTCGTGCCATTCCTTCCCGTACTCGCCTCCGCCGCGAAGGTTTGCGAGTGCGTAGATGCCGCCCATGTCGAGCCACGCCGCGTTCGCTGACGAGAATGTCGGTGTCATGGAAATGTCGAATCCACCGTACGCGTAAAGCAGCGTCGGATTGGAGCCGTCCAGCACGAGCCCTTTCCTCGCGGTGATGAACATCGGCACCCGGGTTCCATCCTTGCTCGTGTAGAAAACCTGGCGCGTCTCGTACTTGCTGGGGTCGAAGGCAACTTTTGGCGCGCGGAAAAGCTCGTTCCGCCGAGCCTTGAGATCGTAGCGATAGATCGTCGTCGGATACAGGAATGACGTGAAGCTGTAGAACAGCTCGTCGTCATCCTGCTTCCCGTTCAGCTCGCTCACCGTGCCGATTCCCGGAAGGGGCAGCTCGCCGCGCAGCACGAATCCTCCTCCCGTCATCTGCGGGCCCCTCGTCACTATGGGGGCGGTGCTCGTGTCGTCGTAAACGTCTCCCGGATTGCGCTGTTGTTGCTGCTGCGGCTGGCGCGGACGTACGTCTCGGCGCGCGTCGCGCGATCCGGTGTAGAAACGAATGCTGGAGTGCGCGTCCTGCAGATAATTCCCGACCAGGTCCTCGCCCGCCATCATCGCACCCACGAGTGCGTCTTTGCTCTCCCCGACGACCGTGTTCCAGCGCTCCTCTCTCGGATTGTCGATGCTGATCGCGATGATGCGTCCGCGCGGCGCGTTCCTGTCCGTCCGAACGTAGAAGATCGTGCGATTGTTGCCCACGAACTCGTACTCGGCATCCAGCTTGTCTATCAACCGCACCACCGGATTGTTTATCTCCGGCTTGCCGGGATTGTCGAGATCGATGAAATAGAGGCGCGTGCGAACATCGGTGCCCTGCGACACCGTGATGATCACGTACTGCCCGTCGTCGGTGACGTTCGCGGAAAAAATCCAATCGGGCTGATCGGGCCTGTCGTAAATCAGCTCATCGCGCGATTGCGGCCGGCCAATGCGATGGTAGTACACCTTCTGATTGCGGTTGACGTTCGTCATCTTGTTGCCGGACGTCGGCTCGTCATAGCGCGAATAGAAGAAGCCTTTGTTGTCCTGCGTCCAGGAAATGCTGGAAAACTTTACCCACTTCAGGGTGTCGGGGAGATCCCGCGCGTCGTTGACGTCGCGGACGTGCAGCTCCTGCCAGTCGGACCCGCTCGTCGACAAGCTGTAGGCGAGATAGTGTCCGTCATGCGAAGCAACCTCTCCCGATAACGCCACCGTCCCGTCCGGGGAGAGCACGTTCGGATCGAGCAGCACGCGCGCCGGAGCGCTTCTGCCCTCTTGCACGTAAAGCACGCTCTGGTTCTGGAGGCCGGTATTCCCGAAATAGAAGTAGCGGCCGCCTTCCTTGAACGGGGCGCTATAACGCGGAAAATTCCAGATCTGGGTCAGGCGGCTCCTGATGGAAGAGCGCTCGGGAATGCTCGCGAGGAAGCTGTCCGACAGCTTGTTCTCGGCTTCGATCCACGCTTTCGTCTCCGGCGAGTCGGTATCCTCGAGCCACCGGTATGGATCGGCGATGCTGACGCCGTGATAGACATCGACCTGTGTGCCGCGCGCTGCGGACGGATAGGTCAGCGGACTCTGGGTCTGAGCACCCAGAGAGGCCGCAACGATCGTTGACAGAGCGAGAGACGAGCGCAAAGTGTAGCGATGCATGGTGATTAGAACCCGGTGGTGTGATGGTTATGATGTACTCCAATCTACGGCGCCTGGCTGGTTAGGTTCCACTAGCGCCAACTCCTCGAACAGGCGGTGAGCTGAATGGCGAAGGTCGCGCAAGCTGCACATAGGGACCGGCATTACTGGCTGCTCAAGTCGGAACCCGACTCCTTTTCATTTGACGATCTCTGGAATTGCACCGGCCGCGCCACGCACTGGGATGGTGTGCGAAACTTCCAGGCCCGGAACTACATGCGCGACGAGATGAAAAAAGGAGACCTCGCCTTCTTTTATCACTCCGGAGCCGAGCCAGGAATCGTGGGAATCGTCGAGATCACTCGCGAAGGATACCCCGATCACACCGCGCTCGATCCCAAGGATCCCCACTACGATCCGAGAAGCAAGGGTGGCGAGTCGCCGTGGTCGATGGTGGATATACACGCGATCGAGCGACTTCCGCGGGCGATCCCTCTGAGCGAGATGCGGGGGAAGCCCGAGCTCGAAGGAATGCCGCTCCTCCAGAAAGGAAGCAGATTATCAGTACAGAAGGTGGGCGCTGCGGAGTGGAACGCCGTCCTGGCGCTCGCCAAGCAGACGAGCGGATGAGCGGAGGGTAGCGGGTGGCCGAGGCGGTCGGGGTTCTGGTTGCGGGGCTGCCCGCGGAGATCGTCCGCGAGATCGGACTGAGGATCCGCGGAGCGACCGTCACCGAGTTTGAGAATGCCCAACAGATGGGCAGAGCCGCCTCCCAGGGCGAAGCCAAGCTGGTGATCCTGAGCGACACACTTCCCGCGGCCGATGCGATCTATGTGGCCCGGAGGGCCAGAGACGCGAACGACGCTGTGCGGATCGCATTTATCATCTCGATGGCGCAGGCCGAAGCCGCGCTCCACGCGCTCAGGGAAATCAGTGTCGACACCTTCTTCTTTTCGCCGGTGGACGTCGAGGAGATGTTGCGCGAACTGGCGAAGATGTGCAAATCCGAAGTTCTGGCCCCGCAGGCGTCGCACGTCGAGAATATCGCAGCCGCGGTCGCCGGCGCATGGGATCGCGCTCGCGCCTCCACTCTGGCTAAGATCGACGTTCTCGATGATGCGGCGATTGCGCTTCTCGACGACAGCCTGGCGCCCGAGCTGAAAAAAACCGCGCAAGCCGAGTCCCAGAGCGTGGCCGACCTTGCGACGAAGTTCGGATTTCATCGTGGCTCGGGCATCGCGCGCGAGATCGCGGAAAAGTTTTCGAGTGATTCGATTACCCGCGTAGACGGGGTCGCGATTTCCGAGCAGCTCCTCGCCCTTCGCACGGCTCTCGAGGGTCCGCCGCAGCCACCGGCCGAAGCAAAAACCCCACGCGACGGTCCTGCCCGCCCCTCACCCTCCGGTACCGGAGCGGGGCCGGATCATTCGGGGATCGATGGCGCACGGATTCTCGTCGTCGATGACGACGCGCAGATAACCCGCGCGCTGACGACAATGCTCGGGCGGCGGAAGATCAACGTCACAGGCATCAATGATCCCTTCCAGTTCTGGAGCGCGCTCGACGAGACCAAGCCGAGTCTGATCATGCTCGACCTCGAGATGCCGAAAATCAGCGGCACCGAGCTCTGTCGCGTCGTGAGAAACGATCGTCGCTGGAGCGAGATCCCCGTGTTGTTTCTCACGGGACACACCGATCCGGAGAGTATCCGGCGCGTGTTTGCGGCCGGCGCTGACGATTACGTTGGGAAGCCGTTCGTGGCGGCAGAGCTGACGATGCGGATCGAGACCCGGCTCTCCGGAGTGAAGGCGCGCCGGGGCCCGGTCGACACAGACCCGGTTACGGGCCTCCCGACCGGAGGCCGAACGACTGAGATCATCGAGCGCTTCCTGCGACTGGCGCGGAGAAAGTCCGATCCCTACTCGATCGCGGTTCTCGAGGTCGATGCATTCACGGGCCTGGCCGAGAGCTACGGCCGCTCCATCAGCGATCGGGTGTTGCGCGCTATCGGCGAGCTGCTCCCAAGATCCTTTCGCGGCGAAGATGTGGTGGGCTGGTGGGGCGGAGCTGAATTCCTGGTCGGGATGTACGGAAGCTCGAAGGAGCACGCAGCGATCAAGCTTAACCAGATCTGTACAAAGGTTGCGGAACAAAGCTTCCTCGCCGACGATGGGCGGGAAGTGAAGGTTCAGTGCAGCGGCGGAGTGGCGCAGTATCAGACCGATGGGGACACGGTTAACGCGTTGAGGCAAAAGGCCGCGGAGGTCCTTCACCAGGTTAGAGAGGTTGGTGTCAATCGGGTCGGCATCTCCGGAATGCAGATCGCCGGACCACTTACCAGACGCGTGGACGTGGCAATCGTGGACGACGATGTCGCTCTCGTGGCAATGCTGCGGCACGCCATGGAAAGCCGGAACCTGCGGGTCGCCACGTACGCTGACGGCGAAACCGCGGTCGCCGCGCTTACGGGACACACACCTGAGGTGCAGGCTACGGTCATCCTGCTCGGTGTCGATATTCCCGCGCTCAACGGACTTGATGTGCTGCGCAGACTCAAGGCGGTGGAGGTGACGAGATCGAGCAGCGTGGTAATGCTGACATCGCGCACGGGAGAGCGTGACGTTCTGGCGGCTCTGGAGCTTGGCGCGACGGATCACATCGCGAAGCCATTCAGCGTTCCAGTGCTAATGCACAAAGTCCGCATGGTATTGAGACAGAGCAGCTGATGGTCGATCGGCACTTTCTCAACATCGTGATGTTGGTCGAGATCGCGCTTCTCGTGCTGGCGGTGGCGGTCTTCTTCGCCCACGGACTCTGGTTGTTTCTCAACCACAGGCGGGTGATGCGATTGACCGAGACCGCGCGCCAGTCCCTGGCACGACTCGTCACGCGAGGAACCATAAACCTTGAAGACATCGAGCTGCTGCGCCAGTTGCGTCACGATGTTCAGGTGACCGTGTTCCTCGAGACGTCGCGCAATCTGACAGGTAGCGGGAAGGAGCGGCTGCGATTCGTGGCTCACGAAGTTTTGCTGATCGAGCGCGCGCGAAAGCTGTGCGAAAGCCGGCTCTGGACGCGCCGGCTTCGTGGAGAGCGGCTACTGTCCAGGATGGATGTTGCCGATCCGATAGTCGTAAAGCTCCTGTCTGACGAAAACGCCGCAGTGCGCGCACAAGCCGCCGAATGGGCCGCGGCTCAGCCATCCCCGCCGATCATCGCCACGATGTTGACGATGCTGGCCGATCCAGCAACCCAGGCTCGCTTCGCGGTTCAGGACGCGCTGCTGCGAATGGGAAGTATCGTCACCGAGCCGCTGGCGGCGTTTCTGGAGACCCACACCGGGCTTCCAGCTGAATCCGGACTGCGTGTCGCCGGCGCGATTGGAGGCTCGAGATTTCTTTTGGCTGCGAATCGCCTCTCCGCAAATGAGAATGTTGGCGTTCGGGTCGCAGCCACCAACGTCCTCGCCGCGATTGGCGACGTGTCGTCGGCTGATCGTTTGGCCACCCTCTTGAAGGATCCGGACTCAGGGGTGCGCGCTGCGGCAGCCCGCGGCCTCGGCCGGATGCAGCACTGGCAATCGGGATCGCAGCTCGCTGAATGTCTCCGCGACTCGAGCTGGCAGGTGAGGCGGGAGGCTGGGCTGGCGCTGAGAGCAATCGGTGCCCCGGGCGCGTTATTCCTGCGCCGCGCCATCAAAGGCGACGATCGGTTCGCATCCGATATGGCGCAGCAGGTTCTCGACCTTCCAGAAGCCGCAGCAACGGCGGCGGGATGAGCGAGTTTCTGGCGACGGCGATCAATCAGGTCCTGATCAAGGGCCAGTTCGTCGTGCTCGTCTACTTCCTCGCGGTAAACGGCTGGTACCTGGTTCTTCTCGTCAGCTCGTTGATCGAGATGCGTCGCCACATGCTGCTGATCGCCGACGAGAGCCGGCACCTGCTCCTTAGCTCGACGCTGTCGCCGCGAATATCGATTCTGGCCCCGGCGTTCAATGAGGAGGCGACGATCGAAGTAAGTCTGCGGGCGCTGCTCGCTCTCCAGTATCCGAGCCTCGAGGTCATCGTAATCAACGACGGGTCGAAGGACCGAACCGTAGAGGTGTTGAAGGAGCGATTCGATCTTGTGCCGGTGAAGACGATCTACCAGCAGCGCGTCAAAACGAAACAGGTGCGCGACCTGTATCGTTCGGCGAGCTATCCATCACTCGTCGTGGTCGACAAGGAGAATGGAGGCAAGGCCGACGCTCTGAACGTCGGACTCAGCTTCGCGCAAGGAGAGCTGGTGTGCGCGATGGACGCGGACACTCTCATCGAGCCCGATGGACTCCAGCGGATGGTGCGGCCATTCCTCTACGCTACCGACGTTGTAGCGACCGGAGGTACCATTCGCGTCGTCAATGGATCGGAGGTCAAGCTAGGACGGGTCGTAAGGGCTCGCGTTCCAGTCAATGCGCTCGCTGGGATGCAGGTCGTCGAGTATCTGAGGGCTTTCCTCTTCGGGAGGCTCGGATGGAACAGGCTGGGCGGCAACATCATCATCTCGGGCGCGTTTGGTCTTTTCAGACGCGAGTCAGTGCTGAGCTCCGGCGGATATCTCCACGATACTGTCGGAGAGGATATGGAGCTGGTGTTGCGGCTCAGAAGACTTTCGTACGAACGGGAGGGGCCCGGCAGGATCGCCTTCGTTCCTGATCCGGTGGCGTGGACTGAAGTTCCCGAGTCGATGAGGGTGCTGGGACGGCAGCGTGATCGCTGGCATCGCGGTCTCGCTGACTGCCTCTGGCGGCACCGAGGGATGTTGTTCAATCCCCGGTATGGAGTAACCGGTGTTTTTGTTTTTCCGTACTACGTATTCGTCGAGCTGCTTGCCCCAGTGATCGAAGCGGTTGGCCTGATCAGTCTCGCTCTGGGACTCGCCTTCCACGTTGTAGACTGGAGCTTCGCCGGCCTCTTCTATCTGACGGCATATGGTCTCGGGACCGCCCTCACCGCGTTCACGCTCATCCTGGAGGATGTGAGTTTCCACCGCTACGATTCATTCAGAGACCGCGCGCTCCTTTTCTGGTGGGCAATGCTGGAGAATCTCGGCTACAGGCAAGTGACGGTTTACTGGCGGCTGCGGGGCCTCTGGAAATTCCTGCGTGGACGAAAGGATTGGGGGGCGATGGAGAGGAAGGGATTTCAGAAACCGGTCGGCATCGCCGAAACCAACTAACCCGGAGCAATGATGAAGCGCCTGACCTTCGTTGTCGCCGTTGCGGGCGCCACTCTCGCTATTGCGGGGTGCGCGGCGCGACAGCCGGAGATCGAGCTGACGGCCAGCGACTTCGATCTCAACCCACTCGTCGGAGAATGGCGGGGGAACTACGCCAGTAGTCAAACAGGCCGAAACGGGACGATCGCCTTCACCCTTCGCGCAGCTGAACTTGCCGCTTCTGGAAACGTCGTGATGTTACCGTGGGCCGATTCCTCGTTCGCCGTCAATCATGCGCCGGTCGATCCTTCGGTACCCAACGTTCGGGAGGTCCTCACCATTCACTTCGTGCGCAAGGAAGGCAGCAACGTCGTCGGAACGCTCGATCCTTATCGCGACCCGCAATGCGCTTGTCAGGTGACCACGACCTTTCAGGGCGCTTTCCGTGACCGGGGCACCATTGAGGGAACCTACACGACGGTTCCGGCCACTTCGGGGAACAAGGTTACCAGCGGCACGTGGA
>DHJO01000072.1:524-1642 GCA_002404375.1 Gemmatimonadales bacterium UBA4718 | reverse complement strand
AGGCTCTCCGTTAGCTAAATTTGATGCATCAACTGGAGAACAGGATGCCGAAGACCGGTACGAGTGCCGCACCCGCCGCCCCCAAGAAAAACTCCGCCAAATTGCCCCCTTCTGCCGCTGCTCCTGCCCAGGCTGGAAGCGCGCTCGAGATAAAGGATAAGCGCACCACCAGGCCATACACGATTCCGGTGGCGGAAGGGGCCATCCGTGCCGTCGAGCTCAAGAAAATCAAAACCGATGATCCTAATGACACGGGTCTGATGAGCTACGATCCCGCCTTTCTCAACACAGCCTCGTGTCGCAGCGCGATCACCTTCATCGATGGCGACAAGGGAATTCTTCGCTATCGCGGATATCCGATCGAGCAGCTTGCGGAAAATGCCACATTTCTCGAGGTCGCGTGGCTGCTCAGGCACGGCGAGCTGCCGAACCAGCGGGAGTACGACCAGTTCGTGCACGATATCACGTTCCACACGTACGTGCACGAGAACATGCGGAAATTCCTCGAGGGATTCCGCTACGATGCCCATCCGATGGCGATGCTCAACAGCTCAGTCGCCGGGTTAGCGGCGTTCTACCCGTCGGCGCGCAACATCTTCGACGAGACCGAACGGAACATCTCGATCATCCGGCTCCTGGCGAAAACGCCGACGATCGCCGCGTTCTCGTACCGCCACGTGAAGGGACTTCCCTTCGTGTACCCGGACAATCGCCTCTCGTACGTCGAGAACTTCCTGTCGATGGTGGCGCGGATGAGCGAGTCGAAATACGAGGCAAACCCGGTGTTCGCGCGCGCGCTCGAGATACTCTTCATCCTCCACGCCGATCACGAGCAGAACTGCTCGACCAATGCGGTGCGCGCGGTTGGCTCGTCNNCCGCTGCATGGCGGTGCCAACGAGCAGGTGCTGCGGATGATCAGCGAGATCGGCAGCGTGAAGAACGTCCCCGCCTTCATCGAGGGCGTGAAGAGCGGGCAGGGCGGACGTCTGATGGGATTCGGCCACCGCGTCTACAAGAGTTACGACCCGCGCGCCAAGATCGTGAAGAAGCTGGCCGACGAAGTGTTCAAGATCGTTGGCGTCGACAAGGATCTGGAGATCGCGCTCGAGCTGGAGCG
>DHJO01000072.1:0-230 GCA_002404375.1 Gemmatimonadales bacterium UBA4718 | reverse complement strand
CGCATGCCGGGGTGGCTAGCGCAATGGGAAGAGATGCTGCTCGACAAGGAGCAGAAGATCGCTCGGCCGCGGCAGATCTACATCGGGCCGCCCGAGAGACCGTTCCGGAGTAAGCTCAAGGTTTCAACGAACCTGAACGGGGTGTGAGGTGCCAGTGGCGTAGGTGCCAGGTCTCGGGTTACTACGCCCAGACTTTAGTACTGGCGTTATGGCACAAGCAGTTGCTCAGA
>DHJO01000190.1:12757-14043 GCA_002404375.1 Gemmatimonadales bacterium UBA4718 | reverse complement strand
ACCCAGCAGCTCGCTGCCTGGAGTCCGGAGCAGGACGTCCGACGGCGCGCGCCCTGCTGCCATCGTCGCGATCGTCGGCGTCGTCGTTGAACGCGAGATCGATCGCGCATTCGCCATCCAAACCGCGGCGATAACGACGGCCGCCGCCGTAGCGATCACGAGCGGACGCACGCGCGGCATCGCGCCCAATCTCTGACGCGCGCGCCCGCGCCCGTAGATCTGCGCGAAGCTTGGCGCGCGCTCTCGATCGGCCTCACGCAGCTGCGCGAATCGCTGACGAATCTCGCTCTCGTCCATCATCGTCACAGCTCCTTCGCGTCGCCGAGCATCACGGCGAGGTTCGCCTTGCCACGGGCATAATGAGTTCTTGCTGAGCCGAGGGAAACTCCCATCACCGACGCGGCTTCCTCGACCGTCAGATCGTGGTAGAACACGAGCTGGAGCACTTCACGTTGCCGAGCGGTGAGGTGAGTGAGTGCGCGATGCAAGCCGTCGCGGCGCGATTCGCGCTCGACCTCCGCGTCCGGCGGGACAAACGGATCCGGGGTGATAATTCCCGCTTCCCCCTTCCCCCTTCCCGCCTCCCGCTCCAACAGCACTCTGCGCAGCCACGCCTTCCGCCGCTCCGACGCGGCCGTCCGGCGAATCACGCCGAAGAGCCAGGTGCGAAAGCTCGANNCCCGCTCGAGCTGTTGTCTCAGCTCGACATCGTCCATTGCACGCTCCTCGGCTTGGGCGCCTACGAGTATGTGTGGCGTGAGCGCGGATTCCATATGACAGACGAGCTAATAAAAAGAGACCCCGCCCGATAGGACTATCTCGCGTAATAGGCAAATCGTCGCATCTGTTCCTTCCCTCGCAAGAACTCATCAATGCGCAGCCCGTTCTGACGGGCGTGTGTCGATTCTCTATCGCAGGAGGGTCGATTTCCTATCAATTCCCGATTCCGGCTCTGACGTTAGCCGGTTTTCCCGCTCTGTCTTGCGTTTTCGGAATGACGTTCTTCTGACACCGCGTCATCACATTACCGCCCTGTTTAGATGACGACCGATTACGCTCCGCCGCCGAGGGGATGGTTGTACGGCTTCCTGCTGGCGATCACCGCCTTCTGGTTCTCTGGCGTGACTTGGGAGGCTTTCAGGAATCACGAAATTGGGGCGCTGAGGTTGACGGGGGCCGTGATCCTCCTCATCTCAGGCGTGCTGATCGCTTACGAAGCTCTTACGACTAACGACTACAGGACGGCGAAAGCGAGTCTAAGCAAAGCGGGGCGTCGAAAGACGCCC
>DHJO01000190.1:9466-12697 GCA_002404375.1 Gemmatimonadales bacterium UBA4718 | reverse complement strand
CAGACTCATCGCATTGCCCCTCCAGGTTTCGAACCTGGACTCTCCTGATCCAGAATCAGGCGTGTTGCCAGTTACACCAAGGGGCAGTAGCCAAGTTTTTTCCCGCGCTCAGGCGGTGATACGCAATCTAAAACCCCAAAGCCGGGGCTTCAATGCGCAGTCTGCGCATTATCCGCGTTCGTTAGAAGGGTCACCCAAGTAGGACATTAAGTCGGCAATCGTTCGCAAGCCCACCTTGGTGTAGCTCCCGTAACAATCGAGGTTGTGGAATATCTTGTCAGCCTCAGCAACGCTAAATCGCTTGTCAACGACAGCATCAATCAACAAGCTTCCGCAATTGACCCATCTTCCCTGGCCGAGGTTGGCGTCGATTGCACGCTGAGCTTGCCGATCCTCGATCGCAACCAGCCATCCTCTCGTTGAAGCAACGGCAATTGCTTCGGCTTCACCTTGGTCGACGCGCTCAAGCCATGTCGCCCATTCTCGCATTTGCGCGGGGTCGGCTGTGTCGAGCTCAACGAGCAGCAGGTGACCCGCGGCAATAGCGGCATCAATCGGATCCCGACTAGTTCTCTGCCTAAGTTCACTCCGGACGATTCCGCTTATGTGCCACACATACACGGGGTGTGTCCAAAGCAGCTGGAATGCGTTTGCAGACGCAACGGATAGGATAAGCGACGCGTCCAGAACGCACTTTGCTTCCACGGTCGAAGCAGTTAGCTCAGCGCTCCGACCAACCGATCGTCATCAGCAAAATCCTGGGAGATATTCCACTCACGCAGAAGATCAAGCATTTCTTCCTTATCTTTTCCGAAGATCTCCGCAAGAATACCCAAGCTCACGTACCCACGTTTATAGGCATCGAGAGCAATTTCGTGGGCGCGTGTAAAGGGCTGAGCGCGTGCACGCCAATCGTAGCCGAGGCTCCTCGCCACATTCTGAGATCCGGCGAGGTGCAGTTCGGCCTTCACCGCACTGCGTTGGGCTGCGGTAATAAGGTCTTCGTTGCGGAGCCTCCAGAGAAGCATGTCAGCACTCACGCCAAAGTGATCCTGAGCCCGAACTATTTCTAATGCCGTAACACCCAAGGCTCTCACACCGCCCCATCGGTCGCGGCCAAGTTTTCCTCGGCTCTCGAAGTACCATAAGAGAGCTTCTTTGGGAACGAGGAATACCGCCGCGAACTGGTTAGCGCGTAACTCGCGATTGGCGTAGAGGTGCTGACTGCCGCCTTTCCATGCCCGTTCCGTCGCACAGATCTCGCTTTGTAAATCGGTGTCCATCAAAGCATGACCGTACTCGTGTACAACCGTAAAGACCTGTCGGAATATCCATTTATCAACGTTGATGCCGACGCAAGTCGCCCCGTCATGCGCGCGAGTGAAGATGCCGTCAATCGCGTGGTCCTGGCCGAGCTCGAGGGACAGAACATGAACGCCCGATGCTTCAACGATTCCCCATGGATCTCTCAAGGGCGCGCGTGCTCCCATTCCGAGTCTGCTACGCTCCTGGTACGCCACCTGCGCGCCGTGAATCTGCGCAAGTGTCTGGTCCTTTATAGCTCTGTCGTTCGTGTATTGGGGAGCCAATGTCGCGTTTCTACGGAGGCCGAGCTTTTCTTCCGCGCGAGAGACAAGCTGGCACCTACGGGAGAGGCTTGCAGCTTGGCGGCGAAGCTCATGGTTGTCCTCTTCGCCAGCACGAAACAAGGCTCCAGCAATCTTGTCTTCAGGAGCAAGTTCGCCGACCGCAAAGTAGCGCAGGCTGCGGCCGTATAGGCTCGAAAGTCGAGCGAGTTCTTCGGTTCTCACGCCGCGTTTGCCGCTCTCTATTTCAGCAATGCCCGGACGCCGAATTCCCAACCAATCCGCTGCCTGCTGTTGAGTTAGTCCCGCCGTTTCCCGCGCTTCCCTGAGCCTTGTGGCGACAGTCCCGGACTGGGTCGCCATAACCTCACCCCTTGTAAATTCAGACATACTATTGTACGATTATCGTACAGGCCTAGTCTGTTAAAGTTCCGCCTCGGTAATCCTTTGTCAATAGCGGTTGCAATCTAGTTAGATCCTCGGCCTCGACGCATCGTTTCTCCGGTACGTATTGCTTCCCGGGAGACACATGCGACGCAGAGAGTTCGTTCAACGTGGTGCTCTAGTTGGCGGCGCGGCCGTATTGGGGGTGCGTAGCTCCTCCTTCTTCGCAGAACAGCTCGATGATCGGCGTAGCTCCCTTCCCCCCGGTGCGCCTCCCCCAATAACCGAGGCAGAGCGAGCCCAACGCCGCGACAAGGCACAACGCCTCATGAAAGAGCTTGGTTACTCAGCCATGCTCATCGAGCCGGGCGCGAACATGACGTACTTCGCCGGCATCGACTGGGCACGGAGTGAGCGCCTCCTCGCCTTCATTCTCCCGCAGACCGGAAAGCCCGTCGTCATCTCCCCCGCGTTCGAGCAGGGGCGGGCCGAGGACCAAGTCGCCGGCCGATTCGACGTCCGCGTCTGGCAGGAGGATCAGAGTCCCGAGGCGATCATCGCGGCCGTTTTCAGGGATTGGGGCGTCGCGACCGGCAAAGTCGCGATCGACGGCAGCGCCCGCACCTTCGTGTACAACGAGATGGGCTTGGCGAATCCGGCCATTCAGCTTGGAACCGCCGAGGCGATCACCAATGCCTGCCGAGGAGTGAAGTCGGCGCACGAGATCGAGATCATGCGATACGCCAATCGCATCACGCTCGATACGTATCGAGCCGCGTTCGAGACGCTGCACGTGGGGATGACGCAGGCGGAGCTTGCGAAGAACGTATTGGATGGATTTTCGAAGCTTGGCTTTCCGGGCGGTTTCGCGCTGGTGTTGTTCGGCGAGTCGTCCGCGTACCCGCATGGACTGCCGAAGCCCCGCTCACTCGAGGAGAACCAGGTAGTGCTCGTCGACGGCGGGACCAGCGTTCACGGATACCAGTCGGACATGACGCGGACGGTCGTCTTCGGCACGCCCGCACAGGAAGCACAGAAAATCTTCGACATCGTTCATGAGGCGCAGCGAAGCGCGCTAGCCTCCGCTGCACCGGGGAAGAAATGCGGCGATGTCGACGCAGCCGCACGTAAAGTGATCACCGGCGCCGGCTATGGCCCCGATTATCGGACCTTCACGCACCGCCTTGGCCACGGCATTGGCCTGGAAGTCCACGAGTGGCCCGTACCTTGTGCGCGGCAGTCAGATCGTGTTGCAGCCGGG
>DHJO01000190.1:2797-9307 GCA_002404375.1 Gemmatimonadales bacterium UBA4718 | reverse complement strand
ATGATGACGCCGACTCAGAGCTCGTTGTCGCCGATGTTGTCCTCGACGTAGCCCGCAGCTTGTTATTTTCTCGCGCGTTTGATCGCGCGAAGAAGCACGACGTCGTCTTCGTCCTTCGGGCGGCCCGCGGCTTCCTTGGAGCGGATTATGTCGTCGAGGGACGCCGCGAGGAAGCGCACGCCGAATGCTTCGAATCGCTCCGCGCCAGCGGCGAGATCGTCGTAGCCCGTAGTACCAGACGGTGCGAAGGCGATGTCGAGCCGCCCCGCGTTGGTGACCAGATTCCACATCCTTGCCCGGGCCAGCATCGCGGCTGAATGGTCGAATGGCAGTCCCTCGGGAACGGATTCCGTGTAAACCTTCGCGTCCAGCTCTTTGAGGGCGTTCGCAAGGCGCTCCAGGTTGGGGCGATCTTCGGCGGGCGTAATATCCGCGTCCGCGGTGAGGCGCGGAAATCCGTGCAGCCGAGCGGCGAGCGCTCCAATCAGAACGAAGCGGACCTTGTGCTTGTGCAAGATCCGAAAGAGACGCTCGGGGTCGAACGCCGCGATGTCAGACACGCCGTGCCGCGGAAACGAACGCTGAGGCCCGGGCCACTTCGATCAATCTCTGCTCCGGCGTGAGCTTCAGGATGCGCGGAACATCGTCCAGCTCCTGCGGATCAGCGCGCCGGCGTTTCAGAGCCGCCGCAAGAGTGAATCCCGCTGCTGCCAGCAGGCGGGAGAGAGTGGCCCACGAAGGACTCGTCTCTCCCAGCTCGATGCGGGCAACGACCGATTGCGCAGTTCCGGCCTTCCGCGCCAGTTGGCGCTGGCTGAGTCCCGCGCGCGCTCGGGCGTCTGCAAGGAGCTGAGCGGCATGATTCGGAGGCATCCGCAATGATAGCTTATTAGCTATCGCTCCGCAATGGCCCTTCCG
This sequence comes from Gemmatimonadales bacterium UBA4718, assembly GCA_002404375.1. Classification (GTDB taxonomy): domain Bacteria; phylum Gemmatimonadota; class Gemmatimonadetes; order Gemmatimonadales; family Gemmatimonadaceae; genus UBA4720. Next base: position 8,389 of record DHJO01000190.1, on the reverse strand, counting down.
CTAGAAGTCCACTCGCATCCCAAACTGGCCTTGCCGTGCCTGATACGATCCGGTCGGCACTCCAAACGACGCCACCGGAACACCACTGGAATTGAACTCGGTGCTGCCGAAGGACAGGACGTTGTTCCAGTTGAACAGGTTGAACACCTCAGCCGTGAAGGTGACTTTCGTGTCCCCGCGCGTGAGGAGCGGGTGCGCCAGGCGAAGATCAACGGTGCGGTACCAGTTGGCCCACTTGTTCGGTGGCCGCGTGACGCGAATGCCGCTGCTCGTTGGAGTGCCGCCGATGTAGTCGTCGCCCGTGATGTTGTCGAGGTTGATGTCGCGGCCGTCTATCGTGACGTATGGATGAGGACTCGCGATCGTCGTGATCGAAGAGAACGTGAACCCGAAGGGAATCTGGCTGACTTCCGACAGCACGAAGCGATGACGCTCGTCGCCAGACGATGCTTGCCGATCAAACAGAAATGGGAGCGCGTAGTTCGGCAGCCCGGCAAGATCGAAAGTGCCCTTGTACCAGCCAAGAGTATACGCGAGGTTCGCGCGCGTAGCGTTGCGCTGCCACGTCGCCTGCAGCAGGAACGCCGAGTAGTCCGACTGGCCGATGTCATCCCAGAGCAGAATGTCGCCGTACGCCGAAGTGAGCTTGCGGGCCGCGGGCGTCACACTCTTGTCGAGATAGTTCGGATTGCGCTCCACATAGAGGTTGTCCATGTGCTGGCGCACGTAGTCGAGATTGAATCCGAGCTCGCTCGTGAACTGCTGCCCGATCCCGAGCGACATCTGCCGGCTGTGCGGCGTCTTCATGTTCTCCTTGATGAGGATCGGCGCCGGAGACCCCGACGAGCCGGAAATGACGCGTGCCCGCAGCACGGCTGGATCCGTCGTTCCTGGATTGGAAAAGTTGTACGTCCGCCAGGTGGAGTTCTTGCGCTCCTGGAAGCCGATGAAGCTCGTGACGCGGTCGTAGATGATTCCGAAGCCGCCACGGATGAAGGTCTTGTTCTGATTCGTCGGATCCCATGAGAACGAGACCCGCGGCGAGAAATTTCCGAGCTGGTTCTTGCGGTTACCCGTGTTGAGGTAGTTTGCGAGCGCCGGAATTCCCTGGAGAATCGGATCGCTCGCCCACGGCACCGTGTATTTGTTGTCCATCGTGTTGAACTCGGCATCATGCCGCAGACCGAGCGAGAGCGTGAAGTTCTCCTTCATGCGCCATTCGTCGTTGACGTAGACGCCGGTCGTGACGCCAGTCGCGGCAGCAAGCGCATCCGTGGTGCCCTTGGGATCGGTGAAGCCCACCGCGATCGACGCCGTGCTCGGCAGCGACGACGTGTCGGTCAGGAACGTAAAAGTCCCGTCCTTGTTGTTCGGGAAATTCTGGCTCGCCGCAATTCGGCTCAGCTCCACCCCGGCCTTGAACACGTGTGAGTTCACATTCCACGTCGTGCGGTCCACAATACGCGCGTGCGTCTCGTGAAGGATCAGCGGGAACCCCGAGGTGCCGGTCGTAACGCCCGGATAGTTGAACTGCGGACCGGGATTGAGCGGCTCCTCGTCATGATTCCAGTCCACGATCTGGAGACTGGCTTCGTTCACGAAGTTGCCACCGGGCGAGAGATAGCGCTGGCGAAGCTGGCCCGTATAGATCCGGTACTTCTGCGAGATGCCGCCATTCTGGGCAACCTTCGCACCGAAGTTGCCTTGCCCGTCGAGCGTGCGCGCCGAGCCCATCAAATCGTACGTCACAGTAGGGCTCCCGACGTACGTCAGGCGCTCGTAGATCGTATTGTTCTTGTTCGGAGCCAGGAACGACCCCTGGTACTGCGCCCATGAACCGCTCGTCGGATTCACGTCGAGATAGAAGCTCGTATTCGTAAGCTCGAAGCTCGTGGCCGTGAACAGTTTGTCTTTGACGAGCGGCCCGCGAATGTTGAACCCAAACTGGTCGCGATTGTAATTCGGAACGACCTTCTGGAATACGTTCCTGGCGATGAGGCTCTTGTTCTGAAGAAAGCCGAACATCGAGCCTTCCCACTGATTGGTGCCTCGGCGGCTCTCCGCGCTGATGACATACGAACCCGCTCGCGTGTATTCCGCGTCGTAGGGGTTCACGTAGATGCGCATCTGGTCGATGGCTTCTTGCGGCAGCGGCGATCCCGTCTGGCCAAGGCCGACGATGTTGCCGTTGTACAAGCTCTTCATCTCGACGCCGTCCATATAGACGTTGAAGAAACGCAGGTCCGGCGCTGCACCGCCCGACGGCAGCGTACGTCCCGACTGCGGCGCATACGTCTTGATGCCTGGGGCAATGGCCGCCAGGTTCATCACGCCACGTTGGTTGAGGGGCAGGTTCTCGACCTCTTCGTGCATCACGGGCGAGGACACTGAGAGCCGTTGCACCTCGACGTGCTTGACTCGCTCCCCGAGGATTTGCTGCTCCGAGAGCTCGGTGACGCCCTTCTCCATCTGGAACTCGAGACGGGCGCGTTGTCCGGTCACGATCTGTACTGTCTGTTCGGTCTGTGTGTATCCGAGTGATCGGACGGTCACCCTGTATTGGCCCGTGAAGAGTCCAATCACCCGGAACTCGCCATTCGTCCGCGTTGTGGTCGTGGCCGTCTCGTTCGTCGCTGCGTTGACGACCGTCACCTGAGCGTCGGCGACTGGTGCTCCCGCCGATTTGACCGAACCCTCGAGCGTGACCGTGTTCTGAGCGCGCGCTGGACTTGCAATCGCCATGGTCAGTACTGCGCCAACGAACAGACAATTAAGCAGTCGCATGGAGAGAGTCCCGGAGGTTGAGGATTCCACAAGATGAGAACGGTGCGTTAGATGTCAAGCAGGACTTGGAACGCGCTCCCCGCGGCGCAGCCGGCGAGCAGCGCGCAAACGCAGAGAGGAATGTTGTTCATATGGAGAAGGCCGCGTAATATGGGTTGATGCTCAGCCTCCGCAAAACTCTCCTTCTCGGACTGGCGTGTGCGATCCCGGCTCGGATGCATGCACAACGGGGAGACACGATTGCGGCCCGTGAGCTCGCGCCCGGCGTGGCGTACCGGCAGTTCACGGACACGCGTGGCCCGTGGTCCATGTATCTCGTTCGTGTCGATCTCCGGCGCGCCAACCTGGAGATCCGAGATTCTCGCGCCGCCGATCGGCTCAAGGGCCGCGAACGCGTCAGCGACATGGTCCGCCGAATCAACACGACTGGCGTGCGTGTGCTGGCCGCGGTGAATGGCGACTTCTTCGACCTCAAGTCCGGTGAGAACGAGAACAACCAGGTGATAGCCGGCGAGTGGTGGAAGGGACTCAAGGTCACCGACTCGCCGTACGACACGTATGACAACGCCCATGTTCAGTTCGGGATGGATGCTGCACGACGGCCGTTGATGGACCGCTTCATTCTCGACGGCAAAGCATGGGATCGCGGCGTCATGACGCCGATCATCACACTCAACTTTAATCCGTCTGGCAACCCTGAGGGGACGGCGTTGTACACGTCGCGCTACGGCGCGACGACGCCCCGGGATACCGTTCGGCAGACCGCCGAAGTCTCATTGGCGTCCGCTGGGAGGCGCGGTGACACGCTGCTCTTTGTGCGACGGGGCGCGGTGTCCGCGTCGTCGGGGTCCCACATCCCGGCGGACGGCGCCGTGCTCGCGGCATACGGCACCGGCGCTCGGACAAAAGAAGTTCAGGCGATGGCCGATGGCGATACAGTGAGGGTCTTGCTTGCGACCTTGCCGCGCATCCCGCGCGGCGCCGCGCCGGCAATGATCATTGGCGGCTGGCCTCGCATTCTGCGCGACGGGGAGAACGTGGCGGGCGACGCGGCAACAGTAGAGGGCACGATTTCGCGCAACGCGGAGGCGCGGCACCCGCGTACGTCGGTCGGGTTCTCGCGCGACAGTTCCACCTTATTTATCCTCGCCGTCGACGGCCGGTCGGAAAACAGCGGCGGCATGACGCTGGTCGAGCTCGCTGACATGATGCGTCAACTCGGCGCGTGGCAGGCGATGAACTTCGACGGCGGGGGATCGACAACCATGGTCATCGACGGAAAACTCGTCAACCGGCCTTCCGATCAGGCGGGTGAGCGCCCGGTCGGAAACGCACTTCTGGTCGAGGATGTGAAGAGATAACCCGGCCCTCTCGTGAACGCGCGTTGCACTATTTCCTGCGCCTCCGTCTGGATCATCTTCAGGTGCTCCGCCCCCCTAAAACTTTCCGCGTACAGTTTATAGATCTCTTCAGTCCCCGACGGCCGCGCGGCGAACCAGCCACCTTCCGATGTCACCTTCAGTCCGCCGATCGGATCGTTGGTACCCGGCGCCGTCGTCAGGATGCCGGTGATCTTTTCACCCGCGAGCTGCGTCTCAGCGAGATCTTTTGCGCTCAACCCCGCCAGTATCTTCTTCTGCTCAGGCGTCGCCGCTGCATCTATGCGCGCGTAATCGGATGTGCCATACCGTCGGGTGAGATCCTGGTAGAGCTCGCCCGGATCTTTGCCGGTGACCGCCGTCATCTCCGCGGCGAGCAGCCCCATGATGATTCCGTCCTTGTCGGTGGTCCACACCGTTCCATCACGACGCAGAAACGACGCGCCCGCGCTCTCCTCGCCGCCGAAGCCGAGCGAGCCGTCCAGCAATCCGTCGACGAACCACTTGAAGCCGACGGGAACTTCCTTCAACGCTCGACCGATTCCCTTCGCCACGCGATCGATCATGCTGCTGCAGACGACGGTCTTGCCAACCGCGGCGCTCTTCGACCAGCCGGGTCGATGGGTGAACAGATACTCGATAGCGACGGAGAGATAGTGATTGGGATTGAGCAATCCGGCGCTCCGCGCGACGATGCCATGCCGGTCATGATCCGTGTCGCACGCCCACGCCACGTCGAACCGGTCCTTCATCGCGATCAGGCCCGCCATCGCGTAGGGTGACGAGCAGTCCATTCTGATCTTCCCATCCCAGTCGACGGTCATGAACCGGAACGTCGCATCGACAACCTCATTCACCACCGTGAGCGGAATTCTGTAACGCTCGGCGATGACGTCCCAGTATCTCACGCCGGCGCCGCCGAGTGGATTGACGCCGAGCGCGAGATTGGCGCTACGAATGGCATCGAAGTCGATGACATTTCCAAGATCGCCCACGTACGCATCCATATAGTTGTAGCGGTGCGTCGTAGCCGACGATTTCGCGCGGGCGAATGGAATGCGCCGGACACCGTCGAGACGGGCAGCGATGAAAGCGTTGGCCGTGTCCTGAATCCACGTCGTCGTCGCGGAATCAGCCGGGCCGCCGCTGGGCGGGTTGTACTTGAACCCACCGTCTTCGGGCGGATTGTGCGACGGCGTGATGACGATGCCGTCGGCAAGCCCGGTCTTCTTGCCGCGATTGTGGGTGAGGATCGCGTGGGAGATTACCGGCGTCGGCGTGAAGCCATCGCGATCGTCGATCATCGCTTCGACGCCGTTCGCCGCCAGGACCTCGAGCGCAGTTGCGAACGCCGGCTCCGAGAGGGCGTGGGTGTCGAGGCCTATGAACATCGGCCCGTCGACTCCCTGCTGCTGGCGGTGAATGCATA
>DHJO01000190.1:1907-2732 GCA_002404375.1 Gemmatimonadales bacterium UBA4718 | reverse complement strand
ATCGATTCCGGGGCCGGCTTGCCGGCGAGGGGGCTGATCACTGAGGGTTTCTGATCATTGAGGATCTAATGTAGGAAAAGAACTACGCTGCTGCCGGTCTCGGAGCAGCGGACTCCGGACCAACTGCATTGCGGACTGCTGACTAACTGCGAATTAGGGGACTAACTGCGGACTGCGTAGCTAGAAGCGTGGCATTCCGCAGCATAGTTGGCGATCCAGTCAATTCCATCTGAAGGAGCTGCGACTGCGCCAGTATTCGGCGGAGCCGACAGATGCCGAACGAAGCTGGTCCTCAAGCTCAGAATCGTACGGAAGCTCGAGTGCGGCGACATTGGATTGGATCTGCCCGACCGTCGCTGCGCCGGTCAGCACAACATCAGCCCATGGACGCGCGAGCGCGGCACGGAGCGCAAGCATCTCGACCGTCGTACCCCGAGTCTCGGCCAGCTCGCGGATGCGCGCGACGGATGGAAAAAGCACGTCGTCTTTTCCCCTCTTCCCGCTTCCCTCTTCCCCCTTCCCTTTTCCCTCGTCCCCCGTCAATCGACCATTGGCCAGAGACTCCTTCACGACGACCTTCATGCCCGCGCCGTGTGCGTCCTGGAGCGCCGACTCCGCTCCTCGCTCGAGAAGGTTCCAGGTCGCCTGTACTGAATCGAAGACCCGCTCGCCATCGCGGCGCACTTCGAGAGACCGTCGAATGGCGACGTCCTGCCCGGCTCCGCTAACACTCAGTCCGGCCTTAATGCCTTTCTCCCGCAATCGCGCGATCGCATCAATCAGCGCGTCGTCCTCCAGTGTCTTGCTATCGGCGGTCACCGAGTG
>DHJO01000190.1:0-1798 GCA_002404375.1 Gemmatimonadales bacterium UBA4718 | reverse complement strand
TATCCCCACTTCGACGCTACCGAAACTTCACCGGGCTCGATCGCTCGCTTCCGCAGCCATGAGACTACGAAGTCTTCTGCCCGGCCGTATGACCGCGCCGCGTCGATATAGCGGAGTCCGGCGTCGAACGCAGCATCCAGAACCGCGTGAGCGTGCGATTCCATGACAGACGGGTCGTAACGTCCGCCCAAATCGTTCGCATGATTCAACGTCACGTATCCCGGCCGGCCAAGCGCGGCCAGCCCCAGCCCAAGTCGCGCAGACATTGGGTTGAAAGCTAGCCGCGATCGATTTGTTAGACGACGGCGGCCGGTGCGGGGCCCGCGTCGACCAATTGTCTGGTGACTGGCTCTACTCGAAAGTTGAGCCCTTCCAGCGTGCGTGAGCCTAGCAACACGAGATCGCCGGGCTCTCCGAACACGACGTCATCAGTGGTTCGTTTGCCGGCGACATGTACAAACGCGCCGCCGGCCCAGCGCTCGAGAATCGTTCCGTCGGCCTGGCGGAAGTGCCACTTGGTGTACCGCTCGATGCCCAGGGACTCGAGCGCTTCGGCTGGGACCCACGACCATTCCGCGCCAGTGTCAACCAGCACGGATGTGAGCTTTCGTCTCTTGCCCGGTTGGGCGGGATCCTCGATCTCGACATCTACGCGGAAGGTTCCCATGTCGTCGGACATAATGGCTCCTGAGGGCACGCCGGGTAGTACAATACCGTTGCGGATCGTGTCAACGCCTCGCCTGAGAGAACACTAGTGACTTGCCCTCCCGACGCGTGCGACTACATCGTTGGAAGTGCTTAATCGACCGTACCTGATGATGCGGACCGCCTTGATCGGGACCGCGATCCTTGCCGCCCTTGGCGCAGCGCGCGTCGCCGCTCCACCGCGCGTCACGATCGACACCGGCATCCTCGAGGGGCTCGACTCCGTCGGCGTGATGCTGTTCCGCGGTATTCCTTACGCCGCGCCTCCGGTCGGCGATCTTCGCTGGCGGCCGCCGCAACACCCCAAGTCCTGGACGGATGTGCGCCCCGCAACTCAGCTCGGCCACAACTGCATTCAACACCAGCCATACGGCGACATCGATCCGTTCGCGGCCGGCGTCTCCGAGGATTGCCTCTATCTCAACGTCTGGACGAACTCGCTCGACACGCGCGCGTCGCGCCGGCCGGTGATGGTATGGATTCATGGCGGCGGTTTTTGGGCCGGCTTCGGCGGCGAAGAACGCCACAACGGTGCGCGGCTCGCGCAAAAGGGCGCCGTCGTCGTTACGCTCAACTATCGGCTCGGCGCCTTCGGCTTTCTGGCGCATCCGGCGCTTGCGGCCGAGTCACCGCACCACGCCGCCGGCAACTACGGGCTCCTCGACCAGATCGCCGCATTGCAGTGGGTGCAGCGCAACATCGCGCGCTTCGGCGGCGATCCGTCACGCGTGACGATCTTCGGCGAATCGGCCGGGGGATTCAGCGTCGGCTCGCTCATCGCTTCGCCATTGGCGAAGGGACTTTTTCAGCGCGCGATTCTGGAGAGTGGCACTGGGGTCGGCGCCGGCATCGCATCACGAGACGACGCGCGATCCGTCGCGCTCCGCTTTGCTGACTCGCTGCACGTGTACGGAGTTAGGGCGGACGCGGCAGCGCATCTTCGCGCGCTCAATCCGGATACTCTGCTCGCCGCCTCGCTACACCTCGGTCCGCCCGGTGCGCCGGCGTTCTATCCGGTCGTCGACGGATGGGTGCTGCCGCATGCTGTCGATTCAACGCTGGCGAGCGGTGCGGCGAACCTGGTACCTGTCAT
>DHJO01000156.1:27627-28598 GCA_002404375.1 Gemmatimonadales bacterium UBA4718 | reverse complement strand
AGGTCCTCATGGCGCCGGTGAGAAGTGGATTCAATCTCGTCGGATACACTATGCCGTTCATCGCACTTGGGGCGGGCGCCATTGGCATCGCCGCGCTGCTACGACGGTGGAAATTGCGGACGCGGACGGGACCGTTGATCGCTCACTCGCCCGTGGACGCAACGGAAGGAGAGCTCGCCGCTCTCGATGCCGCGGTTAGAAAAGACGGATGACGGCGCTTCTGATCGGTACCGCGCTCGCGGTCGCATCGCTCTGTTTCGTGCTCTACCCCCTGTTTCGCGCCGACGTTTCGGTAGCGCAGCGAAATGTCGCTGGCGGCAGAAAGGGCGGTGCGAAGCCGCGGCCAAGCCTCGCCGTCGATGCCCTCCGCGAGCTGGAATTCGATCGCGAAACCGGCAAGATCTCCGACTCGGACTACGAGCCGCTCAAGGCGCGTTATACCGAACAGGCGCTGGCAGTCATGCGCGCCGGCAGCGCCCCGGTGTGCGAAAAATGCGGCCCACGCCCCGAGCGGAACGCGGAGTTCTGCTCCAACTGCGGGTCAGCCCTCATTAGCTAGCCGCGCCGATTCGCAATCGAGCGCAAACATGCTTTTCAGGGCGATCCTCCAGCACGCCGATTGCAATACGTTCTCTCGATCTGGAGGAACGCTAATGGCAGTCCGCGACGTGGTCGACGAGAATGGGACGAAATGGAAAATCTGGTCGGTGACGCAATCGTCCATCCATCCGAAAACTGCCGCTGAAGACTACCTGGGCGAGTACTCCGAGGGCTGGCTCTGCTTCGAATGCGATAACCAGCGCCGCCGTCTCGCCAGGTACCCGCAGGATTGGGACAGACTGCCCGACAAGGAGCTGATCCGCCTGCTCAAGACGGCCCAAGTCGTAAACCTGCGGCGGAACACCCCGCCCAAGCCCGGCGACGCGGCTAATCCGTAGCGGCGCTACCAAGGCAACCTTCCGCGAAATCTC
>DHJO01000156.1:24124-27468 GCA_002404375.1 Gemmatimonadales bacterium UBA4718 | reverse complement strand
CAGCTCGACATAATTCGCGGTCAGGTCCTCACTGCCGACGGCAAACCGCTCGAGGACGCAAAGGTCACGGCGACCTCGCTTACGGGCAACGTCAATCGCACCGCGCGCACCGACAAGAACGGCCGCTACACAATCACCTTCCCGGGCGGCGAGGGCGATTACTTCGTCGAAGTCTCCTCGATCGGGTACGCGCTCCGCCGATTCGAGGTAAAACGCACGGCGGATCAGGAGATTCTCGTCGCCGATGCGAAGCTGCAGCGCGCTGCCGGTGTGCTCGACACGGTGAGGGTCGTCGGTCAGCGCGATCGTCCCGACCGGAACGACGCGACGCCCGATATCAGCGGCAGCGAGCGTCCGGTGGATAACAGCGCTGTGCCCGCCAACCAGCAGGGCGACATCGCCTCGATGGCGGCGTCGCTTCCCGGCGTGACACTCGTGCCCGGGCAGAATGGAGATCCCTCCGGCTTCTCCGTCCTCGGACTTTCGCCGGATCAGAACAGTACCACGCTAAACGGATTGCAGTACGGCGGATCCGACATCCCGCGCGATGCCAACGTCTCGACGTCGCTGGTCACCACGCCCTACGACGTTTCCCGCGGCGGATTCAGCGGTGGACAATTTCAGATCAGCGGGCGTCCAGGCTCGAACTACGTGACGCGGACGATGAGCCTCAACTTCGACGCCCCGCAGATGCAATGGACCGACCGAGCCGCCAGATCACTCGGCCAGCAATACAGCAACGTCTCCATCGGTGGACTCGTTGCCGGGCCGATCAAACCCGATCAATCGTTCTATAATTTTGCGTATCAGCTTGGACGACGCTCCAATGACCTGCGGTCGCTGCTCAACACCGACGCGATCGGATTGCAGACATCCGGCATCGCGCCTGACTCCGTGACGCGACTGCTGGCGATTCTTCAGCAGCTCGGAATTCCGATGGTCACGCCGCAGCTACCGGGAAGCAGACTGGGCGAGCAAGGGTCACTGTTCGGAACGTTCGACCTCGCGCCGCAATCATCGTCCAGCGGACAGGCGGTGAACCTTTCGCTCAACGGCAGCTGGAATAAGCAGACGCCGGCATCGAGTCTCACCAACGAGCTGCCCGCGCACAGCGGCGACAGGACGAACTGGAACGGTGGGCTCCAGGCGCGGCACAGCAACTATTACGGAATCGGAATTCTGAGCGAGACTTCGGTCGGACTCAATCGCTCGCGCAACTATGGTAATCCCTATCTGCAGATGCCCAGCGGCAGTGTGCGAATCATCTCCGATTTCCCTGACGGCACGAGCAGTCTCAAGGGCATCTCATTCGGTGGCAATCCGACGATCAGCACGAGCCAGACCAACACGGGGACCGAATTCAGAAACCAGCTCTCCTGGTTCAGCGCGAGCAACAAGCACCGCATCAAATTCACGACCGAGCTGCGCCGCGATGCATTCACGCTCAATCAGCAGACCAACACACTCGGCACTTTCACGTTCAATTCGCTGGCCGAGCTGGAGGCGCAGCAGCCGTCGTCGTTCAGCAGACAGCTGGCGCCCAAGGTTAGAAGTGGCAGCCAGTACGTCGGCGGCATCTCGCTCGGCGATTCATACAGGAAGAGCGACGATCTCCAGCTCCAGTTCGGCGTGCGCCTCGACGGCAATCGCTTCACATCGACGCCTGACGCCAATCCGGATATCGCGCGGATATTCGCCGAGAGGAATGACAATGTGCCGAACCACGTCTATTTCAGCCCGCGCCTCGGGTTCTCCTGGAGCTACGGTACCGCGCCGCAGATTGCCGGATTCGCCGGCGCAGTGCGAGGACCACGCGCGGTCGTCCGCGGGGGAATCGGCCTGTTTCAGAATACGCCGAATACGACGCTCATAAGCGGCGCCATCGACAACACCGGTCTTGCCAGCGCTCTGCAGCAGGTCGCTTGCGCCGGAACGGCGACGCCGATTCCTGACTGGAGCACCTACGCCAACAATCCGTCAGCGATTCCGGCGCAGTGCACGGATGGCAGCGTTTTCGCGAGCACGGTTCCCAACGTGACTCTGTTCGCGAAAGACTACGCCGCGCCGCGCAGCTTGCGCTCGAATCTCAACTGGACCGGGCCGATCCTCAGCAATCTCTTCTCGGCGCAGGTCGAGGCGACCTATTCGCGTAACATGAACCAGTCCGGGTTCGTGGATCTCAACTTCAGCCCGGTGGTGCAGTTCATTCTGCCGGAAGAGTCGAATCGCCCGGTATTCGTGCAGACGACGAGCATCGTCCCGACGACGGGAGCCATTGCGTCGCGCGATGCGAGAGTCAGTCAGCTCTTCTCGCGGGTGACGGAGCTGCGATCCGATCTTCTGTCGGACAGTCGCCAGCTCAGGTTCGGGATTTCGCCGACCAGCTTCAACACCAACTACAGCTGGAATCTCTCGTATGTGTACTCGAGTCTGCGCGAGCGTATCCGCGGTTTCGGCAACACCGCCGGAAATCCGCTCGACGTCGAGTGGGCGCGGTCGGCGTTCGATTCGCACCACCAGATCCAGTACGGCTTCGGCTACAACTTCTTCGACGCGGTGCGGGTCAACTGGTTCGGGAACTTCCGCTCGGGGACCCCCTATACGCCTCTCGTGCAAGGCGACATCAACGGCGACGGATACTCGAACGACCGCGCATTCATCTTCAATCCCGCTACGACCGCCGACCCGGTGCTGGCCGCCTCAATGCAATCGCTTCTCAACAGCGCGACGGGCAATGCGCGCGATTGTCTCCAGAAGCAGCTCGGCCAGTTGGCTGCGCGCAACAGCTGTCAGGGTCCGTGGATTTCGCAGGCTACCATGTCGATCGCGTTCAATCCGCTGAAGTTCCGGATGCCGCAGCGCGCGACTCTCTCACTCCAGGTTGGAAATCCGCTCGGCGCCGCTGATCTCCTGTTGCACGGCAACAACAACCTTCGCGGGTGGGGACAATTCTCTTTCCCCGACCCGAATCTTCTCGCCGTCCGGGGATTCGATCCGCAGACGAGGCGATACACCTATGATGTGAATCAGCGGTTCGGGGCCACGCTGCCGTCGCTAACCGCGGTGAGAGCGCCTGTCACTGTTACAGCTATGATGCGCTTCGACCTCGGACCGACGCGCGAGCGGCAGGCGCTCACACAGCAGCTCGATCGCGGGCGGATCACGCGAGGGCAGAAAGCGCCCGAGCCGTTGATCAAGGCCATCTACGGATCCGGAGGCGGCATCGTGAACCCGCTCTCGACGATTCTTCGGCAGGCAGATACGCTGGAACTCACTGGACCGCAGGCTGACAGCATCGCTACGCTCAATCGCTCGTACGTGATCCGTCTCGACTCGATCTGGTC
>DHJO01000156.1:20624-24050 GCA_002404375.1 Gemmatimonadales bacterium UBA4718 | reverse complement strand
GCATATCGCCGCTACCAGAAAGCGCGCGAGGCGTCTGTTGACATGTTGATCAGACTCGCGCCCGACATCAGGCGGCTGCTCACCCCCGAGCAGCGTAGAAAGCTTCCGGCGCTGGTCGCCAGCTACCTCGACACCCGCTACCTGGCGTCAATTCGCTCGGGAACGGCGGGCGCCGCGGCGGGCGGCATGATGATGTTCCCCGGTGGAGGAATGATCAGGACCGAAGGTGGACCGCCGGGCGCAGGCGGCGGAAATGTGATAATCATTCGCAATTAAGGTGATTTGAATCGTGACACTCAACGGGAAAGCATGATATGACGAAAACATCTCTCGGTCTGATCGTGATCGCTTTGGCTACGGTTCCCAATTCGGTCTGTCTGGCACAAATGCCTTCCATCCGGCAACTCGGACCCGTTACTGCCGTCGGCAAAGATTCCCTCGGCGCCGTCACGACGGTCCGTCAGCTATCGAACGGGCGAGTGCTCGTGAACGACATCGTCGGTCGCAGGGTCGTGATGTTCGATTCGTCGCTGTCGTCGCTCTCAGTGATTGCCGACACGACGAGCGCGACCGCGAACGCATACGGGGTCAGGCCGGGCGGACTCATCGCCTACCGCGGGGACTCCACGCTCTTCATAGATCCCGCATCGCTGTCGATGCTATTGATAGATCCATCGGGGAAAATCGCGCGGGTGATGTCTGCACCGCGCGCCAACGATGTCGGCTTCCTGGTGGGTGGACCGTTTGGCAACCCGGGTTTTGATGCGCAGGGACGGCTCATTTATCGCGCGCCACCGCGATTCGTGTTCAACGGGCCGCGACCGTCGTCGGGGAATGCTCTGCCGCAAATCCCGAATCCTCCCGACTCGGCGGCACTTGTCCGTTTCGATCTGGCCACGCGCAAACTCGACACGGTTACGTGGTTCAAGACGCCAAAGATCAATCTCAACATCAACCGATCGCCTACCGGAGAGATTCGGATAGTGTCGAACGTGAATCCGCTGCCGCAAGGCGACGACTGGGCGATAATGCCCGATGGAACGATCGCTCTCGTGCGCGGAAGAGATTTTCACGTGGACTGGGTTGGACCTCAGGGCATCACGTCGGCTCCCAAGATTCCGTTCGACTGGGAACGACTCACGGATGAAGGAAAAGTTTCGTTCATAGACTCGGCCAGAGTCGCGCTGGAAAAGGCGCGGGCGAGCGGACAGTTCGCCTTCGGTGGCTTTTTCCCCGTCGCACGCGGTACCGGCGAGATCTCGGCTGGCCCGGTGCGGGAGGGCGCACCGCGCGAGGGAGCGCCACGCGATGGAGCGCAGCGAGACGGCGGCTCCGGCGCCGGTGCAGGCTCGACCGCTCAGACTGGCACGATGACGGTCACGACCAACGGCACTACCACAACGACTTCAGTCGGCCCGGGTGGGGGCGGCCCGCTTCCACCACTCACGATGGTGTCGCCGAGTGAGTTGCCGGACTACAAGCCGCCGTTTACTCCAGGCTCAACGCGCGCCGACGCCGATGGGAATCTCTGGATCCGCACAACACAGAATGTGAACACGCGTCCGGTTTACGACGTCGTCAATCGAAAGGGCGAGCTGATAGATCGCGTGCAGCTCCCGCAGAATCGCGTGCTGGTCGGATTCGGCGCAAATGGCGTGGTTTATCTGGCCGTTCGCGACGGAACCACCGCACACCTGGAGAAGGCGCGCATCAAATGAGTCTGGCGACACATCGCGCGAGCGCCATGATGGTAATCATGGGATTCACACCGCACGACGCCGGAAACAGGCTCCCATCCGCGACGTAGGCGCCTTTCATCCCGAACACCGCCCCGGTTCCGTCGCACACGGCTGTCGCCCGGTCGGATCCCATCCGGCACGTTCCCATCTGATGCGCGCTGTATAGCGGCAGCCGATTCGGAGAAGTCGGCGCAGCCTCGATCTGACGGCAGAACTTGTCGATCGACCCACCTGACGTGCGGTCCCATTGCAAGGGCGTGGTATGAATGGTCATTACCCGCTCCGCGCCGGCCGCGAAATGAATCCGCGCGGCGGTAGCCATTCCGTGTCTGATCAGGCGCCGCTCTTCCTTCCCGAGTCGATAGTCGAAGTATGGCCTGCCGTCGCGCGTGATCCGCACGCGTCCAGAACTGGAATCGCGCGTCAGGACGATGAACGGCGCGGCGAAGCGTATCTGCTGCATCTCGCGTCGGTGATCCCTCGCGTTCCTCCACGGCAGTCCCACCGAGAGCACCCCCGGGTGCGCCAGCGCTGCTTCGATCCTGTATCCGTACCCCTCGGACAGATTGCTGAATTGGTCGCAGACAATCGACTGCGGAACTCCCTTCCACGCCTCGATCGGCGAGACATAGCTGCCAATGACGCCAACAGTCGGGTGGAGATACAGGTGCTGGCCGAGGTGCAGCGATTTCACCCCCGACCGCATCAGCAGCGCCGGCGTGTCGATCGCTCCGGCAGCCAGAACTACTTTCTGCGCCTTGATGGGCATTGCCGTCGGCGAGCCGTTCGTACTCCGGATCGTCCCTTCGACCCCGGTTACTTGCCCTTTGTTCTGAATGAGACGGCGCGCCGAGTACGGAGCGATGAGTCGAGCGCCGGAGCGGATTGCGTCGATCAGATAGGTTGTCGACGCGCTCTGTTTGCCGCCGACCCGACAGCCGAACATGCAGTTGCCGCACTGCGCCACGTCGCAGCCGAGTGAGTTGCGCGCAATGACGCTCCAGTTGTAGCCGAGTGACTGGGCGCCGCGACAGATTGCGCTGTTGTTCTCGTTGATCTCGCTCTCGTCCGTAGAAGCGCCGATGCGGCGCCAGACTGCGTCCAGCGATTCCGTGAAAGCCTCGCCCGTGAAGAGATTACAACCCGATACTTCCGCCCATTCCTCGCGCACGTCGTCGGGAGTGCGAAAGCACGATTGCCAGTTGACCGTCGTCCCGCCGCCAATGCACGCGCCGGCCAGGAGCGAGAGGCTGAGGTCGCGAGTTCCCGATAATCCGCCCTCGCGAAAGAGGTTCTGCATTCCTGTGAGCTCGTGTTGATCGTAGTCGCCGCCGCTCAACTCGGAGCCTGCTTCCACGACGACCACATCCCGACCGCTCGCAGCGAGCTCGGCGGCCACGACACTTCCTGCCGCGCCGGATCCGACGACGCAGACCTCGCATTCGATGCTCGTCTCGTGATCGACCTTCGTTACCGGTATGCGCGGCGCGGTCGCCTTACGATTGATCTCGGGCGCGTACCCGATCGCGCCCAATAAGTCGTCCGATACCGGAGTGCCGTTCGCCGCGTAAGCGTGCAGCATCACGAGGCTGCGAGCGCCCTGGTAGGCGGAGCGAAGCTGGGGCACGAGACTGTTCGCCAGACGCTGGAGCACACGCTCACGCTTGGAATGCGGGAGGCGCGAGAA
>DHJO01000156.1:19738-20420 GCA_002404375.1 Gemmatimonadales bacterium UBA4718 | reverse complement strand
AACCGGATCTTCATCGTTCGCGAACGCGAGTGACGGCACGAATGTGTCCGCCAGCGCGTCGAGTGCTTCAGTCTCGCGTTGCTTGAGGTTCATCGCCCGCCCTCGCAGCCGGATCGCTCGCACCGTTGAACCCGGTTTTGCAGGGATAAAGGTATCAGCATCGCTTAGAGACTTGCGATACCTTCTGAACGGAGGAATCTTAGCTCCCTCCCGAGGAGGTTTTGTTGACCGGCTACGATTTTAACAGCAGAGTGCGCGGGGCACTTATCAAGGCGCGGGAAGACGCCCGCCGCCGCCATCACGAATACGTGGGAACGGAACACCTCCTTCTGGGCCTTCTGGCAGAAGAGGACACGCTCGTCGTGGACGTTCTCGAGAACCTCGGCGTCCGCCCCATCGATCTGCAGATGGCGGTGGAGCGCATGATCACGGAAGGGCGTCCGTCCGGCAGAATACAGACGCCGGATCTGCCGTACACGGCGCGAGCCAGAGTGGTGCTCGACCAGGCGATTTCTGCCGCCCACGAGTTCGGCGATGGCTACGTCGGCACCCAGCACCTTCTGCTCGGCCTTATCCGCGAGAAGCAGGGAGTCGCCGCGAGGGCGATGACGGCAGCGGGATTGACCGAGCCGGAGCTGCTTCGTGAGGCCGTGCGGCTACTTCAGGGCGAAGCGGTAGCGGC
>DHJO01000156.1:19256-19604 GCA_002404375.1 Gemmatimonadales bacterium UBA4718 | reverse complement strand
TCGATGGCGAAGAAGATCTTTACGTCGAAGGACGACGCGATCGGATTCCTGCGGGAGAAGTCGCGAGAGTAGCAACAGCTACCGCTCCAGCTCCTTCATTCGCTTCACCGCAATCCGAATCGGGACAAACGTAACCGCGAGGCAAATCAGTCCCGCGCCGCCGAATCCGAGCCAGAGTCCCGCGATGCTCGGCTCGGAATGCAGCAGGTGCGCACCCACGTACTGGTAAACCGGCCTCGCTTCGATGACGATGACGAGTCCGATGAGCGCAACCGACGCCATCATCAGGACCAGCCCGCCGAATGACGTCGGAATCTGGGCCGCATTCTCGGTATTGAACTTCGGAAA
>DHJO01000156.1:15807-19060 GCA_002404375.1 Gemmatimonadales bacterium UBA4718 | reverse complement strand
AGCAGAATGAGCTGCGACCACTGGGTCGTGTCGCGAAAGAAGAGGCGCATCTCCTTGAGCACGAGCTCGCGACGCATCACGCCCCAGGGGGTGAGCATTCGTCCAACGAGTCGTCCGACCGCACCCTGCCGCACCCATCGCTCACCGCTCTCCTGCGATTTGCTGAATCCCCTCGCGTACAGAAACCGGTGCAGCAGAGCACCCAACACAACAGCCACCGCCGCTGTCGACCACAACATGTAGAAGGGAAGCAGCTCGGGATCCTGCCGCAGCCATCCCATGATTCCCTGCGCCGCCCACTCGCTCGGCATCCACGATGACGTGGGTGCACGGAGCAGCGCGATGAACTCGACGAGCGAGCGGAATCCCTCCGGACGCGCCAGTCTCTCAGGACGCACTAGCCGAAACAGCAGCACTACGCCCGCCGCCGCGAGGATCGCGATGACACTCAGGATGTCCCGCGTTCTGCGCGCCGGGAAAATGTTCACCAACAGAAGCGTCACCGCGCTGCCGAGCGCCGCGGGAATGAACAGGAACGGCAACATCGACGCGACCGCCACGAGCGGATAGAGGAATCCGCCGTGGTAGCTGATTCCGTACGCCGTGAGCACGGGCGTCGCGATGAGCACGACCATCCAGCTCGAATGCGCGGTTGTCTCCAGGAGTTTCGCCCCGTACAAGCGGAGCCAATCCACCGGGGCCGCGACAAGGAGATCGAGATCCTTCGCCAGGAAGAAACTCGACAGCGCCGTGACCACGTTCGAGAGAATGAGGATTCCGAACAGGCTCACGAACATCACCGCCAGCAGTTTTCCGGCGAGCAGCGCGCCGATCTCCGGAATTCCGCGAAAGTAGCTCAGCAGCCGGTACAGCATCCCGAACACGAACGTCCAGAAGACGCCACCGACTATGAAAAACAGGACCAAGCGCCCCGCGCGGTTGTCGGTTTTGCCCAGCGGTCGCGCGCGGGCAGAGATGAACTTCGGAGAGAGCAGGTGATTCAGGCTCGTATCGCTCACAATGCCTGGCAACACGCCCCTGACGGGGGTCATGTGCGTCCAGCCATTCGCCTTCAGCGTCTCACCCGCGCTCGCAACTCGGGTCCCGGGCGTGCTACGCATCGAGCACTTCCATCGCGTCGCGGGCCGCGCGCTCGCCGGTGAGCCTGAGAAAGATCTCCTCGAGTCCGCCCCCGCCTGTCGCCTCTGCCCGCAGATCCTGGATTGTCCCGACAGCGCGAATCTTTCCGTGCTGGATGATCGCAATCCGGTCGCAGAGAGCTTCCGCGACTTCGAGCGTGTGCGTGGACATCATGATGGTGTGCCCGCGACGCACGTACTCGCGGAACAGATCCTTGAGAATTCGCGCGGCCTTTGGATCGAGTCCGACCATCGGCTCGTCCACGACGATCACGTCTGGTCGATGGATGAACGCGCTGGAGATGATGAGCTTCTGCCGCATGCCGTGGCTGTAGCTCTCGACCAGCTCGTCCGCCCACTCCTCGAGATCGAACAGCGCCATCAGCTCACGTCCGCGGTGCTCGACCTTGTCGCCGTCCTGTCCGTACAGACCAGCGACGAAGCGAAGGAATTCCGCGCCGGTCAGTTTCTCATAAATGAACGGCCGGTCGGGGATGAACCCAAGCTTCGCTTTCGCAGCCAGAGGATCGGCGCTCAGGTCGATGCCGGCGAGATGAATGGTCCCTGCCGTCGGCTGGAGAATGCCGGCGATCATGCGAAGCGTCGTCGTCTTTCCCGCGCCATTGGGGCCGAGGAATCCGAACAGCTCTCCGTCCGGCACGGTGAGATCAATGGAATCAACGGCGGTGAACGAGCCGTATTTCTTGGTCAGACTTTTTAGTTCGATCATTTGGCTTTTGAATTCCTGAATGCGATTTCGAATGCGGTGCGAATCGCGGAGTAGCTTCCGGCCTGCGCGGCGACGAGGCGTCCTTGCGCATCGACCCAGGCTTCGAGCCCGTGCGGTGCTCCTTCAATGCGCCATGCGCGCACGGTGTCGCGATGTGCGACCGTCCACTCGCCCCTCTGATTGCGTGACGCGCTGTCGACGACCGTGAACAGCGACTCGGCTCGTATGCGCAATGTTGGGCGCAGCACTGTGCGTGTCATAGGATCGAAGACCGATATGGTTTGACTTCTGCCGATTTTGGGAGCGCCACCTAGCATGAACACAACGGACGCGAGCGTGGGATTGAATAGCGGCGCGGTGAAGGTGTACCGCGCTGCCGGCCGGCCAGTCACCTTCTTGCCGGCGATGAAAATCGAGGTGTCTTCCTGCACGGTTGCGTTCATTGTGAACGGCTTTGTCGGTCTCGCCACATCCGCGCTCAGATCGATGAGGTGCAGACCGCGAGTGAGTCGCGTCTGCCAGCGGGCAGATGTGCGTTCTGGCGCCTTTGCAGGCGAGCCGAAATCGCCGACGAAGTACTCTTCGCTCACCAGCGACTTGGCTGTGGTGTCGAGCGCCGAGGAAGCAGCGCCGATCTGGTCGCTATCGCGGTCGATGGTGTAGTAGAACGTCGCCGGCTCCACCCTGAGCGCGACTTCCGCGAGTTGCTGTGACTCGGTTCTGTTGGCGTTTCGGTGCACCATCATCGCCATCCCGCCGATCCAGAGCACGACGACGAGCACGGCGATCGGGCCGCGTTTGGACTTCACCTGGTTTTATCGCGAAAGAAGGGGCGCGGCTTCACCCCTATAGGACGATTTAGACGATCGTGAGGCTCGTCTCGTCGTTGATCCAGCCGAGGTAGCGTTCGAGGCCCCCGGAGACGGGGACGGCGAGGAGCTCAGGCACTTTATAAGGGTGTAACTCCTTGAACGCGCGCTCGAGGCCGTGGATGGCGCCGGATCGGGTCTTGAGCATTACTACGACCTCGATCTCATCGGCGAGCTTGTCTTCCCAGCGGTAAAGCGACCGGGTTCCGGGCATGATCGTCCCGCAGGCGACCAACCGACGCTCGAGGAGCTGTTTGACGAACTTCACCGCTTCATCAGTGTTGGCGAGCGTAGTTAGAACGACGACGGCGTCGGTGTGGCCCAAGTGTAGGTCCGCGTAACAGTTGTGAAGAATCTAATCAGACAAGCTTAACAATAACTCTGTCCCGGCACATCTTTGGCTCGGGGGTACAACACAGACAATGGCGCTCGATCCTTCCCTTTACATAAACCGTGAGCTGAGCTGGCTCGCGTTCAACGCCCGGGTTCTGCACGAGGCGTTCGACGCGAGGAAC
>DHJO01000156.1:15108-15572 GCA_002404375.1 Gemmatimonadales bacterium UBA4718 | reverse complement strand
CCAGGCATGGAGATACGCGGCTTCAGCACATTCCGCGTGACGCGATACTCCGATCTCGACCTCGCCGATGCGGACGAGGACGACGATCTCCTCGCGATGATCGAGGAGCAGATCTTTCAGCGCCGGTTCGCCGAAGTCGTCCGTGTCGAGGTGGACCGAGGGATACCGCGCGACCTTCGCGACCTAATTCTCGCCGAGGTCCTGGAGGATCAGCNNACTCCCAGTCAGCAGCTCGACGCGGTCACTGAGCGCGTCGCCGATCTGATGGAGCAGCAGCGGAAGTGCTTGTACGAGGTGCTGTTGCCCGAGCTGGCGCAGCAGGGGATCGAGATCAATTCCATGAGTGACCTGGACGAAACTGAATTGGAGCGGATCAATCAGTTTTTCGAAAACCAGGTTTTCCCAGTACTAACGCCGCTAGCCGTCGATCCAGGGCATCCATTCCCGTACATCTCCAACCTTTC
>DHJO01000156.1:13670-15054 GCA_002404375.1 Gemmatimonadales bacterium UBA4718 | reverse complement strand
GAGCTGCGAGATCCGTCACGGTCGATCTTCGACGCAATCCGCGAGGCGGACATCCTCCTCCACCACCCGTTCGACTCGTTCTCGGGGTCCGTCGAGCACTTCCTGACGGCCGCGGCGCGCGATCCGGACGTGCTCGCGATCAAGATGACCTTGTATCGAACGTCGGGCGACACGGAGATCGTGCGCGCTCTGACCGAAGCTGCCCAGAGTGGAAAGCAAGTGGCAGTGATGATCGAGCTGCAGGCCCGATTCGATGAAGTGAACAACATCGCCTGGGCGCGCACGCTGGAAGGATTCGGAGTGCACGTCGCGTACGGGCTTCCCGGTCTCAAGACCCACACGAAAACTGCACTGGTCGTCCGGAAAGAGGCCGACGGCATCCGCCGCTATGCCCACATCGGGTCGGGAAACTACAACTCACAAACCGCGCGCGTCTACACCGATCTGGGCCTGCTCACCAGCGATCCTTCGATTGGCGCCGATCTCACCGATCTCTTCAATTCGCTGACCGGCTTCTCACGTCAGAACGCATTCCGGAACCTGCTCGTCGCTCCGCGCAACATGCGTCAGCGTTTCACGGAGATGGTGGACAGAGAGGCGGAGCTCGCCAGGGCGGGGAGGCCAGGGCGAATCATCGCGAAAATGAATTCGCTCGTTGATGCCGAGCTCATCCAACACCTCTACGACGCATCGCAGGCCGGCGCAAATATCGATCTGATCGTTCGCGGCATCTGTTGCCTGCGGCCGGGAATTCCAGGAATCAGCGATCGCATCAAAGTGACGAGCATCGTCGGGCGCTTTCTCGAGCACTCGCGCATCTTCTACTTCGGCAACGACGGCAACGAAGAGATCTACTTCGGGTCGGCGGACTGGATGCCCCGCAACTTCGACAGGCGCGTGGAGGTTGTCGCGCCAATCGAAAAGCGACAGTTGCATCCTCGCGTGTGCGCGCTGCTGGAAACGTGTCTCGCCGACAACCGCCAGGCGTGGGATCTACATCGGGACGGCACTTACGTGCAGAGAAAACCCGGCGCGAATCCAGTCGTGTCCACGCACGAGCGGTTGCTGCAGAATTCGTGGGGGCTCATCGCTCTTCCCGCTGTGACAGAGGACACTCGGACAGCTATGTCACTGAGCGCATAACGGCTTGAACTGCAACTGAACGGGTGCGAGTTGTTAGTGGCAGAGCAACCAGTTGATAGTTCACTACGTCGGGACGTTAGTGGCGCGGATCGGGGCACAATCAAACTGCCTGTGCCCTCACGCCATCGGTAGCGTCCCGACGTCGTGAACCCGCACCTGGCATCTGTGCTACTAACAACTCGCACCCGTTCAGTTGTAGTTGCTTTGTACCTACCCCCTAGTCGGCAGCCCCAACCTCATC
>DHJO01000156.1:5780-13482 GCA_002404375.1 Gemmatimonadales bacterium UBA4718 | reverse complement strand
CTCGCTCCCCATAGATCGAGCCGCAGGTTGTAAACGTGATGACTAGGCACCGCGGTGATTCTCAGCGCGCGTTCTACCCACCGAACTTTTATCTCCGAGACGGCGCTTGCGTGGCCTCTGTCAAAACCATCGGCGACACGAAGGATGGCCGACAGTCTTTTGATCGTCTGCCGCACTGGCCGCTCGAGTCCGCCGTAGTTGCGATGTTTCTTTTTCGGCTCGGCTCCGCGGTGATAGCGCGCGACGTTCGCGACCACGATCTGCTCGATCGGCGTCATGCCTAGCAGCTCCGCGTGCTCGATCAGGTGGTAGGAATGCTTGTTGTGCTTGTCGTAGCTGATGTGATATCCGATGTCGTGGAGAAGGGCCGCGTCCGACAACAGCTTTCTGTCGTCAGGTATGCAGCCCAGTCGTTGACCGATGGCATCGAAGAGCTGAAGCGACAGCTTCTGAACGTGCCTGGAGTGCGGCTCCTCGTAATGAGTTCGTTCAGCCAGCTCGCGGACTGATCGCTCCCGAGCCTCCCCCGGATCCGCGGGCGATGGCGCGACGTGCGCGCTCTCGAGCAGAATTCCCTCGCGGATACCATACGCGGAAACGACGAGCTCCCTGGCTTCGACTCGCGCGGCGACCTCCGCCGCGACGGCGAGTCCGCCGAGGATGATGTCGCTCCTCGCCGCGTTGAGTCCAGGAACTCCCTGCCGCTCGGAGAGCGACATGTTGCGGAGCATGTCCACGATGTGCTCGAGCTCGATTCGCGGAATGACGGTTCCGTGAACGGTCTTGGCGCTTTCCATCCCGATGCGCGCCAGATAGATCGATGCGAGGCTGGTGAACGTGCCTCCCGAGCAGAAGATCCGCGTCGCGTGCCAATGACGTGCGGAGAGGTGACGACGCAGCTCGATCCAAACGTGCTTTCTGAGCTTGCGCATGCCCTTCTTCTTCGCAGCGGGGCCCAGATAGCGCTCGGTCACGCTGATGGCTCCTAAAGGCAGCGAAATGAGTCGTTCGACAAGACCGTCGGCGCTCAGCGCCAGCTCGAGAGAGCCTCCGCCGATATCCATGACGACGGCGCGACCCACTCCCAAATCAAAATGCGCGAGAGCGCTGCGGAAGCTGAGGCGGGCTTCGTCCTCTCCGCGCAGGACTCTCACTTTGAGGCCGGTTTCGGACTTGACGAGCTTGAGGAATTCTTCGCCGTTGGCGGCGTCGCGCACTGCGCTCGTAGCGACGACCTCCGTGCGCTTCACACCGAGCTGGTTGGCGAGCGTCGCCATCCTTGTCAGCGTGCTCAACGCGTTTTGAATGGCGACCTCACTCAGCTTGCCCGTCTCGTAGAGTCCCGCGCCCAATCTCGGAGCGGCCTTCATTTCGTCTACGACGCGGATCGTTCCGGTGGGCGAGACATCAGCGATCGTCTGGCGTATCGAGTTCGACCCGATGTCGATGGCGGAGATGCGGATGTCCGCATCGCTTCCCTGCGCGGGAGCGCCGGGACTGCTTAGAGTCAGGTGAGGATTTGCGGATCCGGCCATGTGTTAAAACTGACGCGTTGTACCCTCAAGCGAAACTCCCGCGTCAGTGGCATTTGCCTCTGGCCGGGTCCCAGACTCTTCCGTCAGTGTCGATGAATGCGTGGCTATATTCGCCAGAGCCAAGCATCAACTTCAGCACCCCGAAGCGTCCGTGGATCTCAGTCACGGAGTTGTAGGCGAGCGGATTGTGCACTCCGCGCAGCTTGCCGCCTCCCGTGCCAGCGATGATTTCTTCGATTCCATTTCTCACATCAGCGACGCCCGATGGCGTTTGCGGAAGAAACCGCTCGTAATGGTGATGGTGCCCGCTGAGGATCACATCGGCGCCGGCGTCGTAGAGTATTTGCCACAGACCCCGCACCTGCTGAGTCGGGCTGCCCTCGCCGGAGCTGAACAGCGGCCGGTGAAAATAGGCGAGCGTGCAGAGCACGCGGTGGCCGGCGAGATCCTTACGCAGCCACTCTTCCTGCGCCGTCGCCTCGGATGGATTGGAACGTCCGAAGAACAGCTCGCTGTTGAGTGAGATCACATGCCAACCGCCAACGTCGTAGCTGTAGTAGCCCTTCCCAGCTGGACCGGCGCGGTCACCGAAGTATGTGAAGTAGGGCGCCCCGCTTCCGCTGTCGTATTCGTGATTCCCGGGAGCAGGATGAATGACCTTCATGATGCGGGCTGATCCCCACGACGGAGAAAAGCAGCGCGGGAAATCCTTGTCTACGCCACCCGCTCCGGATGGATAGGCGTTGTCGCCGAGCGTGAAGACCGCGCTTTCCGATTTCTTCGTCGCCGCGGCCGTGAGAACGCTGTCGACGATATGAGCGGTCCCCTCATCCCCGCTCGTTCCGCAGACCGCGATGTCGCCGGCGCCGATGAACACCGACGCTCCCGGCAGCTCGATCTCCTGCGCCGGCTGACTTGGCCGGCGGGTGGGAGACTCATCGCGCGAGCAGCCGAGCACCAGCTCCGCCAGTGAGAGGCACAACAGGGACGTTCTAATCATTGAAACGGCCGCTCGGCGGCATCTAGGTTCAAAGTTATGCGGATCAGGCGGATTGAACAGATCGGTCGGATCGCTGCTTTGGCACGTAAGGCTCCTTCAAGTCGGCCGTGCTCATTTTCTGTCTTGTTTGTCTCCTGGAACGGGTGCATGCCGCGACTGACGCATCCCGAGCGGCGATTCCCAAAAAAAAATCCCGGCCAGGCGAGAGGGGCTGTTACGCCAGACGGAACGATCCGTTTAATCAGTCAAATCCGTCAAATCCGGA
The DNA here is from genome assembly GCA_002404375.1 of Gemmatimonadales bacterium UBA4718. Taxonomy (GTDB): domain Bacteria; phylum Gemmatimonadota; class Gemmatimonadetes; order Gemmatimonadales; family Gemmatimonadaceae; genus UBA4720. The sequence continues at coordinate 10,682 of DHJO01000156.1, read as the reverse complement.
TGAAACTTGAACCTGGATGCCTGCCCGAACGGCTCTTTGTCAGAATGCAAACCCGAGATTGGTGACTATCCGGCGCTGGCTTCGATTCGTAAACAGTACGTTGTAGTTTATTGCGGGGTTGACGTACCCGACCCAGAGTCCGCCGCCGGCGGCCGAGTGCCACCCACCAGGTGATTGGCCGTTCAGATAGACTCGTCCTGCGTCGGCAAAGCCGAGTGCACCCACGTCGAGCGGAAGGATGAACGGAAATTTTGCGATGGGGATCCTTAGTTCCGTGCTCCCGTAGACCGATGCGTCACCCGCGTACCGCTGGCGCTCCTCCGTTCTGAATGTCTCCGATCCGCCGAGGAACGCGGCGTCGAAGTAAGGAAACGGCCCCCACAGCTTCTTACCGCCGGCGCGGAAAGCCAGCACGGGCTTCTTCGGCATCGGCAATGTGAAAAAGGCGGCAGCCCATCCATCAACCGACTCATACGCCTTCGCCACGTCCCAGATTGCGGGGTAACCCGCACCCACGACGTTGAGTACTACACGCGGCTTCATCGTGTCCGCGACGTAACGACTGTCCAGATGCATCTTGAGCTGAAGTCCAGCCTGACCGAATCGGCTGAAGCCGGTCGGACGCTGCTGCGCGATCAACCGGTTGGCGAGACTATCAGTCGTCGTGTATCGAACGACTGGTCCAAGCGAGATGTCACTGACCGGACTGAATGAGCGACCTATCCCTGGATTGAACTCCCACTGCCTTTGCCGCACGTCGTACAATGGTCCGCGCAGATCAGCAACGTCGTTGCCGAAGCCGTGAAATTGTACGACCTCGAACTGGGACATGTGCGCCGTCACCGGAATGTGCGTGTCGGATTCTTCGAATCGCTTGTCGAATGCGCTCCGAATACGCAGTCGGTGGCTCGAAAGGGAGTACGCGAGATCGGCCTCGGACATGCTGGAGTACGGCACTTTGCGGAAACCGTACTGCGTACGCGATACACCGATCGACGGGTAGATGCCGAGCAGGCGCTGAGAATGGATTCCCAACACCGGGTTGAGCGAAGCGCCACGGTCCTTCTGCGGCGGTATCAGTGTGCCGTACGCGCGCTGCCACGGCCGGCGATTGAAGTAGTGATTGAACGCGTTGTCGATATTGATCTTCTCGTCGACTGTGTCGCGCGCGTACATCACATTGTCAATGTTTCCGACGTCATAGAACCGAGTGGGATTTCTCTTACCACCGACGGTCGAATTATCGACAAAGACATTGTTGCCGTTGCCGCCGATGATCCGTATTGGGATGCTGCTTCCGACATTCCCTTCGACGGTCGCCCGATCGTTGCCGCCGTGCAGGTAGATGCGGATCTGTTTCGTTTCGCTCGCGTAGAATCGCCGCGAGAAATACGGAGCGTCGCTTCCCGACTGGATGCGAACATCCACGATCCCATCGCCGGAGCGCACCACCGTCGCCTCGTCGTCCGCGTCCGTGCCGTGAATGTCGGCAATCTTCCATAGCTCGCCGTAGTAGAGATCGGCCACGCCGCGCAGTCCGTCGCGCCGCGCTTTGAGCTTGGCAGCAAGCCGGGGTGAGATACTCGCATACTCTGGCGGCAGTGTTCTTATCGCGTTGTCGATCACCGGATCGGTAACTCGCTGCATCAGACTGGTAGCAACGGAATCCCAAACCGGCTTGTCGAGGCCGGCGAGCATACGACGGTCGAATTCAATAGCATTGGAGAACAGCGCGCTCGGATCAGAATACTTGGGATCGAACGTGACGAGGTTGGAAAGGGGGAAGCGCGCGAGCTTCATCAGCAATCCTTCGTACGACACGAATGCGTGATCCCTGTCCACGGCGATTGGCTCCCAGGGCTCATCCTTCTTGCCGAACCGCGCCCACTTCCATTGGTCTGGATGCCGGTCGTTGTCGCCGATGAGCATGTCCATCTCAACAGCCGTAAGCAGGGTACGAGCATCGACGCGCGTTTGCGGATCGGTGTTGATTCGGCCGAGCAGCGTGTCGCTGCCGATGATCTTGCTCGCACCTGCGAAACCGGTCTCACCCTTTGGCACATCGGGATGCTCCTCGATCTCACCGAGCATGCCGGCAAATTCCTTTCGGAACTCGCCAAGAACAGGATCGTCGGGCATTACCGCGACGGTTGGATGCGGATGAAGCACGCCGGCCGCGCTCTGCAACGGATCCGCAGCGATCGCTCCCAGGGGATGCGAAGCGCTTCCTTCGTCGCCCACGATGTACCAGATGATGGTTCCTTTATACTGCTCGGGCAGAACGCTGAATCGTTTTTTCACCGAGCGGAAAGCGTATTTCGAGCCGTCGGCCGCATCGAATCGGAGCGATATGGTTTGCGCCCCGCCGCCTTTCTTGGTTGGCTTGAGGCCGCCGTGGAAAGTTCTGAGGTTGAGCACGGGCACCTTGATCGGCGTCGTCCACTCATCGCGGTAATTGTTACCGAGCAGAGCGCGATGGAACTGTCCCGCCTTGTAGATCTCACCGGGAACGATGACCACGCTGTCGGTGCCGACGATTCGCGTTGGGCTCTGCGCTGCTGCTCTCGAAATCGTGCTCATCATGAGGACCGTCGCCAGTCCAGTCGCGACAAGGATTCTCGGGGAGTGGCTGCTTGTCATAAATCGTCTCTGGCTCTCTGTCATCGTCGCCAGCGGTAGAGTGTGATGGCCGGGGGCTTAACATTGGCTTCGTCGCTCACCAGCAGGAGGCCGTCCTGGGTGATCGCCACGCCTTCCGCCTGACGGTGGTCTCCGGGAAGGGGTTCCGAGCGAACCACCTCGCCGTCGGGAGTGACAACGATCAGCCCTTTCTCCTTTGAAGCCACGATCACGTAATTCTTCGTGATCGGGTCGATGTTGATGTCCGAGGGATGAAAATTCGTCCACTTGTTCGAGCCGATCACGTTCTTGATCGGTACTTGCAGCGAAGTTATCGCCGACGGGTCGCCCAGCGGCAGCGGCACGTGGAAAATCAGTACCTCTTTGGGCGCCTTTTTATCGAGGAATTTTTTGCAGGCAAGCACAAGTCGGGAGCTGTCGGCCTCGTAGGCCATGCTCTCGAATTCGCATTGCTTCCCCAATCCGGTATCGTAAACCGAGTAAGGGACCTGCGAGGCATCAGCACCTTCCTTGAACTTGTAAATCTTGCCGTTGCTCCGGAGCAGGTAGACGTCGGTTCCGGCAATCGTAATCGCCTCGAAGTCGCCGCGGACACCGCCCTCCAGCGAAAAACCCTTGAGCAGGATCCCGGTTTTCGGGTCGATCTCGTACACCCTGCCAACATTGTCGTCGTGGGTAAGCACGGTGCCGCGCGTTGTAAGCGCGAGACCAGAGATTTCTCGCAACTCTGGCGGCATGATCCACTCGGCCACCGGCACTGGCTTCGTCGGATTGGCATCCGCCAACGCTAAGCGGCGCGCGAGCTCCTGCTTGCGTGTCGCTTCGACCTCGTGCACTTGCGCTGCCTTGGCCTGGGGTGTCTCCCGACACGCCGAGACGCACGGCGCCAGACCTATCAATAGTAAGAAGCCGCGGGCGCCGATCATCCCTTGTCGGCGGACTTGTCGTCGACTGGGTCGGCAGTCTCGAGATCAGCCGAGGCGATGATACCGTCGGCGTTCTCGTGGATGGCGGTGAGCAGGACATCTCGCGGCATCGACTTCTTCAACCGGATTAGATAGTAGATCTCGCTCGGCTTGCCGACATTGGTCACGACCTCGTCGAGATCCCACCGCTTGGTCATCCTGTCGAGGACTTCTTCTACTTGCCTCTGCGCCTCGGCTACGTCGTCGGTCGTGACGGTCAGAATCGAGTTGAAGCGCGCCTTTTTCTTCTTGCCGATGGCGTCACGCACCCGGTCGAACCGCTCAGCGAGTGCGCCCGCCTTCTCCGGCGTCAGGGAGAGCAGGAGGTCTCGATCGGGAATCTGATGGTCTCCCGTCGGACTCGCGAGAGCTTGCAGTGGACGTGACCACTGCGCCGCCGCGGTCGGCATCAGCATGTTCCTGCCGTAATCGTAGTGCCACGTGATGAGCAGCACGAAGTTGAAGATGATCGAGACAACTGCGCCTACGGCCAGCGACTGGACACCCGCCGAGAACCCCACCACGATGCTCAGGAAGATGTAAACGAGGTCCCGGGAGTCGCGGAGCGTCGTCCTGAATCGCACCGCGCCGACCACTCCGGCAAGGCTGAACGCCAATGCCAGGCTGTTCTGCACGATGAACACGATCCCCGCCACGACCAGAGGGAGGAAGATCAGCGTCTGCACAACGTTTTGATTGTGTTGTCCCCCTGAGGGCCGGGCTGACATATACACCCACGTCACCGGAAGCATCAGCACCAGAGCGCCGATGAGAATCATGATGGTCGTTATCGCGACGCCCAGGAGCGATCCCAGGCCGAAGGTTCCGGACGAGCTGGGCGACGAGAGCGCGTCCGTCAATACCGTCGGACCCTCCGGGACATCGCCGAGACCCTTGGCGGCGATCCGCGCGATCTCACTGGGGAAGAAGAACGCGAGTATGGCAACGATGACAGCCAGGATCACGTAGTACGCCAACAAACGGCGCAAAGGGCGATCCGACTTCATCGTCAAGACGTCGATTAACTGTCTCAAAACGGGCATATCGCGCCTCCAAGTGCAAAATGGACGCCTGAGCTAGGTCAGAACACTGCCCCGGCGGCATGTCGGCCTCAATAGGGGCCGCCTTGAGTCTGGGGGCGTAACCCGCGATTTTACAAGGCTATGCCGGAAGAATCACTGATCGTACGCGGCGCCCGCGAGCACAACCTCCGCAACATCGACGTCACCATCCCCCGCGACCGCCTCACGGTCATTACCGGGCTGTCGGGATCGGGGAAGTCGTCGCTCGCCTTCGA
>DHJO01000156.1:3696-5752 GCA_002404375.1 Gemmatimonadales bacterium UBA4718 | reverse complement strand
GCCGCTACGTCGAGTCGCTCTCCGCCTACGCGCGCCAGTTTCTAGGGCTCATGGAAAAGCCGGATGTGGACTCCATCGAGGGCCTGTCGCCGGCCATCTCCATCGAGCAGAAGAGCGCGGGACACAACCCGCGCTCCACCGTCGGCACCGTCACGGAGATCTACGACTACCTCCGGCTTCTGTACGCACGGGCGGGAACCCCGCACTGCCCCAACTGCGGCCGCGCGGTCGAGCGCCAGAGCGCGGGACAGATCGCCGACTCGATCCTGGCCTGGCCGGAGGGGACAAAGATCGAGATCCTGGCTCCGCTCGTGCGCGGTCGCAAAGGTGAATTCCGCGAGCTGTTCGAGGCCGCCCGGAAGCAGGGGTTCGTCCGGGCCATCGTCGATGGCGAGCTGATAGAGGTCGCCGAGCCGCCAAAGCTGAATCGGCGGATGAATCACAACATCTCGGTCATCGTCGACCGTCTGGTGGTCCGCGCCGAGGACCGCGGGCGTCTCAACGATTCCGTGGAGACCGCCCTCAAGCTCGCCGAAGGAACGGTCGAGATTCACCGGCAAGACGATCGTAGCCCGCATCTCTTCTCTGAGAGGTACGGCTGCCCGGTCTGCGGCATCTCGCTGCCCGAGCTCGAGCCCCGGCACTTCTCCTTCAACTCTCCCTTCGGCGCGTGTCCCGCCTGCGGCGGGCTTGGCTCGCGCCGCGAGGTAAGCGAGGAGCTACTGCTCGGCGATCCGAGCATCAGCATTCTAGAGGGTGTCGTGCTCCCTTGGGGTGAGCCGGACGGCTATCTCAAGAAAGTGATCCTGCCCGGCCTCGCCAAGCAGTTCGGATTCAACCTCAACGCGCCGTGGGGCGAGCTTAGCCCGGAAGTGCGCGACAAGCTTCTATATGGCACTGGTGGCAAAAGCGGGCAGCGCATCGACAGCTCCGGAACCAGCTGGGAAGGAATTCTCTCCAACATCCAGCGCCGCTACGATGAGACCGAGTCTGATTCGGTCCGCCTCGAGCTCGAGGAGTACATGCAACCGCGGGCGTGCACCACGTGCGACGGGCGCAGACTCAAGCCCGAATCTCTCGCGGTCACTCTAGCCGGCCGCAACATTGGCGATCTCGTTCAGCTGTCCATCACCGACGCGCTCGAGTTCTTCGAGAACGTTCCCGTCCGGAACAACGGCAAGCCGGGACTCGACCCGGAAATCGCTGCCCCGATTCTGAAAGAGGTTCGCGAGCGTCTCCGCTTCCTCAACGACGTCGGTCTCGAGTACCTGACTCTTGGGCGTTCGGCTGAATCGCTCTCCGGCGGAGAGGCGCAACGCATCCGTCTGGCGACGCAGATCGGCTCGCGTCTGGTCGGCGTCCTATACATCCTCGACGAGCCGTCGATCGGGCTCCACCAGCGCGACAACGCCCGTCTGTTAAACACCCTTCGGCAGCTCCGCGATCTCGGCAACACCGTCATCGTGGTCGAGCACGACGAAGAGACGATGGAAGCCGCCGATCACCTCATCGATCTCGGGCCCGGCGCCGGGAAGCACGGCGGTCTCGTGATCGCCGCCGGCACTGTCGACGAGGTGCGCAACCACCCGGACTCGATAACCGGCCGCTATCTCCGCGGCGAAGCTGAGATTCCGATTCCGGAAGTGCGTCGCCTCCGTGACTCCCAGCGCGCGATTCGCATCGAAGGCGCCCGCGAGCACAACCTGCGGAATCTCGACGTGGAGATTCCACTCGGTCTCTTCGTCGCCGTCACCGGGGTTTCGGGAAGCGGAAAATCCACCCTCATCGAGGACATCCTCCACCAGGCGATGGCGCGGTACTTCTATCGGGCCAGGGTAATTCCGGGCGCGCACAAGCGCATCACCGGGTTACAGCACCTCGATAAAGTCATCGACATCGATCAGAGCCCGATCGGACGCACCCCGCGATCGAATCCCGCCACGTACACGGGACTCTTCACGCCAATCCGGGAGCTTTTCGCCGAGCTGCCCGAGGCGAAGATTCGTGGTTACGGGCCGGGACGTTTCTCCTTCAACGTCAAAGGCGGCCGCTGCGA
>DHJO01000156.1:2354-3651 GCA_002404375.1 Gemmatimonadales bacterium UBA4718 | reverse complement strand
TGCGATGTCTGCAAGGGCAAGCGGTACAACCGCGAGACGCTCGAAGTCCGCTTCCGTGGGCTCAGCATCGCCGACGTACTGGAGCAAACCGTCGAAGATGCGCTGGCGTTCTTCGAGAATCAGCCGCGCGTTCGCCAGAAGCTGCAGACGCTCTTCGATGTCGGGCTCGGCTACATCCACCTCGGCCAGTCCGCGACGACGCTATCCGGCGGCGAGGCGCAGAGAGTCAAACTTGCCGCGGAGCTTTCGAAGCGGGACACCGGCCGTACCTTTTACATCCTTGACGAGCCTACCACCGGTCTCCATTTCGAGGACGTGCGGATGCTCCTCACCGTGCTCCATAGGCTAGTTGACCGGGGCAATACGGTGCTTGTCATTGAGCACAATCTCGACGTCATCAAGACGGCCGACTGGATCATCGACCTCGGTCCGGAAGGCGGGCTCCGCGGCGGCGACGTCGTCGCGGCGGGAACTCCAGAAGACGTCGCGGACGTGAAGGAGTCGTACACGGGTCAGTATTTGCGCACAATGCTTCGCCGCAAGCGGAACGGCGGAGATCGCAAGAAGGTCGCGCTCAAGGTGGGGTAATATCCGGCACGCGCAAAGGAGCATAAATGGTGAGTTTGCTTGACATAATCGGCCCGGTCATGGTCGGCCCCTCCTCCTCGCACACCGCGGGCGCGTGCAGACTGGGATTGCTCGCCAGATGTCTCCTCGGTGGAACCCCCCAGACGGGGCTTCTCCAGTTACACGGCTCCTTTGCGCGCACCGGCGAAGGCCATGGCACCGACAAAGCCCTTGTCGGTGGATTGCTCGGCTTCCGCCCCGACGACGAGCGGCTCCGCGAAGCGCTCCAGATCGCTGAGCGCGAAGGCCTCGATTACAAATTTGAGAAGGTGACCATCGCCGACGCCGCTCACCCCAACACCGTTCGCATCAGCATCGAGCTGAATGGCAACAAGGCCACCATGCTCGGCTCCTCCCTCGGCGCCGGCCGAATCCTCGTACAGGAGATCGACGGCTATCCCGTCCAGGTGACCGGAAACTTCCACACCATCGTTCTCGTAGCTGAGGATAGGAAGGGCTCGATCGCCAGAATCACGGGGATTCTGGCCGAGCACGACATAAACATCGCGACGCTCAAGCTGACGAGAAAGGAGAGGGGCGGCGACGCATTCATGGTGATCGAATGCGACGAGCAGCCCGACAAGAAAGCAGGAGAAGAATTGAAAGCGCTCGACTGGGTCCGGTGGACCCGTAGGCTCGACAAGGTGAGCGGGGGCTGAGTGTACAAAGC
>DHJO01000156.1:0-2216 GCA_002404375.1 Gemmatimonadales bacterium UBA4718 | reverse complement strand
CGGAACAGCACGAGCGGTCCGCTCGCGCAGACTCCGTTTCGCGACATACTCACCCGGGCGCTCGCGGTGCAGGAAGTGAACGCGGCGATGGGAGTCATCGTCGCAGCGCCGACCGCGGGTGGAGCGGGAGTTCTGCCGGCGATTCTGACCGGGCTCGCAAAGGCGCGGTCGGTGTCGGATGCCAAGGTCGTCGATGGATTGGCGACGGCGGGATTGATCGGAGCCGTAGTGGCGGAGCGGGCGTCGCTGTCTGGCGCTGAAGGCGGTTGTCAGGCGGAAACGGGAGCCGCGGCCGGAATGGCCGCTGGTGCCGCGACCGAGATGCTGGGTGGGACGCCATCGCAGGTGGGGCACGCGGTGGCGCTCACGATGCAGGGAACGCTGGGACTCGTCTGCGATCCGCTGGGCGGCCTTGTCGAATTACCGTGCGTGTTTCGCAACGCAACTGGCTCGGCGATCGCGCTGGCGGGAATCGAGATGGCTCTGGCTGGGATCACTTTCGCGATCCCGGTTGACGAGGTGATCGATGTGATGGGTGAGATCGGACGGGAGATGGACGTGCGCTACCGGGAAACCGCGGGCGGCGGGCTTGCGGCGACGCCTACCGGTCGCCGGCTGGCAAAGGAGCGGTTGTACCAGATCAAGCGGTCGGACGGCTGAAATCCTCTTGGAGTTGTAGATTTGAACAAGAGAACGGGTGTGAGTCGTCAAACTGGCAACTGCAACTGAACGGGTGCGAGACGTCAGTAGCGTAGGTGCGAGGTGTGAGTTCACAACGTCGGGACGTCACTCAATGGAATTACGGCACAGGCCTTTCCTTTTGCCCGGAAGTGCGCAAGGGAAAGTCTGGGCGTAGTGAACCGAAGCCTGGCACCTGTGCCACTGAGACCTCAGACCCCGTTCAGTTCAGTTGAAAACTTTCAGTTGGCATGATGCCAGTTTGCAGTTTATTTGAAAATCCATCCAACGACCTATGAATATCTTCGACAGGATTGCAATGCTGTTCCGGTCCAACGTCAACGCGGTGATCTCGGAATTCGAGCAGCCCGAGAAGATGCTGAATCAGATCATTCTCGACATGCGCTCGCAGCTCGTCAAAGCGAAGCAGCAGGTCGCCGCCGCGATCGCCGACGAGAAGCGGCTCCAGGACCAGACCCGTCAGGAGCTCAAGGAAGCTGAGGATTGGGAGCGAAGAGCGATGCTCGCGGTCCAGCAGAATCAGGACGAGCTCGCCAAGCAGGCGCTCATGCGCCGCACCGAGCACATCTCGCGCGGCGAGCAGATGCAGCTGACGTGGCAGGCGCACAAGCAGGAGACTGACCGCCTGAAGGATTCCTTGCGCAGCCTCAACGACAACATCGAAGAGGCAAACCGCAAAAAGAATCTTCTGCTCGCGAAACAGCGCCGCACCGAAGCGCAGAAGCGCATCAACGAGACGATGTCGCACATCTCGGAAAAGTCCGCGTTCGAGGCGTTCGCTCGCATGGAAGAGAAGATCGAGAGCAACGAGCGCAAGGTGAAAGCGAACGCCGAGATCGACGAAGAGTTCTCCGGCGACAGGCTGGCGAACGACTTCAAGAAGCTCGAGGCTGGCGGGGCCAACATCTCCGCGGAGATGCAGCTCATCGCGCTGAAGCAGAAGATGGGCGTCCTCCCCGCCGGAGCCCAGGCCAATAACAAGGCGCTGGGCGCGGGCCGGCACGCGGAAGAGGAAACCGTCGAGGTCGAAGAGATCCACGACGAGAAGAAGTAGCGTTGGCTAGCGCGGTGGCTCCGAGCAGAGCGAGAGTCGCGCCGATTCTATCCGGCGTGATCCTGACGCTGCTGCTGCTCTGGATGTTCGGAGCGACGGCGCACGTCTGGCTCCTCCTCTTCATTGCGATCATTCTCTCGCTCTACCTGGGAGCGGTGAGAGATCTTCTCGTCGAGCACGCCCACGTGCCCCCGAAGCTGGCGTTCTTCCTCTCGGTCGTCGGCTCCGCTACCGCGCTGTTCGGGCTGTTCGCAATCCTGCTTCCGCCCGTCGTCGAGCAGACCCGAGCGCTCATCGTCGTGATGCCGCAGTACATCGAGGCGTGGGAAACGGGAATCGACAAGATCGTGAGTCGCTTTCCGGCGATGCGCGACGTCTGGAAGCCGGGCGAGCATCCGCTAATTGGCGCAGTGTACGATCAGCTCTCCGGTCAGGCACAGCTTCTGGTTCCGAGAGTGCTGTC
>DHJO01000045.1:4611-6188 GCA_002404375.1 Gemmatimonadales bacterium UBA4718 | reverse complement strand
AAAGCCGCGACCGCAAGATCGGTCGACTCGTCGCCTGCGTCAGATGCTCTACGGTGTGACCGTACTCGCAATTCTCCTGACAGCGACGCTAGTCTGGGGTTGGATGCATCCTGCACCGGCGAAGCAGGTAGTGCGATACAGCCTCGTGTTCGACTCGGCGGAGGCGATGATACAGCCCATTGGGTATTTCTGGGGACGGTTGGCCTTGTCGCCCGATGGCTCGCGGCTGGCGTACGTCGGCGGACCGCATGCCCAGATCCTTGTTCGCCCATGGAATCAGTTGCACGCGACAGCAATTCCAGGAAGCGAAGGGGCGCAGAACCCGTTTTTCTCACCTGACGGGCAGCACGTGGGGTTCGTTACCGGCGGCAGCAAGCTTCAGATCGCGTCACTCAGCGGAGGTCCACTCATCACCGTGACGGACTCGCTCATCGGGTTGGCGGGCGCATCCTGGGGGCGAGACGGATACATCTACATTGATGGCATCGGACCGGAGCCCCTCATCCGCGTCGAGGCCAAAGCCGGTGCAGTACCCGAACGGTTCACTGCACTGGACACAGGCCTTAAAGAGCTTGATCACTCGTGGCCCGATGTCCTGCCGAATGGCAAAGGCATTCTGATCGCTATTGGTGTCAGAGACGCAGCCAGGTCCATCGGCGTTGTTGACATGTCCTCGCGGAAGCACCGTGTGATCGTGAACAACGCTGTTTACGCGCGATATGTCCCAACGGGTCACCTGCTCTATGTGACGACGGATAGAACTTTGATGGTAGTGCCCTTCGATCAGAATGCGATGAAAATCACGGGTGAGCCCACCGCGCTTGTCGAAGGTATACGCCTCACCCCTTCGTCCACCGTGGATCTGGCAGTCTCAGATAAGGGGACGCTTCTATACACGCGCGGCGCAGGAACAGGAAAACAGGAGCTCGTCTGGGTAACGCGCGATGGCAAGGCACAATCCGTCGATCCCGATTGGCAAGGTTCTTTCGGCGAGCCGTCCCTCTCTCCAGACGGCAAGCGGCTCGCAGTAACATTGCTACCCAACGCCAGTTACGACGGTATCGCCCGAACGAGTGACATCTGGATAAAGCAGCTAGACCGCGGGCCGAGCATCAAGTTGACGCTCGACGGAATGACGAGCTCATACGCGGCGTGGACCCCAGACAGCAGATCCGTGACCTTCAGCTCGAACAACGCAGGTCCCTTCGATCTATGGACGAAGCGCGCCGACGGCAGCACGCAAGCGGCGCTGCAGGTACACGAGAAACGCGGACTTTACAGCCCGCGTTGGTCTCCCGACGGCAAATGGCTAGTCTTCCGGACGGCCAGAGAGCAAGCCGGAGCGGGAGACATTCTTGGAATCCGACCTGGGATTGACACCGTCGCGGTGCCGCTGGCGGCAACCAAGTTCACCGAAAATGCTCCGGCCGTTTCTCCGGACGGGCGGTGGCTGGCGTATAGCTCGAACGAGTCCGGTCAGTATGATGTCTACGTCGTGCCGTTCCCTAACACTGCTGCCGCAAAGTGGGCAGTCTCGACGCGTGGTGGCACCGAGCCGCTTTGGTCCCATAGCGGCA
>DHJO01000045.1:0-4567 GCA_002404375.1 Gemmatimonadales bacterium UBA4718 | reverse complement strand
AGAGCTGTTCTACCGTGACGTTGCGGGAAACTTAGTGGCCGTCGAGGTGCAATCTGCTCCGACGTTCGCGCTCGGACGCTCAACAGCTCTTTTTCCCGCCGCGGCATACTTCTCGTTTGCGCGTGGATTAGAGTATGCGGTCGCGCCGGACGACCGGCGTTTCCTCATGATTCGGCAGGTCCCTGGCGGCGCTCCAGACGAGCTGATAGTTGTCGACAACTGGTTCGAGGAGCTCAAGGCGAAACAACGAAAGTGAACAAGGTCACTCGAACTGCCAACGGATTCCTCGCTAGCGGGGGTACGCCGCCAACCCCGGCATACTGGCGGGAATCCCGAGAGTACCCGCAGGCGGCAGCTTATGGCTCCTGTACCACTCCTGCCGCGCGAGATTGATCCGGTCGCCGCGCTCCATCCACAGCTGCGTCGTGAGGTCGTAGCGCGCAAGAATGTTGTGAAGCCAGTACGGCCGGTTCTCCCTCAGCCAAGCCTTCTCGTACTCATCCCGGATCAGAGAGTAGCCGTCGCGGAGATCCTGGAGCCTTCCATTCACGCCGGTGATGTCCGCCAGATCGCGTCCCGGTGATTTGCTCGTCGTGTCGGCCGCGCGATCGTACATCGCGACTACTTCGTCGGCGAACTGAAACTTCATTCCGATGAAATCGATCCGGCGCGCTCCGAGCTTCATCGCCTCGATCGCATCGCGCTCGCGCGTGATTTTGGGATCGGCCTGCGCTATGAAGACCAGCGCGGACTCGGCGAGAATGCGAAGGTCGTGAGTGTACGGCCTGATGCGCTGCGCCATGCTACGCCCTTCGTCGGTCCATGGATCGAGCCAGAACAGGTAGTCGCTCGCATCACCGACATTTGCGTTCCCTAACAACGCGTGGGCGGCTGACAGCCGTCGCTGTGCTTCGTCTATCTTGCCGCTCAGGTCGCCGTGAAACACTCGACCATAGCTCGAGGCAAACGCATCGATGCTGCTCTCCCCTGTCTGCCACCCCGCGGCCGCCCCAAACAGATCGCCGTACCAGGTCTGATTGAACAGGGCCTCGCCGTCGTCGTCCCATGAAGTGTTGATCATTCCAGTGGCGCCGAGCCGCTGCCCATCGCGCACGAAACGCTGGATGTTGACGAGAGCGACCGCGTTGTTGGGATACACGCGATTCCAGCTGCTAACGCCGGGAGCGACCCAAGTCTCCATTCCGACGTCGCGAAATGGAGCGATGAATCGAACGTATGAGGTATCGGCGCCGTACGTCCACGGGACGGCGATCAGATCCTTCGGAATAGTATTCACCAGCTCGGGTGAGCTCAACGCGACGTCGCCCCAGAATAGAAATTTCTTTCCGCTCGGCCTGAGCGCGTCCGCGATCTGCTTCAGGAAATCGAGATAGACAACGCCGATCCCCACAGTTTTCACCCTGTCGGCGGTCTGCCCGCGTCCGAGCTCGAACGTTTCGTCCGCGCCGAGGTGGACGAACCGGCTGGGAAAGAGCGTGTTGATCTCGGCGAACATCTGCTTGATGAGAGGCAGCGAGCCCGGCTGTCCCGGCGCGAGCACGTGCCCGTGCGGCGTCTCTCCAAGCGGGGAATAGATCTCGTACTTCAGCACATGGTGCAGGTGGCCGAAGGCTTCCTGTTCCGGAATGATGTCGACGTGATAATTGGCTGCGTACGCAACGAGCTCTTTCACATCGGCGTGGCTGAGCGCACCGCCCGGCGCCGCGATCAACGGATTCGAGTCGTAGGCAAGCGTGTGCTCGAAGTAGGGCGAAAAGAAGTTGACCTTGTACGCGGCGAGGGTCCGGATCTGTTTTTTCTGGAAGTCGAGCGTCGGCACCGGGCCACGCGAGAGATCGTCGTGGAATCCACGGTAGCGCATCGCCGGCCAGTCGCGAATCGTCGCGCGATAGAGCCTGGCCTGGTCGCCGTCGCCGCTCACAATCTGCTTCACCGTCTGCGCGCCGTAGAACACGCCCGCCGAAGTCGTGCCGATGACGACGATGCGATTGCCGTCGGGGGTGATGACGTAGCCTTCGTCCTTCATCGCCGGATCGAGGGTGAGCGAATGGCGCCGCAGCACGCTCTGGGCAGTGGAAGCATCGGCGCGGAGGAGCACCACGCGAGGGCCTGGCCCCGTCTCGCCAGTGACGACGCGAATCCCGCGCTCCTTCAGTGCATTCGTGAGATCCAAAGCCGCAAATCGATCGTCAGCGTTCGCCGGCCGGCCGACGGTGATCCCGTTTGGCACGGACACTGACCCTTCTACCTGCATCTCGCGCGGCTGGGGAATGAGGCGGAGATCCGTTTGAGCCGCTGAGGGCGTAGCCAGGAGGACGGAAAGAAGGACGAGAAGGGGCGCAGGTTTCATTTTACCAGTGGTCGAAGAGTGATCTGCGGCGCGCGAGAAAATATGGCTTGGCCCAAGTGATCCCGCCTACTTTGCCGGTGGGCTGGACGTCGCCCAACGGACACCAGGAACGGATCAGACAGCTCCTCGACTATCGGGCCGATGACCTGTTCAGGGCTGCGGCGGCGCCTGATGGCCTTTTGCTAATGCGACCAATTCGCCCGGGCCGAGTCCGGCTGGCGGTCAGGGGACTCACCACAATCGAAGGCCCATTTCCCCGACATTGCCACGCGAAAATCCGGTGTAGACTGAAGGGCTCGTCACTTCGAACCCTCAGGTCCCAAAAAAACAACATGACAAATTTCGTCGCACTTCCGCGGATCATTCAGGGTGGGATGGGCGTCGCCGTATCGAACTGGAAGCTCGCTCGCGCCGTGTCGCTAATGGGGCAGCTGGGCGTCATCTCGGGAACGGCTCTCGATACTGTCCTCGCGCGGCGGCTACAGGACGGGGACATCGGGGGGCACATGCGGCGCGGCATCCAGCGTTTTCCTATCGCTGGCGTCGCGGACGAAGTCCTGCATCGGTACTTTCGCCCGCAAGGACGCCGTCCGGACGAGCCCTACAAGTTGATCCCGATGTACAAGCAACGGGTGAGTGTTGCAAGGCAACAACTCACGATGCTGGCGAACTTCGTCGAGGTTTATCTGGCGAAGGAGGGTCACAGCGGCCCGGTTGGAATCAACCTGCTCACCAAAGTCGAGATGCCGAACCTGGCCTCGCTGTACGGCGCTATGCTGGCTGGAGTGGACTACGTCCTTATGGGAGCCGGCATCCCGCGCGAGATTCCGGGTGTGCTTGACGCTTTCGCCGAACACCGCTCGGCCACCATTCGCTTCGATGTCGCGGGGCTCGCTGTGGGGGAATCCGAAATGCTCTCTTTTGATCCGCTGGAGCACGGCGTCACGGATGGTACGCCGCTCACTCGGCCACGCTTTCTCCCGATCATTTCCGCGAGCTCGCTGGCGACAACGCTCGCGCGGAAGGCCAACGGACGGGTTGACGGATTCATAGTCGAAGGTCCCACGGCAGGCGGGCACAACGCGCCACCTCGCGGAGAGCCGAAGTACAACGAGCGTGGAGAACCCATGTATGGCGAGCGCGATGAGGTCGATCTGGCCAAGTTGCGTGATCTCGGCCTGCCCTTCTGGATTGCGGGCGGTGCCGGCACTCCACAGCGGTTGCGCGACGCGCTGGAAGCGGGCGCGACGGGCGTTCAGGTCGGGACGCTGTTCGCGTATTGTGAGGAATCCGGGTTCGCCGACGAGCTGAAGCGTGATGTGATCGAGCACGCGGGGCGCAGCGAGGTCGTCATCATGACCGATCCCCGCGCGTCACCGACCGGATACCCGTTCAAAGTGGTCGAATGGGCCACCGGTGGTGAGACACGACCACGCCGAGAACGGCTATGCGACCTCGGCTATTTGCGCTCAGCCTACAGTCGGCCGGACGGACGCATCGACTATCGTTGTCCATCCGAACCGGTGGAAGACTTCGTGCGAAAAGGTGGAACGCTCCTGGAGACCGAAGGGCGCCAGTGCCTCTGCAACGCGCTTCTCGCGAACGTCGGACTCCCGCAGCCGCGCGCCAACGGAGGGACGGAGCCGCCGCTACTCACCAGCGGCGACGACCTCGAGACGATTTCCACCTTCCTCGCCGGGCGTACGAGCTATACCGCCGCCGACGTGATCAGCTATCTACTCGGCGAATAGCCGGTCTAGTTGCCGCACGCGACAAAGTCCCGCATCAGCGATAAGCCAATGCGGGACATTTGTGGTAGCAGCCCTTGCGGCTATGGCGCTACTTATTGCCGGCCACCACTCCGCCGATCTTGACGACGAGCGCACCTTTCATCCCGATCGCTTCATGCGGTTCGCATACGAACTCGTACCTGCCCTCCGCAAAACGCGCGTCGATACACCGGGTAAGGCCGCGTCAACTTTGGCGGTCATGGAGATCCTCCCGATAACGTGTTGATCCAATCTAGTGCGGCAATCTTGGACGGAGATACCCGTACGTCCACGTTCCCAGAAGCGCCGTCACTGCCGCCATCAGGTACACCGTGATTCCGCTGCCGGCGAGCGCGAACAGCGGACCTGGGCACGCTCCGCTGAACGCCCATCCGATTCCGAAAATCGAACCGCCAATCCAGTAGCG
>DHJO01000039.1:1711-3683 GCA_002404375.1 Gemmatimonadales bacterium UBA4718 | reverse complement strand
AGCCGGCCGATCTCGTTGTCGGTCGGGTCGCGCTTCAGAACCTGGGAGAGAACCGTCTGGGCGCGGGCAAGCTTGATCAGCTGCGAATTCTGGTTGAGCGGAATTCGAACGCTGCGCGTCTGCTCAGCAAGCGCCTTGAGGACGGCCTGCCTGACCCACCACACGGCGTAGGAGATGAACTTGACGCCCTGATCCGGATCGAATTTTCTGACGGCTTTCAGGAGACCTTCGTTGCCGATGGCGACCAGCTCACCGAGGTCGAGGCCGTGACCCTGGTACTTCTTTACGTATGAGATGACGAAGCGAAGATTGGCGGTGACCAACCGCTCTGCTGCTTTCTCGTCACCAGCTTGTGCTCGACGGGCGAGGCGACGCTCTTCTTCAGCGTCGGTGATGAGTGGAAGCTTTTGAATGTCCTGGAGGTACTGGTCGAATGCGGTGGAAGGGGAGGAACGGAAAAAGCCTTTGGATCTACTCTCGCCCGTTGTCTGCATAAGCCCCTTGGTAGCGACATTATCAAATGAGGCGCCTGGGTGGCGCGCTCCCGGTACTCTGCCGGACGCGCACGTTAACTACGGGCGTACGCAACCGTCAACAGCCATGTTTCATGCCACAGGTGGGGAGGGTGGATCTTTGGGCTTCGTTCGGGTTGTGGCCATTAGAATGGCGATTCCGATCAGGATGATGCACCCGACGAGGACCCACGTCTGCGAGACGCCGAGAAGAATCGCAGCGATGGCGAGGCCGATGATGAGGACGATGAATCCGATCAGGTAGGTGCTGAACGAGGACATGAGGCTCTCGGGTTTGTGTTTTTCGAGGCGGAGTCGAGCAATTGTAAGGCCAGATGCGGCCCTGAAAACTGCCCCAGACTACCGCTTCGCCAGTCCGTCCCAGCGCGAAGGCGCGAGCGAATCGTTGGGAATCTGCTCTACCTCACGCGCAACGAGTGTCGCGTTCCCCCAGTGACGGCCAAAGCGCGCGGCTTCCTTGCAGTTCGGGTTCCAGATGTCGAGGGTTGCACCCAGCACGTTGCCGCCCGTATCGTCGACCAGATAGCGGCCGAGGTACTCGTTGCCGAGGAACACCTCGACGTACCGGGCGAGCGGAAAGATGCGTGGGTCCGCGGCGACGATTCCGTGACGCGTTTGACGTCCGCGGCGCGTCTCGCCCTGCACACAGTACTGCGTGAGCGACACCGGAATGGTTACGCCATCCTCTGCTCGCGCAAACTTGGACGGGATGAGCGGAATGATCCCCCTCTTCATCTTGATCGCTTCGTGGGCGGTGGCGCGCATCGCCCTGGCTGCATCGGGGATCACATCGACTCCCTCGGCGATCGGTCTGGCCAACGCAGTCGTCGCCGAGGCGACGCTCGCCGCTGTAGACGGAAGCGCTCTCGCCATTTCCACGATGGTTTGCTTGACGGGGCCGCCGAGGTTGCCGGCATTCTCGTTGACGCTCTCGATGGCTGAGAGAACGTCGGGCTCGAGTTGGGGCCCCTTTTGGGGCGGGAATTCAACGCTCGCTTGCACCGGTGCGAGCGACGGGAGCGCAACGGCACCAGTGCCGATCAGGGCTATCGCGAGTGTCACCGCGACAACCGTGCGGACAACTTCCGAGCGTGTTTTCATGCGAGTACCTCCCGAAGCTGATCGTCACTGACCGAAACAGTCCATCCCGTATCTCCGCCCGCCATCGCTCCAATGCGGAGCGGGAGAGCGAACCTCGTCCTGCCTGACCGTCCCTTCTTATCCGACCGCATAGCCTCGATCACAGCATCACCGTCTGATCCGGAGGGAAGAGCGGTTGGGAGCCCGGCCGATCGCAGCGCGCTACTGACCGTCGCTGCGGTTCCGGTCTGAGCGAGGCCGATCTGCTCGGCCAGCTCACTCTCAAGTGCCATCCCGATTGCGACCGCCTCTCCATGGAGGAGTGAGTAGCCGCTAACCAGCTCGACGGCGTGGCCAAT
>DHJO01000039.1:0-1671 GCA_002404375.1 Gemmatimonadales bacterium UBA4718 | reverse complement strand
TCGGCCTTGATCTCTACGCTACGGACGATGAGTGAGAACATGCTGTCACCCTTTGGCCCGTCCGCCGTTAGCAGCCCAGGAGCTCTGCCTGCGACGTCGCTAAGATAAGGCTCGTCGGCAATTACGCCATGCTTGACTGCCTCTGCAAATCCCGCACGCAACTCTCTAAGTGGAAGCGTAGTAAGGACTTGCGGGTCAATAAGTACAGCGGCCGGCGCATGGAAAGCGCCCACCAGATTCTTGCCCGCGGGGGTGTCGACGGCCGTCTTCCCGCCGATCGAGGCGTCGATCATGGCCAGCAAGGTCGTCGGCACCTGAATGATCGGAATTCCACGCATGAAGGTGGCTGCAACAAAGCCGGCGAGGTCACCCACGACTCCCCCGCCGAGCGCGATGACCGCCGAGTCCCGCCCGTACCCTTTGGCGAGCATTTCGTCGGTCAGCCGGCCCCAGACTTCCCTGGTTTTATTGGACTCGCCGGCGGGGACGGTGAGGATGTCCATCGCGTCAGAATCGAGCTGGGCCGCGACCTTTTTCGCGTAGAGCGGGCCGACGTTCGAGTCGGTGATGAGGGCGTACCGATGTGCTGGAGCGAGCGCGCGCGCGACGATCCCAAAGTCGGGTAACAGTCCCGGGGCGACTCGAATAATCGAATCGCCAAGCCGGATCTCACGCGCGCTGCCTCGCGCGGCGCGAGCTACCAGGTTACTTCACCAGCGCCGGCTTCGACGTTCGCCATCCGCGCGAGCATGAAAAGAAGATCGGATAGGCGATTGAGGTAAATGACGACCAGCGCTGGAATCTCGACCTCTCGCTGAAGGCTGACCACCCTTCGCTCGGCGCGGCGACAAACCGTCCGCGCCACGTGAAGGACGGCGCCCTTACGACTTCCGCCGGGAATGATGAAGGCCTTGAGCGGCTCCAGCTCCTTCTCGCACTCGTCAATCGCGTGCTCGAGGTCGCGAATCCTCCGCTCATCGATGTTCGCCTTGGCGAGGTGGCCGTGCATCTTCTCGAGGTCAGGGGTGGCGAGCAGAGCGCCAATGCTGAACAGATCGCGCTGCATCGGAACGAGGACTTCATCAATGCGAGGCATCGGCTCGACGGCGCGAGCCATGCCGAGGACGGCATTGAGCTCGTCGACGTCGCCGTAGGCCTCAACGCGGGGGTCGTCTTTCTGAACCCTGCCGCCGCCGAAGAGGCCGGTGTCGCCGGCGTCGCCTGTTTTTGTATAGATCTTCATCGGAAGGGAAATCTACGCTGATCCGTGACTGCAACTGCAAACTGAAGATGACCAGCCGGGGGCGGTGGGGGGGCGGCTTGGGGCTACGGGCTAACATCCGACCACCTATAATGAGTCAGACCCAACTGAGATTAGTGATGCGCCTACCGGACGACGAAGATATACTCGACACCGATTTCCCACTCGGCGACGGAACGGCCGAGACCGGAGCTAAAGTCTACTGCCCGTACTGCAACGAATCGGTTGAGATTGTGATCGATCCCGGTGGAGGCACGGCACAGGAGTACGTCGAGGACTGCGAGGTCTGCTGTCAGCCGTGGACCGTCACGGTGCAGTACCTCGAAGATGGCACGGCCACGGTTAGTGTCGCACCCCTTGATGAGTAAAATCGCGTCTCGGTTGATCGAGGATCCAACTGAACTGAACGG
>DHJO01000042.1:4516-8047 GCA_002404375.1 Gemmatimonadales bacterium UBA4718 | reverse complement strand
GCTTCCTTGAGAAACGCGCCCAGGACGCTGCCGAGCGGCTCAGGTTTTCGCTTTCTCTCTTCAGGATCGCGCCTTCTCACCCGGCGCCCTCAAGCACGCGCAGGAGGATCGCGAGGCAGAGCACCGCGAGCATCAGGTAGGAGATCGTCCTGATCCAATTGGTGCGAATGAGCAGACGAACCTTCGTCTCATCGTATCCTGTTGCAGCCATCTGTCCCTGAAGTCGACGCTGCCATCGAATGGTAGAGAAGAGCGTGGCGAGATTGAGCACCAGGGCGAACCATGCCTCGTCCCGCCCGACGAACCACGGTCTGAATATCACCAGCGCGATCGAAGTGAACTGCAGGAGCATCCCTGGCAAAATCGTCGGTAACACCGCCGCGCGGGCGTTCGCGCGCATGTACTCTGCGAATCCCTCTCTCCCAACCGCAGGATAAATCCCGTAATGCTGGAGCTGCAACGCCGTCATGCAGCCGGCGTTGTATATCGCAAGAAAGAGGAAGACGACGAAGAGCGTCACCTGCGTGCTCCTCGTACATGAACGAGCTCTCTGATGAATCTGCGGTTCTCCACAGTGTCGAGCATCACCCGGGCAACCTCCTCTTTCGTGATCTGCATTCCCGTTGAATCCGGCGGGTCGGCGAGTGCTGACGTTGATTGGCCGTCTGGCGCCGAGTCCGTCATGCGCGGCGGCCTCAGCACGGTCCAGTCGAGATCGCTCGCCGTGACCAGCTGCTCCATCGCGCGCTGGTCGCGCGAGAAGTGACGAAGAACGGTGCGCGATACAATGCGATTCACTACGCCAATATGCGAGTCCAGAAGCGCCGAAGACAGAATGACGAGTCTTCGGACCCCGACGTTCCGCATCGCGGCGATCGTGGCGCGGGAGCTGTCCTCGAGAACCGATGTTGCGCCGAGTCCGCGAGTGCCCAGCACAGAGAGGACTGCGTCGTGGCCGGGAAGGGCGTCCGAAAGGTCCGCCTCGCTCATTGGATTTCCCGAGATGCTGAGCACCTTCGCTCTGTCGGGACCGATGAAGGGCGAGCGCCCGAACGCCGTGACGCTGTGTCCATGCGCGACCGCCTGGGCGACGAGTGAGCCGCCGGTGTTGCCCGTTGCTCCGAGCACGAAGAGTTTCAAAGGCGGTTTATCAATCTGCCATCGCGGGCTCGGCGGAATACGTCGTAGGATCCTGGCGGTAGAATNNAGCGCGGGGTGTTTTCTCTTGAGCGCACGCGGCTGCTCGAAGAACGCCTCCGTGATCACCGCGAAGAACTCCGCCGGATTCGTCGCGCCGTATTCGTCCAGCATGGTCGGCTCTCCCGTGTCGGCCGCGCTGCGGAGCGCGTCGAACTCCGCGCTCATCACCCGCGCCCAGGCGAGGTAGTCGCCTCGCGTCTCCAGCGCCGGGGTGCCGTCGGTGCTCTGATCCTCGAAGTCGAGCTGGTGCGCAAATTCGTGGAGAACGAGATTCTTGCCGTCATGGGGCGCCGCGGCTCCGCGACGGACTGCGTCCCACGCCAGCACCAACACGCCAAGTCTGCTGCCGGTGTGGCCGAGCAGATCCTCACCGCCTTCTTCCCAGATGCCGCCGCCGATGTGACGGTCGTCACTCGCTGTATAACCCGAGGGATACACAACGATGGAGATCAGCTCCGGGTAGTAATCCGTTTCGCGATGCAGTAGCAGCAGACAGGCTTGCCCCGCGATCGTGACGCGGATCTCGTCCGTCAGCTCGAGCCCGCCAACTCCCTCGAAGTGCTTCTCCGCGAGAAATACCTGGGTGTGTCCGAGCAGCTCCGCTTTATCCTTGGCCGACAATCGCATAAAGACGGGAAGATTCCGCTCGAGGATCGCGCGCCACTCGGGAGGCACAGGCTTGGCGCGCAGGCGAGCACGCCGGCGGGATTTGAAGAGGTCGAAAAGCCGGACTATGGTCGGGCTTCCTCTTCCGAGGACTTCTGGGCTGGTTTCGCTGCCGCCTGATCGACCCTGATCCTGGGCTCGTGAAGAACGGGAATGCTGACCGAAGCGGCGATGAAGCACATGTCGTGCGCCGTCTCGTGCAGCTCGAACGCGCGCTTTTCGTCGCTGCCCGGGGCGAGTGTGACGGTCGGGCGAAGTGTCACGCTCTCGAACTTTCCGCCTCCGTCGGGGCGCATCACCATCGTCCCGCTCGCGTCGTCTTCGTATGCCACGACGTTGATCTTGCTCCGCGCGCAGAGAGCGAGGTACGACAACAGATGGCACGAAGACAGCGACGCGACGAAGAGATCTTCCGGGTTGTAGACGTTGGCATCGCCACGGAAAATCGGATCCGCGCTGCCGGGAAGATCGGGCTTGCCGTCGAACTGGACGCGATACTTTCGCCCGTAACCCGTGTATGTCGATGTGCCGTCGCCGAGGTTGCCGTCCCAGACGAGACGGGCCTTGTAGTCGTGCGCGTTCTTCCTGCCGGTCGGTGTAGACATGGTGGTTGGCCTCAGCGTCAGGGTGTCAGAAGTGCTTCAATCTAACCTTCATCTCGCCCACGACTCCGTCTCTCACGGAAAGTCTGTCGAGCCGCATCAGTCCCGGCGGTATATCCGCTTCGCGCGGCACCGCGAGAATCGTCTGGCCCAGTCCGCGCTTCTCGAGCATTAGAAGGATCTTCCCCGCGCGATGGATGTCCAGCTCCGCGAATGGGTCGTCGAGCAACAACAACGGCTCGGCGCCAGCGTGATCCCTCAACGTCGCCGCTTCGAGCATCCGTAACGCGATCGCCGCGGTTCGCTGCTGGCCGGCCGAGCCAAAGAGACGGAGATCTCGTCCGTCGAGAGTCAACTCGAGATCGTCGCGGTGCGGGCCGACGCTGGTGATGCCACGACGCATGTCGAGCGCGCGCTTCTCCTCCAGTGCCGCGAGCAACACGTCGTGGCGGGCTTCCGATTCGGCGAACGGGCACACGTAGCGAACCTGCGCGCGTCCTTTCTCGCCGATCTCTTCCGACACTCGCGCGTACTCGGCCGCGGAATCGCTCACCCATTTCGCGCGCGATTCGATCAGCACCGACCCGTGCTCGGCAAGCGCTGGCTCCCAGACCGACACCTCCGAGTCATTCGCGCCACGTTTTGTCGCGTTGCGCAGCGCTGCGTTTCGCCGGGCGAGATTGGCGCGATAGTGCTGTAGCGCGTTCAGGTACTTCCGGTCCGTCAGCGCCAGCAGCAGATCGAGATATCTCCGCCGCTCGCTCGGTGCCCCGCTCAGCAGCTCGAGATCGCGCGGAGAGAACATCACGGAAGGAAGCTTGCCGAGTGCGTCGCTCATTCTACGAGGGACGAGCCCGTTGACGGTGACTCGCTTTCTCTTCGACGCTCGCTCGAACCCGACGCCGATCTCGTGCGCTTCGGGCGAGTGGACCTTTGCGGCGATGTGAAATCCGGAAGCGTCGAAGCGGGTGAGATCCTGATCGCGCGCGTCGCGGATCGAGCGCAGGATCTGGAGATAGTAGATCGCCTCGAGAAGATTCGTCTTGCCGTGTCCGTTGTCGCC
>DHJO01000042.1:3487-4420 GCA_002404375.1 Gemmatimonadales bacterium UBA4718 | reverse complement strand
GCGATGCTCTCGAGCCTGATGCGATCCTGCGAGTCGACCGTGCTGGCGCTCGACTCGCGTGAGGGCGACTCGACGGGCGCGATACTCACTTTCCCTTGAACGATGGCGCGCGCTTCTCGATGAAGGCGCGGGTTCCCTCGCGCATGTCATCGGTCGCGGCGAGAAGTCCGAAGTGATTCGCCTCGAGAATGAATCCTTCCTCGAGGGACATCTCGAGCCCGCGATCGATCGCTTCGATGCACAGCGCGATTGCCAGAGGCCCGTTCGCCAGGATTGCCTTCATCGTATTCCGGACTTCATTCATCAGATGATCCGCGGGAACGACCCTGTTGACGAGGCCGATCCGAAACGCTTCCGCGGCGTCGATCATCTCGCCGGTGAGGAGGAGCTGGATCGCGCGTCCCTTGCCGACCAAACGTGGAAGACGCTGGGTGCCGCCGTATCCGGGAAGGAGTCCGAGCTTGCTCTCCGGCTGGCCGAACTTGGCCGCTTCCGACGCGATGCGGATGTGACACGCCATCGCCAGCTCGCATCCGCCGCCCAAGGCGAAGCCGTTAACGGCCGCTATGACGGGCTTAGGGCACGTCTCGAATCTGCGGAACACATCCTGCCCAGCACGAGCGCGTGCCTTGGCGAGGACTGGAGTCTGACTCGATAGCTCGGAGATGTCGGCGCCGGCNNTCGTTCAGCGCATTGAGCTTTTCGGGCCGGTTGACCGTCAGAGTGGCGACGCGGTCCGCAACCTCCAGCGTCAGGAATTTGAAGGGCATGGAGATGTATTTGTTGATAGATTTTCGGCTGCCGGTGGCTTTGGACCCGGTGCCCGCGTGGGCGGCGATTGCTGCTCAAATCTACCCAGAAAGTTTGCTCTTGGGCGACGGATAAATGGCGCGAAAATGGATCGTTCGTGAAGGCTCGAAGACAACTCGATTC
>DHJO01000042.1:2928-3311 GCA_002404375.1 Gemmatimonadales bacterium UBA4718 | reverse complement strand
CACATCTCGACCGACCCGCGAGCGGCAATTCAGGTGTGGGGCTTCGACGCGCGCGGACGCAAGCAGTACAAGTATCATCCGCGCGCGGTGGAGAAGGGCGAGCTGCGCAAATACTATAGGGTGCGGCAGATGGCCCGCGACCTGCCAACAATCCGCACCCGTGTAATGCGCGACTTCCGGCGCAAGGGACTTTCCAAGGAGAAAGTGTGTGCCGGGATCGTGCGGCTCATCTCGCAGGGTTTTTTCCGCGTTGGCAGCGAGCGGTACCAGAAGGAGAACAACACCTTCGGCATTACTACGATGCGGAAGTCTCACGTGGTGGTGCTCGACGACAACACGGTGGAATTCGAGTATCGTGGCAAGAGATCGATCACGCAGCGGAA
>DHJO01000042.1:2546-2803 GCA_002404375.1 Gemmatimonadales bacterium UBA4718 | reverse complement strand
GTCGTTGATGGTAAGGACCTCGCGCGATTCGTCACCCAGCTGCTGGAGACGCCGGGGCCGAGGCTGTTCAGGTATCTCGAGGACGGGAAGTGGGAAAACGTGGATTCGGGCGACGTAAACGACTACATAGAACGGATCGCGAACTTCCCGTACACGGCGAAGGACTTCAGGACGTGGGGCGGGACTCTCCGCGCCGCGACGGTGCTGGCCGAGCTGGGGAAGGGAAAGAGTCAGTCGGAGCGGAAGAAAAACGTCGT
>DHJO01000042.1:0-2530 GCA_002404375.1 Gemmatimonadales bacterium UBA4718 | reverse complement strand
CTGCGGAGCGGGACTACAATTACGCTGCCGAATCGCGCGAGCTCATCGGATAATGGCATCCGGCATGCGCCGGAGGAGAGCGCGTTGATCGAATTTCTCGACGAGTATTTTCCCGAGCGGCGGAAAGAGCCGAGGGTGGAATGAAATACGTCCTAGCTATCGATCAGGGAACGACAGGCACGACTGCACTCGTGATCGGAGCCGACGGTAAAGTCGCCGGCCGCGGCTATCAGGAAATCACCCAGCACTTCCCTCAACCTGGCTGGGTTGAGCACGACGCCGAGGAGATTCTCGAGCGCACTCTGATCGCCGCGCGCGAGGCGATCTCGTCGAGTCATGTCGCGCCCGATGTCATCGGCATCACCAATCAGCGCGAGACGATAGTAGTCTGGCATCGCGACACCGGAAAACCGCTCGCGAGGGCGATCGTGTGGCAGGATCGGCGCACGACGGAGCGGTGCGCGGAGCTGAAGAACAAGACGACGATGATCGCCGAGCGGACCGGATTGCGCCCCGATCCGTACTTCTCCGCGACCAAGCTCGAGTGGCTTCTCAAGAGGCCGGAGATCGCGTTCGTCGCGCGAAATGGAAGGCTGCTGGCGGGCACCATCGACACCTGGCTGATATGGAAGCTCACCGGCGGACGCGTCCACGCGACCGATCCGACGAACGCGTCGCGCACGCTTCTCTTCGACATCGAGCGGCTGCGGTGGAGCAAGGAGCTGTGCAATCTCTTTCACGTGCCGATCGAGGTTCTTCCGGAAGTTCGTCCCTCGGCAGGGGATTTCGGAAAAACAGTCACCTCATTCTTCGGGAGATCGCTACCCATCACTGGCGTCGCTGGAGACCAGCAGGCCGCTTTGTTCGGTCAGGGCTGCTTTGGGGCGGGGGGCGCCAAGAACACTTACGGCACGGGCGCGTTTCTTCTGCTCAACACCGGAAAGACGGTTCCCAAGCCGAGCGAGGGGTTGCTGGCGACGGTCGCCTGCGACGAGAAGGGCGGCGCCGCCTACGCGTTGGAGGCATCGATCTTCGTCGCCGGCGCTGCGATCCAATGGCTGCGCGACGGACTGGGGATTTTGCAGAGCGCAACGGAGAGCGAACGCCTGGCGCGCGCGCTCGACTCGAACGAGGGCGTCTACTTCGTCCCGGCGCTCGTCGGACTGGGTGCTCCCAACTGGGAGCCGAAAGCGCGCGGAACGGTATTCGGGCTAACGAGAGGAACGGGAAGAGCGCACCTGGCCAGAGCGGCGCTCGAGGCGATGGCGTATGGCACAGCCGAGATGCTCACGGTAATGGCCAAGCGCGGCAAGGTGACCTTTGAATCGTTGCGCGTCGACGGCGGAGCGTCGGCCAACAACTGGCTCCTCCAGTTTCAGTCGGACATCCTCGGCATTGCGGTTGAGAGACCGGACATGATCGAGACCACGGCGCTCGGCGCGGCGGGGTTGGCCGGAATCGCGGGTGGGGTGTGGCAAGACGCCACGGAATTCATTGGGACCAGGCAGTTCACCCGCTTCGCGCCGGTGATGCCGAGAGAATCGGCCGCCGAGCTGCTGGGCCAGTGGCAGCGAGCCGTTCGCGCTGCGTTGTCCTGGGCTCGCGATAGTGGGCCCCCTGAGCCAAAACGTCGGGCGGCTCGCAAATCCAAGGGGAAATCTCGAGCCGCTAGCAAGTCGAAGCGCGCGCGACCGGTAGTAAAATCCAAACCAAGGCGAGGACGGTCAAAATGAGAACAATCGCCATGTTGTTCGCAATCGTGCTTGTTGGCTGCGCGCCGCCGGGACCGGGGGCGGTTGCTTCCGCGCCGGGACCCGATGTGCGTATGAGTATGCCGCAGGGCACCCAGGTTATCTCCGTCGGAGCGACGGTGGTCCGAGGCGTCGCGAATCTCCAGTTTCCGATCGACAAAGTGTGGAGTGCGATGTCGCCCGCCTACGACTCGCTCGCCATTCCGCTGACTGTTCTCGATGCGACGACTCACACAATCGGCAACGAGGGGCTCAAGGCGCGCCGGCGGATCGGCAAGACCAGGATCGGCGAGTATCTGAACTGCGGAAACGGCGAAGGCGGACCGAGTGCCGACCTTTACGACATAAATCTTTCGATGGTCTCCAAGCTACAGCCGAACTCCGTCGGCGGAACTACGATCACGACGACTGTCGATGGTGCGGCGAAGCCGGCGTCCTTCTCGGGCGATTACATCAAGTGCGCGACGACGGGTGAGCTGGAGCAGCGTCTGGTCAAATTCGTCGAGAAGCAGATCTGGTAGGACACGCGAAGTGAATCAGCTGCTCAGTCTGAGCCTCGCCGTCAATCTTTTCTATGCGCAGACGGCGGTCGTACGCGACAGCTGGTTCAGCCCCGACAAGATCAAGCATTTCTTCATGTCGGCGTTCATCGAGAGCGTCACTTACAGCGCGCTGCAGGCCGCGCGTGTGAATCATCGCCCTGCGCTCAGTGGCGCGATCGGGGTGACGTTAGCTATCGGCGTTGGCCGCGAGATCCACGACAAGCGAACGCCGGGAAA
>DHJO01000120.1:4943-5746 GCA_002404375.1 Gemmatimonadales bacterium UBA4718 | reverse complement strand
CGTCCAGCAAGATCGATTAGCGCTTTCGCGGCAGGAGTGGCCGGCTCGCTCACGACAATTGGTTCGCCGCGGTCCGCACCGGATAGGACCGCTGGAAAAAACGGAATTTCACCGAGCAGTGGGACATCGAGCTCCTCGGCGAGACGCTTGCCGCCGCCCGAACCGAAAATTCGGTGCTTCTCGTCGCAGTGGGGACAGATGAAGTGGCTCATGTTCTCGACGACGCCGAGCACGGGCACGGCCACGCGCTGGAACATCTTGGCGCCACGCAGAGCATCACCAGATGCGACCTCCTGCGGTGTAGTGACGATGATCGCCCCGTGGACCATCGTCGCTTGAACGAGCGAGAGCTGAGCGTCGCCGGTTCCAGGCGGCATGTCGACGAGGAAATAGTCCAGCTCTCCCCACTGCACGTCGCGCAGAAACTGCGTGATGATCTTCATGATGATCGGCCCGCGCCAGATTGCCGGCTGATCGCGCTCGATCATGAATCCCAGACTCATGATCTTCACGCCGTGCGCCTGGAGAGGGATGATCTTCTCGTTCTCCACTGGAGGAGGAGCGTTCACACCCATCATGCGCGGGATGTTTGGCCCGTAGATATCGGCATCCATTAGTCCCACTCGCGCCCCTTGCTGCGCCAGTGCAACGGCGAGATTGGTGGCGACGGTGGATTTTCCCACTCCTCCCTTCCCGCTCGAGATTGCGACGATGTTGCCGAGGTGGGGATAAGCCACGGGAGTTGGAGCGGGCACGGCGGCGCGCTGTGATTGCGGTTCTTGTCCCATCACCGGTAGAGCGCG
>DHJO01000120.1:3011-4926 GCA_002404375.1 Gemmatimonadales bacterium UBA4718 | reverse complement strand
CGCCGAGGGGCTGGGTTCGCCTGCGATGCGTCTTTCACATCCACGCGCACATCCGTGACGCCTTCGACGAGCTGAAGCGCCTGCCGCACTTCGCGCACGACGGTCGCGTTGTCCTCGGGTGAAAGAAACAGCGTTAGCCTCACGCGTCCGTCGATCGTGGTTGCAATGTCCCTCACCATCTCGGCCTCGAGCACGTTCGCGCCTACGCGATTGTTACGGACGTGCGAGAGCGCGTCCGCGATGCGGTCCTGCAGATTTGCGCTCATCGAGAGTTGTCCACGGTCAGGAGGACGGCTCGCAGCTCGGCAACGCGGAGCTTGAGCTGAGTCTCGATTCCCTGAATGAACGTCACTGCAGATGCGTCGCAATCGGGACACGCGCCGGTGACGTGCAGTGTGGCCGTTCCCGTCCCCGAATCAAATCCCTCCAGCTCGAGTGCGCACTCTTCGATTCTGAGGATCGTCAAAATGTCCTCCAGCTCGTGGCGGATTTGATGTTCGACATCGGCCTGTGGACGGGCGCGTTTACGGCGGAGAACGCTCATGAGCGCAAGTTAGACAGGTGTACGCCTTATGCCACCCCTTTCTTGTGCTCCGCACGCAGGAACTCCCGCGCCGCCGCGACGACCTTGTGCCTTACCGACTCGATATTGCCGTCGATGAGCGCGCCGGCTGCACGCGCGTGGCCCCCACCCCCGAACAGCCTCGCGAACTTGTTCACGTCCACGTCGCCCGTGCTGCGAAAAGAGACCTTTACCTTGTCGTGCCCGAGATCGCGGAAAAACAACGCCAGCCGCGTTCCCCCAATTGAGCGAGGATGCTCGGCGATTCCCTCGAGATCCTCCGACTTTAGTCCGTACTCCTCGGCCGCCCCCGCCGCAACCGATATCCACGAGATTCCGTACTCGGGGTCGACTTCCAGCGTCGCCAACGCATCGCGCAATAGGTGCAGTCGGCCGACGGGCATGGATGCGTAAAGCCGCCCATACATTTCTTCCGGCTCGACCCCCGATGCAATGAGCTGGCCCGCGATGCTGAGGCACCGCGCCGTGGTATTGCTGAAACGGAATCCTCCGGTATCGGTGAGGAGAGCGACGTAGAGCGCCCGCGCGATGTCCGGCGTGACCTCGAGCCCGAGACAGGTAGCAAAATCGTAGATCAGTTCGCCGGTCGCGCACGCAGTCGTATCCGCGACCATCAAAGCGCTCGGCGGCTCATCGCTCGGTAGATGGTGATCTATTACCAGCTTCGGAATCTTCAGCCCGCGCACTGCATCGGCGAGAACGCCGAGTCGCTTTACGTCCGATATGTCGAGGACGATGAGGACATCCGATTCCTTCAGCGCCTTCGCCCCGAGATCGCTCGCATCGCGAACGTCGTCGCCGAGGAGAAACTTGTACATCTCGGGCCACGGCGTCGGATTCACGATGCGCGAGCGAATCCCCATCTGGCCGAGCAGCCGCGAGAGCGCGGTCTCTGATCCGCAGCCGTCGCCGTCGGCGTTGATGTGAGTTGATATTGCGACAGAGCGTCCCGCGCGGAGCTCCTGCGCGAGACGCTCGATCGACTCCCGTCGCTGCTGGGGAACGCTTAGGAGGTCAAGCACTGCCTTCCGCGCGAGCCAGCTTCGAGTGGGATCGACTGTAGAAGAAGTAGATCGCCAGCCCGATGATCATCCAGACGATGAGTCGCTCCCACGTTGCCGCTGGCAGACTCGACATCATATAGCCGCAGATCAGGATTCCCAGAATGGGGACCAGCGGCACCATCGGCGTACGGAACGGGCGTGCGAGATTCGGCGACTTGTAACGCAGCACGATGATCCCCGCACAGACGATCACGAACGCCAGCAGCGTTCCGATCGACACCAGCTCGCCGAGCAAGCCGATCGGAAACAGTCCGGCGACGACACCGGC
>DHJO01000120.1:1771-2910 GCA_002404375.1 Gemmatimonadales bacterium UBA4718 | reverse complement strand
TTTCCGAACACCGGCGGGAGGAGTCCGTCACGCGCCATCGAAAAGAAGATTCGCGGCTGGCCCATGAGCATGACGAGCACGACGGAAGCAAGGCCGGCGATTGCACCGATGTTGATAATCGACCCGAGCCAGGCGAGTGCCGGGCCAGCCTTCTCGATTGCGACGAACACCGGATGCGGAACATCAAGTGACTTGTAAGGGGCAAGTCCTGTCATGACGAGCGACATCAAGATGTAGAGCACCGTACATATGGCCAACGATCCGAGAATTCCTATGGGCATGTCTCGCTGAGGATTCTTGGCCTCTTGCGCCGCCGTAGATACGGCGTCGAATCCTATGTAGGCGAAGAAGACAACCGCCGCGCCTCGCACAATGCCGCTCCAGCCGTAGTGACCGTACCCCTCACTGGGGGGAATGAACGGATGCCAATTGGCCGTGTTCACGTACATGAAGCCAAATCCGATCACGAGGAGTACGATCGTGATCTTGAGAATTACGATGAAGTTGTTGAAGCGCGCTGATTCCTTGATGCCGATGACAAGGAGCGTCGTCATCGCCGCAATGAGGACCATCGCCGGAAGGTTGATCACCGCACCGGTATGAGACAGACCGGCGGGATGGAGAACAGCTTTCGTCACCGCATCTAATTCAGGGCCGTCCGAATAGTAGTACGGCGCACTCGTAAAAGATTTTGGCAGATGTACGCCAATCTGCTCCATGAAAGCCGAGAAGTATCCGGACCATCCCACGGCGACGGTGGAGGCGCCGAAGAGATACTCGAGGATCAGGTCCCAGCCGATGATCCAGGCAACAAATTCACCGAGCGTCGCATAGCCGTACGTATAGGCGCTCCCGGCGATCGGGATCATGCTCGCGAATTCGGCGTAGCACAGGCCCGCGAAAAGGCATCCGAATCCGGATACAATGAAGGAGAGGACGATTGCCGGTCCGGCGTACGCCGCGGCCGCCCTTCCCGTCAGCACGAAAATTCCGGCGCCGATGATCGCGCCGATGCCCAGCGTGGTGAGGTTCAGCGCGCCGAGCGCGCGCCGCAGCGTGTGTTCGGTGGATTCGCCCGCTGCCTCAGCCTGCAGAACAGCGATGCTCTTCTTCGTCCATAAGCCCATTAGGAAACTCCG
>DHJO01000120.1:422-1633 GCA_002404375.1 Gemmatimonadales bacterium UBA4718 | reverse complement strand
ACGCTCGAAGCAATGTCAAGGAACCGCTACACCGAGTAGTTGGGTGCCTCGCGGGTAATTGTCACGTCGTGGGGGTGCGATTCGCGGAGACCCGCAGCAGTGATCCTGACGAATTCAGCTTCGGTCCGCAGTTGGTCGATGTCGGCACAGCCAACATAACCCATCCCGCTGCGCAGGCCGCCAACCATCTGGAACAGCACGTCGCTCACCGGTCCCTTGTAGGGAACGCGTCCCTCGATGCCCTCGGGCACCAGCTTCTTCGCCGACATCTCGCCCTCCTGGAAATATCTGTCGGCGCTTCCGTCCTGCATCGCCGAAAGGCTTCCCATTCCGCGGATCATTTTAAACCGGCGTCCCTCGAGCAGCAGTGATTCGCCAGGGCTTTCCTCGGTGCCGGCGAGCATGGAGCCCATCATCACGCTCGATGCGCCGGCAGCAAGTGCCTTCACGATGTCCCCAGAGTATTTGATCCCTCCGTCGGCAATGACGGGGATATCCCCGGCTCCTTCGACTGCGTCGAAGATGGCAGTGAGCTGCGGAACGCCAACGCCAGTAACGATGCGCGTGGTGCATATCGAGCCCGGCCCCACACCCACCTTCACCGCATCCACTCCCCGCTCGACGAGGGCGCGCGCACCAGAGCGTGTCGCGACGTTCCCGGCGACGAGCTGAACATCGGGAAACATCTCGCGAACGACGGACGTCGCCTCGAGGACGCCCTCCGAGTGTCCGTGCGCAGTGTCGACGATTAGTACATCGACTCCCGCATCGACCAGCGCGCGCGCCCGATCACGGTAATTCGCCGCCCCTATCGCCGCAGCGACTCGGAGGCGCCCGTGCTGATCCTTGTTGGCGTCGGGGAAGTCGCGGCGCTTGTGAATGTCCTTTACCGTGATGAGCCCGCGGAGCGTTCCGTTTTCATCAACCACCGGTAGCTTTTCGATCCGGTGTTTTCCGAGAATCGCCTCGGCCTCGTCGAGCGTCGTTCCCAGCGGCGCGGTGACGAGATTCTTCGATGTCATCGCATCCCGCAGGGGACGATCGAGATTTCGCTCGAACTGGAGGTCTCGATTGGTGATGATTCCGACGAGCTGTCCGTCGCGATTCACGATGGGCACGCCCGAAATCTTGAACCGCCTCATGAGCGCGACGGCCTCGCGGAGCGTTCCGTCCGGCGAGAGCGTAATGGGATTTAGAATCATCCCGCTCTC
>DHJO01000120.1:0-356 GCA_002404375.1 Gemmatimonadales bacterium UBA4718 | reverse complement strand
TTGTGGATGACGCCGATTCCGCCCGCCCGCGCCATCGCCATCGCCATTTCCGACTCGGTCACGGTGTCCATCGCAGCCGAGGCGAAGGGGACGTTGAGCGTGATTCCGCGAGTGAACAGCGAGGTAGTGCTCACATCCTTCGGATGTACGAGCGAGTGTCTGGGCGTCAGGAGGACATCGTCGAAGGTCAGGACGACCTCCGTGCGAACCCTGGGCGTGCTCGTTTCCGGAGGAGTTGATCCCTTGATGCGCGAAAGCCCGCCGCCGGCTTTTGCCGGAGTGGCGGGCTTGCTCGATGGCCGAGTCGTGGTTGCCATAGCTAAATGTATGGCATTGTGCGGGTTGCGTCCAGAGGG
>DHJO01000185.1:6081-6202 GCA_002404375.1 Gemmatimonadales bacterium UBA4718 | reverse complement strand
CGAAGGGCTACTTCGGGACGTCGACTGACAGACTGTCGCCTGAGGGCCGATTTGGTGGCGGTAATTGGCTGTCTCTAGTCGTTTCTAGATGGGTCTCGTTAAACCTCAACTGGTAAGTGCT
>DHJO01000185.1:3757-5994 GCA_002404375.1 Gemmatimonadales bacterium UBA4718 | reverse complement strand
TAGAAAAGACGGCCACAATCGCTCGTGGCCATCTGTGCCCCGGTTCACCCAACCGCGCTTTAAACGGTCATTGGCTTGGCAAGGAGTTCTCCCAACCTGACCTTGGCCTCGGCGGCCATCGGTCCGGTCTCGTCCTTGGCCAGCTCCGTCCAAATCGCCTTGGCCTCCTCGGTCTTTCCGGCAACCATGTAGTCCCTCGCCGCGGCAGCCTGATACTGCGCTTTGTCGGCCGGAAACCTGGTTTCCTTTGCAGCTACCTTGTATTGCTCGGCGGCCGCGACAAAGTCCTTGAGGTCCTCGTACCCATCCGCCTCTAGGACGTGGATGGATGATCTGAAGTCAGAGGGCGCCTTTGCCTCTGACTTCTTGAGCGCGGCGATCCCCTCCTTGAACCTCTTCTGCTGGTAAAGAGCCTGGGCCAGCGTCATCGAAGCCTGGGCGCCTGCCCCGGTGCCGTCGTACCGCGCCGCAACCTTCTGCAGGTCTGAGATTGCCAGCGGAAGATTTCCCGCTGCAGCCGACTGGCGAGCCTGGAAGTACGCGCTCTCCCCGCGCTGAGCCTTCAGGGTCTCCGACCGCTCATAGTACCAATAGCCCAGGACGGCTATTGCCAAGGCAATGACGGCCCACGACACTCCCCGCTTGTGGAGCATGAGCCATTCAGTAAGTGATTCTTCATCGGCGCCGAATCGTTTGGTCGGAATGCTTGGGTTGGTCATCGCTTGATAGATTGTTGGAGTCGCGGCTCTTTGGAGCGCCGCCTCGAGCAGAATCTCGTCGTTCGCCCGCTCGAAAAGTCAGTGCCCCCGGGGTGACTCGAACACCCGGCCAACGGTTTAGGAAACCGCTGCTCTATCCACCTGAGCTACGGGGGCAGAAATCAGAGTCCGGATCGTCCCAGCCCAAGTAGGCCGGCTGATTCACGGGTCAATCTACTCGGGCGGGGTTTCTTCCAGAAGTGTTCCGATTCGCCGCGAGAAGGGCTAGCGAACGATCGCAAACGGAGACTGGAGCGAATCGGCAGCTACCTGCGCGAGTCTGCTGACTTCCTGCACCTGAGCTCCCGGGGGTCCGCTCGTGACCGCTGACTCGAGTTGGGCGAGAGCGTCAGCATTGCCGCAGGCAGCGATCTCCACCCTTCCGTCCGGGCGGTTCCTCACCCATCCCGACAGTTGGAGCCGGCGCGCCTTATCCACCACGAACCACCGAAAGCCCACGCCCTGCACGCGACCGCTGACTTCCAGATGGATGCTCTCCATTCGCGAGCTAACGTCTGACCCCCAGTAGCGCGGCGAGCGTAGCAGCAATCGCTCCGGGATCCGTGAGCGCCCCGGGCGGAGGAACGGTCAAGTCACCCTCTCTGATCCGTTGAGCGATCTGGTCGAGTGCGTTGGCGATGGCGTGCGCCGCACTCAGCTTGCTACGCGCGGTCGGCCCACCCGCTTCCCAGTCCGTCGTCGCCCATTCGCTGGAGGCTTGAGATTCGACGCCGTCCCCCAACCCTGCGGCGGCACGCCAATCGTACTGCTGCCAGTCATCTACGAGCCAACCAGCCTCTGTCGCAGGACGGCCCGTCGCAGCGGGGGAAGCGTAATCGACCGCGACGGCGGATTCGTCAATTAACGCTCCCTCGATGTCGGGCGCGAAACTGCCAACGCCAGGAAGCGGATCGAGGAAGTGTTCGACAGGTGGAAGCTCGTGCGATTCCTCGTTGTCTGGAAATACGTCGTCGTCCAGAAATACTTCAATGGGCGGAAGTTGTTCGCGATCGGCACGCTTGGGCGCAGGAAATTCCAGAGCGGCTTTCAGTTGCGCGACATCATCTTCTTCGCGCGACGATCCGGGCACGAAGGGTCGCGCCAAGCGAAATTCAGAATGGGTTGTGATCGGTGGTGATGCTTTCGGAGTCCGATGCGGAACGAACGGACGTTGTGGTCTCTGCTGCACTACATCCCTCCCCAACTGTATTTGCCCACGAGCGGCACGAATCGCACCGGAGCGATTTCCGTCTGCTCGAGCAGCTCTCCCCGACGCGTGAACATATATAGCGTCTGATCTTCCTTGTCGCCGAGCGGGATCAGAATGCGTCCACCCTCGGTGAGCTGCTCGTGATAGGTCGACGGCACCTCTGGCGCTCCCGCGCCCACCAGTATCGCATCATACGGGGCGTACTGCCGCCAACCCAGAGTGCCATCTCCAAGCAGAAATGAAATATTCCGCGAGCCGATCAGCCTGAT
>DHJO01000185.1:0-3635 GCA_002404375.1 Gemmatimonadales bacterium UBA4718 | reverse complement strand
CCGGAGCCGGTTCCGATCTCGAGTACTTTCTCGTTGCCCGTGAGCTTGAGGAGCTCGAGATAGCGAGCGTGGATCGACGGCTGCGAGATTGTTTGTCCGTTCCCAATCGGAAGGGCCGAATCTTCGTACGCTCGGTGGCGCACGCCGGTGGGTACGAATAGGTGACGCGGAGTCTGATCAATGGCGTGGAGCACCGCCAGATCTCTTATGCCCTGGTCGTGCAGGAGCTCGACAAGCCGCCGGCGTGGCCCTCGAAGCTCGTGCTCTAGGGGCGCTGCCACCAACTCTCCGCTGCGGCAAGCATCGCGTGATGGGTTAGGTCGAGGTGCAATGGCGTCACGGATATATAGCCTTCCTGAATGGCGCGGAAGTCGGAGCTCTCCTCCCCGGACCACTCAATCGACCCTCCCCCGATCCAGTATATCTGACGGCCCCAGGGGTCCTGCATCGGCTTGAGTGAATCGGAGTAGACGCGTCGCCCCAAACGTGTCAGTCGAACGCCACGGATGTCTACTCCGCGCAATGGCGGCAGATTCACGTTGAGAAGCGTATGCTCAGGGAATGCGCGAAGCGAGAGCACGTGCTTCAGCAGGTCGCGGAGGGGCTCGATCTGATCACGCAGCATGCTCACGTCTGCCCTGAGATCGCCGCCCGCGAAAGAAATGGCAACGGATGGAATACCGAGCGAAAGTCCTTCCATCGCGGCGGCAACGGTCCCCGAATACAGAACGTCTTCGCCCATGTTCTGTCCGTGATTGATTCCGCTCAGCACGAAATCCGGCCGCTCCGGCATCAGCGCTTCCACTGCCAGCATCACACAGTCGGTCGGAGTCCCGTCCACCTGGAATCTTCGTTCACCGCGCTCAATGGGCCTGACCGGGTGGTGTAGCGTCAGTGAATGACTCGTTGCGCTCTGCTCACGATCAGGAGCAACGACCGTGATCTCTCCCAGCGGCTCGGCGGCTTCGATCAGGCAGGCGAGTCCATAGGCCAGAATGCCATCGTCGTTGGTGCACAGGAGTCTCAACGTTTCAAGATCCCGGCGCGATGACGCCACAGAACCTTGATAACGAGCCACGCGTCCCGAAATTCGCGGAAATAACTCGGGGACCCGTAGATGGTGGAAATCGGGACATTCACCGTGGTGAATCCCGCGCGCGCCGCGCGAATTATGAAATCCGTCTCGAACTCGTAGCGGTCACCGACAGCGTCGACCTTGCGTAGCACATCAGCCTTGATCGCACGATAACCCGACTGGCTATCGCGAACCTTTCCGCCCGATACAGCGCGCGTAGCCGCGGATGAGATCATGTTGGCGATCCGGCGATGTTTGGGGACTGCCTTGCCCGAAAGATCGCGCGTACCGATCACGATGTCGGCGCGCTCGAGGGCACCGACGATTGCAGGTGCGAAGGCCGCGTCGTGCTGACCATCCGAGTCGATTGTGAGAACCGCCGCCGCGCCCTTCTTGAGCGCGGCATCGAATCCCGCGCGCAGCGCCGCGCCTTTCCCGCGGTTCTTGTCGAACTCGATCGTCTCGTCTGCCACGGTTCTGAGAAGCTTTCTGGAACCGTCGGTCGACCCGTCGTCGACGCCGATGATGAGCGCGCCAGGAAGATTCCGGCGCACGTCCTTCACGACCTTGGCTAGAGTCGGTTCAGCATTGTAAGCGGGAACGATCACAACGAGCGGCTCGATCAACTTTCAACCCCCTTTTCTTCGATTTGTCCATCGAGTATCGCGAGTATGGACCGCAGATCAGTCTCCATGGATTCGACCGCCTGCGAATCCAGTGCCGCGCGTGCCACCGTCCTCAGGTCCCCGCTCTTCCTGTAATCATCGATTTTCTGTCGCGCCCCATCGATCGTGTACTTCTCCGTGTAGAGAAGCTGCTTGACGAGCATGATGAGCTCGATCTCGCGGCGCTGGTATACACGGTTGCCCGAGCGATTCTTCGCCGGGTGGAGAAATTTGAACTGGCTCTCCCAATATCGAAGCACGTGCGGCTTGAGGTCCGTGAGCGTGCACACATCGCCAATGGAAAAGAACTCCTGCACCGGCTCTTTCGCTTTCATTCGTCCACCTCCGAACGGAGCTCTCTCGTCATGAGGGCGGCGATGGCGCTGCGCGCCGGCTGGCCCTCGAAGAGTACACGGTTCACAGTATCCACGATCGGCATCTCCACTCCTTCCCGTGCTGCGAGCTCACGAGCGCTCTGCGCTGTGACAACACCCTCCGCAACGGTTTCCGTCTCCTTGAGCACCTCTTCCAGCTTTCTTCCTTTGCCCAGCTCGAGTCCGACCGCCCTGTTTCGGCTCAGGGATCCCGTGCAGGTCAAGACCAGATCACCCAGTCCCGCGAGGCCGGCAAAGGTGCTTTGGTCCGCACCCAGCGCCACGCCGAGTCTCGTCATCTCGGCGAGACCGCGCGTGATGAGCGCTGCCCTGGCGTTGAAGCCAAGTCCCAAACCTTCGGAGATCCCGGTGGCAACAGCCATCACATTCTTGAGCGCCCCGCCGAGCTCGACACCCGTGACGTCGGTGTGAGTGTAGGCCCGAAAGTACGGCGAGCTGAACGCGCGCTGCGTGAAGGCCGCTGCGTTCGCACTCTTGGACGCCACGACGACTGCCGTTGGCTGGCACTTCGCGACCTCCGCGGCAAAGCTTGGTCCGGAGAGGGCTACGACGGTCGCGCCAGGAATTTCCTCCTCCGCAACCTCCGTCATGAGCGCGAGACTCTTTGGCTCGAGGCCTTTGCTGGCGATGACGATCGGCGCCGTGCTCCGAAACGACGTGCGAGCCGACTTTACGATCGGACGCAAGACCTGCGAAGGCGTTGCCAGGGTTACCAGCTCCGCGCCATCAACGGCTTTGTGGAGATCGCCGACGGCGGTCAGTGTTGGAGCCAGCCGGTGACCAGCAAGAAAGCGAACGTTTTCGTGCTTCTCGTTGATCGCCTGAACGACGTCGGGCTCGTACGCCCACAGAGTCACCTGATGGCCGTTACGCGCGAGCAGATCGGCCAGCGCAGTCCCCCACGCTCCCGCTCCGACTACGGCGCACCGCATCAGCCAGCGCTCTCTTTCTTCACGAAGCGATGCTCTTCGCCACGGCGCAAGCGACCGATGTTGGCTCGATGCGTCCAGAACACGAACGAGGCAATGATCACGCTGGCGATGAAAACCGGGGATCTCGGATCCCGGGAATAAATGAGGATCGCTAACGGGAGAATTGCTGCCCCCAACAATGATGCGAGGCTCACGTACCGAGTGAAGTAGAAAGCGACTATCCAGACCGCCTCGGCCGCCAGCATTGGGATCGGAGCGAGAGCAAGGAAAACGCCGCTCGCCGTCGCGACCCCCTTCCCTCCTCCTTTGAAAAACAGAAAAATGGGTTTGACGTGGCCAACGATTGCCGCTGCACCGTAAACCAGGGCCCATAGCTGCCGGTGCGCTGGATCCGTGTAATTCGACAGGAAGTACACGGGAAGAAACCCTTTCAGGAGATCGGCCAGGAAAACGACCGCTCCGGTTTTAGCTCCGAGCACCCTGGCTACGTTCGTAGCCCCGAGATTCCCGGAGCCGTGTTTTCGCAGATCGACGCCGCGGAGTTTTCCGGCGATGTACGCCGACGGAA
>DHJO01000008.1 GCA_002404375.1 Gemmatimonadales bacterium UBA4718 | reverse complement strand
GTTGGTCCACGAGGTGAGCAAGAAGCTTGATCGGTGATCCGCCGTAGATCTTGTCCAGCACGCGACCCAGTGCCGACTTGCCGGCTGTCTCAAGGTCGATCACGGGAAAGTAGACGTGCGTCTTCCCTTCCCCGCGCCGGTGCGAAACGTAACCCTTCATCTCGAGCGTCCGAATCATGCTGGAGATGCTCGTGTACGCCAGGTTTGGGTCGACCCGGTTCCGGACCTCAGTCACCGTTGCTTCGCCGAGCTCCCAAAGCACGCTCATTATATCCAGCTCGCGCTGGGTCAGATGGAGATCCTTCATCGTTGGGAAACTATTACTTCGCAGCCCGCACGGCGTGGGTTGCGTGCACGTGTGATCCCTTTTCGAGCATCGGGTGCGGCATCAGCACCACGACGAACAGGAGGCCAAGCGCCGCCGCGGGCAAGAGGAATCGCTGAACATGCCGGAGCGGCGTTGGCGCCAGGAGAGCGGTGAGGCGGCGCTCGAGCGTTCCCACTCCTCCGAGGAACGCTGGCTGGAGGCGCGGTCCTCCGATCGTGGCCTGCGCGACCTTGAGCAGAAGCTCGCCATATGCCGTCGCGTTGCCGAGTCGGTTGACGACGCGATTGTCGCAGTCCATCTCGACCGCCAGGCACAGCCGCCGGATCTGCCACCACATGGCGAGATTCCACGGCATCAGGAGCAGCGGGAGCGACATCACGAATAGAAGCCGTCCGTCGTGTGCCCTTCGATGCTCCTCCTCGTGACGCACAACGTACTGCCGTTCTTCGCCGGGCAAGGCGAGCACCCATCGCGGGAGCAGTACGCGCGAATGCCAGAATCCAACGGTAGCGGGCCCCATCACGTCGGTGACGACCACAGGGACACCGTCGATCATTGCCATCCCATCTGCATTTCGCTGCTCGCGCGACAGCCTTACCACGCGAGATACCTGCCACGCGCTGACCAGGCCCCACAGGAGCAGGAGCCCGGATATGGTGAGCCACACCCGATTGATGCTCGTGTCATACGCCTGGGCGACCGTGGCCGGCTGCACGAATACGTCGGCGACGGACCAGGAGTGGTGAAACCGGTAAAGGCCGGGAAGGACGACGGAAGTTGGGATGACCAGGCACCACAGCCACCGACGCGACGAAGTCGTCGGCAACGCGCGCTCGAAGGATAGCGCAGCAAGGCCGAGACAGAAGCCAGCGAGGTTTACGTAGAGAATGCAGAGCATGAGGATGGGCAAAACGAATAACTAAGTAAGGGCGACTATAGTGGGTCTACCACCCTACGAGGGCAGGTCTCTTCCGGTTTCCGATCTCCATCGAACGCCCCGCGAGCCTGAAACTAAAAACTAAGTAATTCAGTAATGCCGGCTAGGAGGGTATCTGGATGGCGCACGCGGAGGCAACCGACATGACGTTGCTGCCCATTCACATCATCGCTGGATCGATTGCAATCATTGCCGTTGGTGCTGATGTTCTATTGGCTCGCACGCGTGTTGTTCACGAAATGGTATCGCCGTCGCGCCGATTCATTCAGGCCGGCGCTGATTCGTCGCTCCGCATAGCTGTCGCCATGATCTTGGGAGTTGCCTGACCTGCGCACCGCACCGATTATCATGCATGGCCGCTCACCCAGGTGCATTGGCGATTGGCGTTCTGGTATGCCTCGGCGCTTGCCAAATTCTGAGACCTCTAAGGCAACCACTCACGGCCTCGCTCCGAACCGATTCCACCCAGATCGGCGTGCGGCACGGCGGGTTTACGTATAGAGCAGATATCGGCTTTGTATTCACGAACACCATCGCAAAACCGGTCTCCACCTCTATTTGGTGCCCACCCTTTCAGACATTGGAAAAGAAAGTTCAGGATCACTGGGTCGCAGCGACAGGTTACAAAAACTGTCTAACGTCGGGGACTATGCCCACCCTAACGCTGGAGAGTGGTCAATCGTATCGCGATGTTCTCCAATTCTGGGCATCGGATCGCGGGCATAGCGGTTGGCCCGAACTGAGGATTGATTCAATCGACGGTATCTACCGGCTTCGATGGGACTTTGTGGAAGGCACCGACGCGTCCGCAAAGGATGCCAGAAAAGTTGAAAGTACCTCCAACGAATTTCGAATGGTCCTGAATCAGCACTAACTTCCGCCAATAGTCGACATGCCAGCCACCAAAGCCTACGCGGCCCAGAGCCCAACAACGCCTCTCGCTCCTTTCCAGATCGATCGGCGAGAGTTGAGGCCGAACGACGTGCAGCTCGAGATTCTCTACTGTGGCGTGTGCCACTCCGACATCCACATGGTGCGCAACGAGTGGAAGCAGACGATTTATCCCATCGTCCCTGGCCACGAGATCGTGGGCAGAGTAACCGCCGTCGGAGACAAGGCGAAGAAATTCAAGCGCGGTGATATCGCCGGCGTCGGAGTCATGGTTGATTCGGACCGGACGTGCGTCAACTGCAAGAAGGG
This sequence comes from Gemmatimonadales bacterium UBA4718, assembly GCA_002404375.1. Lineage (GTDB taxonomy): Bacteria > Gemmatimonadota > Gemmatimonadetes > Gemmatimonadales > Gemmatimonadaceae > UBA4720. The sequence goes on along the minus strand of DHJO01000008.1, from coordinate 3,607 downwards.
TCTCGAGCAGTACTGCAAAGGCGGAATGGTAGGAACGTACAGCGCCCGCGACAGAATCAGCGGCGAGGTAACACAGGGCGGATATTCAAAGCAGATCGTCGTGCACGAGGATTTCGTTTTCCGCGTTTCGGACAAGCTGCCGCTCGCCGAAGTGGCGCCCCTTCTCTGCGCCGGCATCACCACTTATTCACCGCTTCGTCATTGGAAAGTCGGCAAAGGCCACAAGCTGGGCGTGATGGGACTCGGTGGCCTCGGCCACATGGCAGTCAAGTTCGGTGCTTCGTTCGGTGCCGAGGTAACGATGCTCAGCACATCGCCCGGAAAGGAAAAGGATGCGCGACGTCTTGGTGCGCACAAGTTCGCGCTCACGAGTGATCCCGCGCAGCTCAAGCAGCTGGGTGGATACTTCGACTTCATCATCGATACCGTTTCGGCGAAGCACGATTACAACCTGTATCTGGGCTTGCTGGACACCGATGGCGTAATGATGTGCGTCGGGGCACCGCCCACACCCGCTGAGGTGGCCTTGTTCACCCTTATAGGCGGTCGACGGAGCCTGACGGGTTCAGGGATCGGCGGCATCCCCGAAACGCAAGAGATGTTGGACTACTGCGCGAAGCACGGCATCACCTCCGACATCGAGTTGATCGACATCGGGTCCGTCAACAAAGCCTTCGAGCGCGTCCTGAAGAGCGACGTGCGCTACCGGTTTGTAATCGACATGGCGTCGTTGACCTGACGGTTCCAGGCACAGTTGTCCTCTGTGGCGGCTTTAGTGGATAAATTGAATGCATGCAAACCAATACCGCACTCAATCGTTCTCTTTTGCCGGAAACGGAGAGCAATTCCCTCCCCGAGCGCTTCCGCGCCGCCGCGGAACTGCTCGAGAAGATCGTCGCCGATCGTTCCCTGCTCGCCGACATCCCGGAGGCTGATCGCAACCGTCTCCTGAATGCCGCTGGTCGCGTCTCACGCCCCGACGCGCTCGGCCGCCGCCAGCTCCTGAAAGTCGTCAAACGGAAAAAAAGAGCCGAGAAAGTGCAACGCGAAGAGAACGTCCTCGCGGCAACCGGCATTCGCGCGTTGCGCCGCCAGCCGGTCTTCATCACGTCGCCGAACATCTACCCGCCAAAATCGACGGAGCTTCTCACCAGCGGCGAGCCAGTTCCTGAGACCGAAGAGCCCCGGAAGTGCTACGTCTGCAAGAAAGAATTCTCGACGGTCCACCATTTCTACGACCGCCTGTGTCTGACCTGCGCCGAAGAGAATTTCGCGAAGCGGACGGAGCTCGCGGACCTGAGTGGCCGCGTCGCCCTGCTCACCGGTGGCCGCGTGAAGATCGGCTACCAGACCGGAATCAAGCTCCTTCGCTCGGGCGCGCGTCTCATCGTCACTACGCGGTTTCCGCGCGACTCGGCGGCCCGCTACGCGCGCGAGCCGGATTTCGGAGAGTGGTCTGGCCGGCTGGAGATCTATGGCCTCGATCTCCGACATACGCCGAGCGTCGAAGCATTCTGCAAGGAGTTGCTGGCGACGGAGCAGAGACTGGACTTCATCATCAACAACGCGTGTCAGACTGTCCGCCGGCCGGCCGACTTCTACGAGCACATGAGGGAAACTGAAACAGCGGCGCTCAGCTCAATGCCCGCACACGTTCGACGCCTGCTCGGCACGTACGAAGATCCTCACGTGAGCCATACGCACCACAGGAAGTCGGAAGTCTCGCTCCTTGCGAGCGGCCTCCAGGAGGAGAGCAGTCTCTTTCCGCGTGGCCTGCTCGACCAGGATCTCCAGCAGCTGGATCTTCGGGGACGCAACTCATGGCGGTTGCTGTTGGCCGAAGTTCAGTCCGTGGAGCTGCTCGAGGTTCACCTCGTCAATGCGATCGCGCCGTTCATCATCAATGCGCGGCTCAAGCCATTGATGACGCGAACCCCTGAGCGCGACAAACATATCGTCAACGTCTCCGCCGTCGAGGGACAATTCTATCGCTCGCACAAGACTGTTCGCCATCCGCACACGAACATGGCGAAGGCGGCGCTCAACATGATGACCAGGACCTCCGCTGCAGATTATGTGGCTGACGGGATTCACATGAATAGCGTCGATACGGGATGGGTCACGGACGAGGATCCGGAGGAGATCGCCGCGCGGAAAACCGCCGAGCATCGCTTCCATCCTCCGTTGGACATCGTGGATGGCGCGGCAAGAATCGTTGACCCGATTATTTCCGGGTTCAACACCGGCGTTCACGTGTGGGGCAAATTCCTCAAGGACTATCGCCCGACTGATTGGTAGAATCGCGTTGCCGTTGTCCATTCGGATGGGATGATTTCGCGGGGTTAGATCGGCCGATTGCGGCCATGCGCGCTGACCGTCTCAGCGCCCCTTTCGCTCTCCCAGAAGAGTGCTACTTTGGCCTCGTCAACAATTCATGGCCATTGGCCAGGAGGCAGCTCATGTCTGATCTCACCGCCTCTACAACGGGGCGCCGGGGTTTCCTCGGCGGAATCGCAGCGGTTGCGGCAGTCGCGGGCCTGAGCGGCGTCCTGCCGTCGCGACTTGCTGCCGAAAATACGCCGGGCGGGGCCTCGCTCGACGCCGCTCTCGACGCCTGGTTCGGGAAGATCAAGGGAAAGCACCGGATTGTCTTCGACGCGCCGCAGCCGAATAGCGGCTTCGTAGGCATCTGGCCCCGGGTCTACCTCAACAGCATGGAGGCTACCTATCCCGGGCCGGCCACCGCCGTCGTCATCTTGCGGCACGAGGCGCTTCCGCTCGCAATGGGTGACGCACTCTGGGCCAAGTACAGTCTTGGTGAGATGTTCAGCATCAAGGACGGCGCGGTACCCGCCACGCGCAACCCGTACGCCACTATTACGGGACTCCCGATTCCGGGCCTTGGCATCGCGGAACTGATCAAGTCAGGCGTGCTCGTGGGCGCATGCGACGTCGCGCTTACCGTTTATAGCGGCGGCGCGGCCAAGAAGATGGGCCTCGCGCCTGAGGCGGTGAAGAAGGAATGGATCGCCGGCCTGTTGCCGGGCGTCCAAGTGGTACCATCAGGTGTGCTGGGCGTGGCTCGATCGCAGGAGCTGGGCTGCGCGTACTGCTTCGCTGGGTGAAGGCAAACGGGGGACGGGACTCGTAGGAGCCTCGCCCCCTTCCCACCCTCGCTTACGGATGTACGCCCGAGCACGCGATGTGCGGGGCTGACCAGGTTCGGAACGCTCGAGCCTCCCGTGTCCATCCAGAGGGTGATGTGCTTATGAAAATGCTCATGATCGGGTCCGCAAGACCGTTGGTGCTATGCTTCTCCCTGACGCTCGCTGCATTCGCGTGCAGCCGCAGCGCGGATTCAAATCAGGACACCACCCAGACAGCACAGAGCGCACCGACGCCCAACCCCGACGCGCCAATCATGCTCAGAGGCACAGTCGTGAGCGTCTCGGCGAATCAACTCGTCCTGAAGTCAGACACCGCCACTGTTACGGTGAAGGTTACGCAGCCTTTTCACCTCTTTACTCGGGCTCCGAGTGATCTTTCTCATGTCAAGGAAAGCTCCTTCGTTGGCGTCACGACCGTGAAGCAGCCTGATGGTTCGGAG
>DHJO01000061.1:1991-9114 GCA_002404375.1 Gemmatimonadales bacterium UBA4718 | reverse complement strand
AGCCCGACCGGACCCTTGGTAAGTACCGCCAGTCCAACGCTGATGCCCGCAACGAGAAGAAGAATCCATCGCCGCTGTTGCTCAAACGCGAAGAGCGAGACGATTCCGGTGAAGATCAGAAGATTGAAGAGCGGGTCGATGATTCCGGAGTGGAAGTACAGATTCGGCAGCAGCGATCCGCCAAACGCCAGCGCCCACCACAGTCCAAAGCGGCGGTCGACGAGCTGCCGCCCAAGGAGATAGACGCCGACGAGCGTGATGATCCCCACAATGGCATTAGGAAGTCGCGCACCGAATTCCCCAACCCCGAAAATCCGCATCGATAGCGCCTGGACCCACATGAACAGCGGCGGCTTCTCGGCGAACGTCTGGAATCCGATCTGTACGTCTCGATAGTTCCCCGTCACGAGCATCTCGCGCGCGCCTTCGGCGAAATTGATCTCGTCCCAGTCGAAGAGATGCAGTCGACCCAACCAGGGGATGAAGCTGAAAGCTGCGACGGCGGCGATCACCACGCTGTCCCGCAGCGCGGAAGATCGGCTAGTGGCCAGGAGAGCGGCTACCGAGTTCCAGCGGTAGGGTCCACGACAACGCCTCACGATGGCCGGGGGCGGGAACGACTGACGTCGAACGCAGCATCTCGACCAGCTCTGTGGGAATGCCGCTGCGCGTGTCGAATTGCCGATCGTTCCGATGCGTGCGAGCAATTACGGTGAGGCCGCTCCAGGTTCCAATCGCTGCCGCAAGCGGAAGATCGCTCGCCCAATGGACGTTCTGGTACATGCGGGCGAGCCCGACGAGTCCCGCGCCGCCGTAGGCGATGGGACCGACGATGTGAGCCAGTCCCGGGTGCCATCGATCGACTTCCCCCGTGACTACCGCCGCCATCGCGAAGCTCGCGGCGGCATGACCCGACGGGAACGACACGAATGGTCCATTCCGATCGTGAAAGCCGCGAAAGAACTGAAAGTCGTCCGGATTATTCACGTTCACGTTCGGGAGCGCTCGGCCGAAGATCCCCTTGCCGAGCCCTGTAAAGCTCGCCGCCAGGAGAACCGCCTCTGTCATGTGGAGCCCGGCGTCCGCCACTCGCGGCATTCCTGACAAGCGGCCCGCGGCGAAAAGACTTGCGCCCATGAGAAACGGGCCTGGCCCGCCGAGGAACGCGAGATCGCGCGCGGTGTGTTGCAGATCGTCGCTGCGTTGAAATTGCTGCTCCTGCAGCTCCCTTGCAGTCCGTCCGTCGAGAGGAGCTATTGCGACCGTAGCCAGAACGGCGAGCGCGCCCGCCACGGCATCGCCCTTCGTCAGCCATGGGCGGTTCGTGACCGCGCTGTCGTTTTGGGAATTCTGCGCGCCAGCACAGGGCGCGACGACTCCGGCAGCGAGCGCCGAACTGGCGGCAACGAACACACGCAACAGCGAGCGGAAATTCACTTCGGAGATTGCAGCGCCATGTGTTGCATTATGAGGTAGGAGCGTTGAGACCCGCATAGAATAGCCGCACGTCCGCCATCGCTGCAAGGCGTGCGCGAAGGCCGTAAACTGCGGAGCTCGAGCGCCGGGAACACGACAATGCCTCCGGTGTATTGTATACAGTATCGGAGACCGGGCAGAACGTCGGCATCCTCCATAGCTCCACCACGGATGCTCCGCCCGTCTCGACGATGTCGTTACGCCCTACAACAATTTCCCCCGACTAAAGCTCTCCGTCGCACAGCAACGGGATCTCGTCCAGTACCTGAAATCGTTGGTACCACGCTTGGTAGCAAAGATTTCCTGGATCAAAATCACCTCTGCGGAGAACCAGTTGCATGGAAATTGATACGTCGTCGACGGAATGAAATCCAGGAAGCGGCCACCCGCCGCAGGCGCGACCGGGTTTTCAGTCCGGGAAGCGATGCGGCGGTCCCCGATGCCGTTCGCCATTACACGTGGGGCGGAGCACACGCTCGTTTACACCAATTCCGCCTTCTGCCGCTTGGCCGGCATCGCCGATGTTGAAGCGCCCGGCGTACCAATCGCCACCGTGTTCCCCGCGACTGAAGGTGCTGCGCTGAGCGCATTTCTCGATCAAGCATTTCGCGACGGCATCGAGCTGTTGGATAAGAGCATCGACGCGTCGACCGAGAGAGCGAGCGGATGGCGATGCAATGCGTGGCCCGTGATCGCCGACAAGGGGAGGGTCGAGGCTCTCAGCATCGAGATTCACGAATCAAGCCCCTTGGACGCCTCGCTCGAGCTGCAACGGCAGGTTGCTGAGCAGATGCTCCTCGGTGCACTGCGCGAACGTGGGCTCGCCGACGATGCAGAGGCCGCGGATCGGGCGAAGACAGCGTTCCTGCGCGCGATGAGCCACGAGCTGCGCACGCCACTCAATGCGATCGGTGGCTACATCGATCTCCTCGACATGGGTCTGCGAGGGCCGGTGACCGAGAATCAGCACTCCGACTTCGCACGCGTGAGAACCAATCAGCAGCACCTGGCCGCCCTCATCACCGAAATCCTCAACTTCGCTCGGGTGGGAAGCGGCAGCGTGTTTTACGCTGTGAGCGACATCAACGCTTGTGATGCGCTCAGGCACGCCAGCGAGCTGATCGAGCCACTCATCGCGCAGGCAGGGCTCGCCTTCGACGGGGTCTCCGGAGACTCGACCATCGTTGCAAGCGCGGATCCGGAAAAGGTGACTCAGATTCTCGTCAACCTTCTTTCCAACGCCATCAAGTTCACACCGTCGGGCGGCCACATCAGCGCCGAGTGTGCCGCGGTGGATGACACCGTGACTCTAAGCATCAGTGACACAGGGTTGGGCATTGCGGCGGAAAAACTGGAAACCATCTTCGAGCCATTCGTCCAGTTGAAGGAGGGTCTCTCCGATCGGGAAGGCGGCATTGGGTTAGGATTGTCGATAAGCCGCGATCTCGCCCGGGCGATGAAAGGCGATCTCACTGTGGAGAGCACCGAAGGGAAAGGCACGCGCTTTACCCTCTCTCTTCCGCGCGCGAGCGAAGACCAAAAGGCTTAGGTTTCCTTTCTCCGCCCCTCGTAAGAGGCCTCCATGCGTCCCCTCCGCATCTTCACCCAAGTAGTCGCTACCATATCTATAGTAGTGGGCTCGAGCTCAGCGACCCGTCTCGCCGCTCAGACAGTCGCTCCTCCGACCGCCCGAATCATCCCGCGAGTCGACACTCTCCACGGCGAAGTCCGCACCGACAACTACTTCTGGATCCGCAACAAGTCCGACCCCCAGGTCATCTCCTACCTCGAGGCGGAGAATGCGTACACCGCGGCGAGGATGAAGCACACCGAGGGGCTCCAGAAAAAGCTCTACGACGAGATGCTCGGTCGCATCAAGGAGACCGACCTCTCCGTTCCCTACCTCGACCACGGATACTGGTACTTCAACCGCACCGAGAAGGGGAAGAATTATCCGATCCACCTCCGCAAGAAGGGAACTCTTACAGCACCGGAAGAGACCATTCTCGACGAGAATCTCCTCGGTGCGGGAAAAAAGTTCAACGGGGTAGGCTCGCTACAGGTGAGCCCCGGCGGATCGCGACTCGCCTATCTGCACGACACCACCGCGCTCCGCGTCTACACTCTTTACGTCAAGAACCTCGATAACGCGAAGCTGCTTGGTGACTCCATTTCCGGCGTCGTACCATCGGTGGCTTGGGCAAACGATACCATCTTGTTCTACCAGACCGCCGACTCGGCGCGACGTGCGAATGCGGTGTGGCGGCACGTGCTGGGCACGCCGAGGTCGAGCGACGTTAAGGTGTTCCACGAGGACAACGTCCTCAACGAGCCCAACGTCGCCCGCTCGAGGAGCGGGAAGTACATCTACATCTCGGATGACGGATACACGTCGTCCGAGTGGCGTCTCATTCCGACGGCGAATCCAACCGTTGCGCCGCAGATCATCGTCGCCCGGAGTCCGAACGTCGAATACCAGATTGGCGACATCGACGGCGCCTTCCTCATGACCACCAATTACAAGGCGCGGAACTTCAGGGTCCAGCGAATTCCCATCAACGAGGTCACAGGTGGGAATTGGCTCGACATGATCCCGGCGACGGACTCGGTCTTCATCGAGTACCTGGTCCCGTTCAGGAACAACCTCGTCGTCGTCGAGAGATCGGGCGGATTGCAGCGGCTCCGCGTCATCGATCTCAAGACCAACGCCGTCCACTACATCACGTTCCCCGAACCGGCGTACGCGGTGAGTCCAACGCAAAACGCCGAGTTCGATACGCACAATCTTAGGTTCGTGTACTCATCACTCGTCACGCCGTCGTCGACCTTCGACTACGACATGGCGACAAGAGAGCGCGTACTGAAGAAGCGGCTCGAAGTTCCAGGGTTCGACCCGTCGAGGTACGAGGTGAAGCGCTTCATGGTGGCGGCGCGCGACGGAGCGCACGTGCCCGTCTCGATGATCGTGCGCAAAGGATGGAAGCAGGATGGAACGCATCCGCTCCTCCTCCAGGCCTACGGATCGTACGGAATCACGACTGAGGCATCCTTCAACTCGCCGGTGCTGAGTCTGGTCGACCGCGGGTTCGCATTCGCCATTGCGCACGTCCGCGGCGGGCAGGAGATGGGCCGAGCGTGGTACGACGAGGGCAAGATGATGAAGAAAAAGAACACCTTCTTCGATTACATCGACGTCGCCGACTATCTCGAGAAACAGAGTTACACCGCCAAGGATAAGATGATTGCGAATGGTGGAAGCGCCGGCGGTCTCCTGATGGGCGCCGTCACCAACATGCGGCCGGATCTGTTCCGCGCGGTTGTCGCCGACGTGCCGTTCGTCGACGTCATCAACACGATGATGGACGCGTCGATCCCGCTCACCGCGCAGGAGTGGCAGCAGTGGGGCGATCCGCATCTTGCCGATCAGTACGCGTACATGAGGTCGTACTCGCCGTACGACAACGTCGAGCGCAAGGCGTACCCATGGATGCTCGTCACAACCTCTTTGAACGACTCGCAGGTTGGGTACTGGGAGCCAGCCAAGTGGGTGGCCAAGCTGCGGGCGATGAAGACGGATTCCAATCCGCTGTACCTCAAGGTCAACATGGCGGGCGGGCACGGAGGCTCGTCGGGGCGTTATGACGTGCTGCGCGAGCGGGCGTTTCGCTACGCGTTCATGCTCGACGCGGTCGGGATGGCGCAGTAGAGGGCAGTCCGATGGCCTCGCGTCGCACCCTGTTGTTCCTAGGAATGGGCATGGTCGCGGCCGCCATCGAAATCGGCTACATTGGCTTCACCCGCGTCCCCGGATTGCGCGCTCCGCCGGCGATCGCGTATCTCGTGGCGCTGATCTGCGTCGTCGCGGCGGCGAGACTGTTCGAGATGGCGTCGGGCCGCGCGGGAACCGGCGACTGGTTCGCGACGGTATTCTTCGGCGCTTCCGCCGCGATCGAGTGGTGGATTGCATTCTTCTCCCCACCTGGGCAGTGCCGCAGCTCGATAGCCGGATTGTCGGTGGTGGTCAGCGGTGGCGGCGGAGGAGCGTGTAAGGTGGGCTTTGGAATCGCGGCCGGAATCTGTACGGCGCTGGCGATCTTTTGCTTGTGGCGGTTGCTCCGTACGAGCACAGTACCCTGATGAGACCGATCAGCCGTTGGGATGGCAGATCGGTGACGCCTTTGAGTCTGAAGGCGACACTTATGGCGCGTGCCGCCTCCTTGACCACGAGAATACTGAAGCAGGGAGCTTCAAGCCTTGCAGCTTTCTAGCTGGGAGCTTTCATACGCGCGGTCTGGGGCAGCTTTTTTAAAAGGCCGTGGATCATCTTGCGCACCTCGATCACTTCGCGCAGGAGCGAGGCAGAGTCGGACTCGGATATTACGCCGATGTCGCGGGCCACTATCAAGTGATACTCCAGCTCGCAACCGGAGTTGAGCGCAATTCGTAAGAACCGGGCGAACTCCTTTTCGCTTTCCTGTCGCCTGCCCTCGACGATGTTCGCTGGAATTGACATCGCCGCACGAATTATCTGACTCCGCAGCGCCAGATCATGCGATCGTCGAATTCCCATGGCGACGCGATGAGCATGCAGCGCCAATGCGTGCGCCTTCTGCCAGACCTGCAGTTTCTTGAAGTCGCTCACACCCGAGATTGCAACGAAGGGTGTTCTGGCTTCTCACCATTTCATCGCGAAGCCAACGTTTTTCTTGTCAACACAAATCCGCCTGCGAGGCGCCCATAACGCCCCAAGAAAAGCTCCCTGCTGAGAGGCTGCAAAGCTTGCAGCTCCCTGCTTCAGTATTCTCGTGGTCAAGGAGCCGGCACGCACCATAAGTGTCGCTCTCAGACCGTAAGTGTCGCACTCAGTCAGCGCACAAGCTGGGAGGTTACATACTTTGTCTTGGATGCAGCCCGCCGACAACACAACGGCAAAAAGCGCAGAGCTTGCTGGCCGAAAGCTCTGCCCCATCGAACACTTACTGCCTGTTCCAGCCGATCCCGGCGCCCAGTTCCGTGGGTCCGCCGGCGATTACGATCCTCTGCATGCCGAGGTTGACAGCGAGTCCTGACGAATTAATCCACGCGAGCGCTGCGCCAAGAGTGCGTCTGGCGCCGGTGTGGATGCCGTCGACCAGCGCGATCCGCCCAACAGCGATTCCCGGTGAGACCGTGGCGGAAAGGTGGGATTCTCCGACGAACGGAAGGTCGCCACCAATTACGACGGAGCCTGCGGCGGACGCAGCTGTAGTCTGAGAGCTGCCGCGATAACGAGCGCCCCCCACGTCGGTGCGGAGTCCGACGCTGCCCGATAGCTCATTGATGTCGCCGGACTGCAGGATTGTCGATTGTAGTCCCACGCCACCCGAAATCCACGAAGGGCACGTTGCGCACGAAAGCGACAGATACGCCCCCGTGAGTGAGAGCTCACTACTGGCGAAGGGGAGTTGGCGAAACACCGTAACACCGGTGTTATAGTGAATCGCATCGGCCACATTGTATCGCCAACGGCCGTACCGCAGCCACACGTTGCTCTGGCGAGCGTCGTCGTCTACCGGATCGCGAGAAAGGGGAGCCAGTGCGCCAATGGGCGACAGGATCAGGGCGTCCCACGAAGCGCGATCGCTGGCGGATTGCGCCGCAACCGCGC
>DHJO01000061.1:0-1920 GCA_002404375.1 Gemmatimonadales bacterium UBA4718 | reverse complement strand
CGGAGGTCTATCTATATGACGGCCGCATGCCGGCCTTCCATACCGGAGACTCAATGAAACGCCTACTTATCGCGGTTACCCTGATGTTCGCCTCGGCGGCATCGGCTCAGACCGCTCACGACCCTTCCGCCACACTCCGCAAAGTCCTGCCGGCGAAAGTCGCCGATCACGTTCTTGCGACGATCGCGGATGCGCGCTCACACTCTCTCCCCGCGGCGGCGCTCGAGCAACAGGCCCTGCGTCTCGCGCGCAGTGGCGCGAAGCCCGATGATGTCGAGAACTCAATCGACAAAAGCGCTGACAACATGAAGCAGGCGAAGGAAGCGCTAGAGAAGAGTGGCCGCAAGCCCACCAACGATGAAATCGTTGCCGGTAGCAAGCTGGTTGGCCGCGGAGTTGATGGTTCCGACATCAGCGGATTCGCAAAGACTGCTCCGCACAATCGGTCGCTCGCGGTTCCGCTCTATGTAACGGGAACCATGATGGATCACGGACTCAAGGCGAACGCAGCGCTGGAGCGCGTTCACACGCGACTAATGCAGAAGGCGACCGACAGACAGCTCACCGCCGAGGCGAATGCAACGGCGAGTGAGAAGCGTCCTGCGACCGCTAACAAAGAAGGCGGCCTGGCGCATCGCCCGGCGACGGCTGGCGCAATGAACCGTCCGGGAGTTACGCCAACGCGTCCGGTTACACCGGGAACGAAGAGATAATTTTCCTGCTTAGGATTGACGGTTGAAAGAGCGCCGGCGCCAACATGGCCCGGCGCTCTTTTTTCCTTCCCCGCGCCAGTAAGTGTCATCGTACAAGCTGGGAGCTCTCAACCTCGCGCTCTTGGGAGAGCAGCTCGTGGATGTCCCGCTCATCCAGCTGCTTCTTTCGGTCGGCCAGGTCCTTGAAGCGCGCGAACACCAAAGTGAGCTGGTCGTCCGTGAGCACGTAGCCGAGCGCCTCTGTCTTGGCGCGCAAAGCGTGGCGTCCCGAATGCTTGCCGAGTACCAGCCCGATCCCATCCCATCCGACCGTGTCGGCGCGCATTATCTCGTAGGTGAGCGGATTCTTGAGCACGCCATCCTGGTGGATTCCAGCCTCGTGCGCGAACGCGTTCGCGCCAACTATTGCCTTGTTGGGGGGCACACCGATGCCGGTGCACTTCGAGACGAGACGCGACGTAGCGGCTATCTCGCGCGTTTCGACGTCCGTGTATAGTCCGAAGAACGGGCGGCGGGTGTGGAGCGCCATCACGAACTCCTCCAGCGCCGCGTTGCCGGCGCGCTCCCCGATGCCGTTGATCGTGCACTCGGCTTGGCGGGCTCCGGCGCGCACGCCCGCCAGCGAATTGGCCACCGCCAAGCCGAGATCGTCGTGGCAGTGGACTGACACCGTCGCGCGCTCGATGCCGGGGACGTTCGCGAGAACCCCCGCTACGAGCGCGCCGTATTCGTCGGGTGTGGAGTAGCCGACTGTGTCCGGCACGTTCAGTGTCGTCGCTCCGCATTCGAGAGCTGTGCCAAGGACCTCGTACAGAAAAAGAGGATCCGTGCGGGCCGAGTCCTCCGCGGAGAATTCGACGTCGGCGCCGAGCGAACGAGCATGAGATACCGCCGCGGCCGCTGTAGCAACCACTTCCGCGCGCGTCTTCCCCAACTTGTGCTTCATGTGGACGTCGGAAGTGGCGAGAAAGATGTGTATGCGAGCGTCGGCCGCGGGTTCCACCGCCGTCCAGCAGCGATCGATGTCTTGCTCGTTCGCGCGTGCCAGGCCGCAGATGGCTGGACCACCAACACCACCGACGTCGAGCGCAATCTGGCGCACCGCGGCCCAATCGCCGTCCGATGCCGCGGGATATCCCGCCTCCACCACATCCACCCGCAGCCGCGCGAGCTGATGCGCGACAGCGAGCTTCTCGTCGAGCGTCAT
>DHJO01000201.1:3558-4568 GCA_002404375.1 Gemmatimonadales bacterium UBA4718 | reverse complement strand
TAGTGCTTATTGCGCTCGTCCGCACGGTCATCTCGCGTGAGGAGGCGTACCTGGGCGACGCCTTCGGCGCTGAGTACAGCGCGTACCAAGCGCGAGTCCGACGTTGGCTGTAGCCTCTCGCAAGGTCACTCTACGTCTTCTTTGTTCCCCGCCATCGGAGTCACAGCCCCAACGATCGCGTCGGCGATCTCGTCTTCGACCGAGAAAATGTCCTTGACGTCACGATCGTAGACATCCGCCCACTGCATAACATCGTCCGCGGTGCTGCTCAGGCGCGCGGTGACGCGCAGTCGGTTCCCGACGCGTTCCACCGTTCCCTCGAGAACGAGGCGCGCATCAACGCTGGCGGTGCTAGCTGTATCGCCCAGGCGTTTCACCGAGCGTGGACGACCGGGAGCCAAGACTTGCAGCCCACGCGTCTTCAGCAGCTTTCCGGCGACAGCGTTCGTTACGCCCGTTGCTAGGTAAGCGTTGCTGGAATCCGCGCCGAGGTTGACGAACGGAAGCACGGCGATGACGCCGAGATTGGCGGTCGGTGCCGCGGCGCTCGATCCAGTTAGTGCCGAAGCTGTATTTGGATGCTCACGCGTGTGGATCCCAGCGCCCACCGCGACTGCGCCGACCAACGCGAGCGCGCCAATCACCGCTCTTTTTACGAAACGACCCCCACGACGAACCTGAGTCGCTCCCGAGGTGGCGAAGGATCCGCTTAGCGTCTCCGGATCCTCGAGCGCTTCGACGAGCGCGGCGGCGGTCTGCGGACGATCGGCGGGATCAATCGCGAGGCACCGCGCGATCAGTCGCTCGAGTCCCGCCGGCACATCCTTGCGTACGCTGGAAAGAAGTTTGGGCGGAAGCGTCAGTCTCGCCGTCAACATCTCGCGTGGATTCAGATTCGCGAACGGCGCCCCGCCCGAGAGCATCTCGTACGCGGTGACGCCCAGCGCATAGATGTCCGCTCGCCCGTCGATGTCCGGATCGCCCGCGGCCTGCTCGGGCGCCATGTACAG
>DHJO01000201.1:2544-3405 GCA_002404375.1 Gemmatimonadales bacterium UBA4718 | reverse complement strand
TCCTCCAAGAGCAGAGGCGAGACGTTCGGAGATCGAGGACATAGGGGACGGTCAGAGACGGCCAAAAGCTGTGCAACACCTATTAGATACCGGGATAGGGTGGAAGGTTGGCATCCGGGTTGGGCGCCGCACGATGGGGTTAACACATTGGGCCTCTCGTGCGTCTACTCTTTAGCGCGTAGAGAGGATGAACATGCGAATCACAAAATTGACAGGCATCGCCGCGGCGCTGATCAGCATCGCGCCTATCGGCATATCCGCACAGAGCTCGGGCGCCAGGAAAAGCCAAGCCAAGACTGCGGTCATCCGCTCCGATGTCCGCGAGCTGCCCGCCGATCAACAGATCATCCACGCGCTCAGTCGCCTGACGTTCGGCGCCAAGCCGGGTGACGCACTCAAGGTGCGCGCGATCGGTCTCGACAACTGGATCGATCAACAGTTGCACCCGGACAAGATCGATGATTCCGCAATCGAACAGTTCGTCGCGAACTACTCCGTGCTGCATCAGGACCAGAACGCACTGCTCCAGCAGTACGCGCAGCAGCAGCGAGAGCGTCAGCAGGTCCGGAAAGAGCGCGCCGACTCGACGCGTGTGATGAGCGCCGCCGACAGCATGGCGATGCGGCAGCAGCTGCAGCAGCAGTTCAATCTCACCCGACAAGTCGTCACGCAGCTCCAGTCATCACGCGTCGCGCGCGCCGTTGCCAGCGACCGGCAGCTACAGGAAGTGATGACCGACTTCTGGGAGAATCACTTCAACATCTACGCGCAGAAGGGTGGGCCCGAGCCGTATTATCTGACCGACTTCGACGAGAACGTCATCCGGCCGCACGCGCTCGGCAAATTCCGCGACCTGCTCGA
>DHJO01000201.1:821-2479 GCA_002404375.1 Gemmatimonadales bacterium UBA4718 | reverse complement strand
CGTCCGACGCTCGCCGCGCGGAATGGTGGCGGAATTCGTGTCATGCCCTTCGGGAGGCGCGGGCTCGGAGCAATGGGTGCAATGAGAGCCGCCCAGCAAATGCAGCGGCAACAGCAACAGCAGCAGCAGCGGCAACGCCAGGGTCTCAACGAGAACTATGGGCGTGAGCTGCTCGAGCTCCACACGCTCGGCGTGGACGGTGGCTACACGCAGCAGGATGTGATCAACGTCGCCCGCGCGTTCACCGGGTGGACGATCCAGCCGCCCGCACAGGGTGGCGGCTTCATCTTCCGGCCCCAAGTACACGACGCCGGCGACAAGATCGTGCTCGGCCACAAGCTCGCCGCGGGGCGAGGAATGGAAGACGCCGAGGACGTGCTGGATATCCTGGCGAAGAGTCCGGCGACGGCGCACTTCATCTCGTTCAAGCTGGCGCGTCACTTTGTGAGTGACTCGCCGTCGAAGGCGTTGGTCGATCACGCCGCGCAGGTCTATCTCAAAACCGATGGCGACATCCGCGAAGTTCTGCGCGCGATCATCACGTCGCCGGAATTTTTCTCTCAGCAGGCATTTCACAGCAAGGTGAAGACTCCCTTCGAGGTGGTGGTGAGCGCGATGCGCTCTCTCAACGCGGCGCCCGACAGCACTCCGCGCAGCGCACAGGTGATCGCCTTCCTCGGCCAGCCGATCTTCGGGCATCAGGCGCCGAACGGGTGGCCGGAGACCGGTGACGCGTGGATGAACACCGGCGCGATCCTGAATCGCATCAACTTCGGAATGGCCGCGGCCGCCGGACGTCTGCCTGGCGTCGACATTCGCGCGCTTCCCGCGCTCGACACGCTTCGATCGGCGTCGCGCGACAAGCAGGTTGATGCGGTCGTCACGACGATCCTGAACGGGATGGTCTCGCCGGATACTCGCGCCGTGCTCCTGTCAGGTGAGCATCCAATGCTGGCAAATGGCGCGGGCACTAACTCGATGCAGGATATGACTGCAGCAGCACCGGACGCTGGGGCTATGTCAGACCAGCAGATGAATGACGGCGCCAACGGCGCGCGTGTGCGACCGAATCAGAACGGCGGCGGGAAACGCGTCGCATTGCAGGGGCGCGGATTCGCCAACGTTCCGCAACTCACAGGATTAGCACAGATCGTGGGGCTCGCGCTTGGCTCCCCCGAATTTCAGAGGCATTAGGAGACGAAGATGGAACGCAGAGCATTCGTGAAGTCGGGCGCGCTGGCGCTCGTGACGATGGGATTGAGCCCCAGCTTTCTTCGCCGCACGGCGTTCGGAATGGAGCTGTTCAACGCTCCCAAGGGCAAGGTGTTGATCTGTCTTTTTCAGCGCGGCGCTGCTGATGCGCTCAACATCGTCGTCCCGCATGGCGAGCGAGCGTACTACGCGATGCGTCCCTCGATCGCGATTCCACAGCCATCGCGGAACGCGGTCGGCGGAGCGATCGATCTCGACGGATTCTTCGGACTTCATCCCGCGCTCGCGCCGCTCAAGCCGCTCTATGATCGCGGCCTGCTGGCGCCCGTACAGGCTGTTGGCAGCCCGAGCACCACCCGCTCGCACTTCGACGCGCAGGATTACATGGAGACCGGCACTCCCGACGTGAAGGGCACGACGGACGGCTGGCTCAATCGCTATCTCGC
>DHJO01000201.1:0-686 GCA_002404375.1 Gemmatimonadales bacterium UBA4718 | reverse complement strand
GCCGAGCGTCTCGAGGCGTTGTACAGAACGGGATCAGCCGACCTCGTTCACGGAACGGGCGCGGAGATGTTCGACGCGGTGAAGATGCTGCGCGCGGCGAATCCGCAGAGATATCTGCCGCAGAATAGCGCGGAGTATCCGCGGTCGCAGTTCGGAACGCGCCTGCTGCAGATCGCGCAGCTGATCAAGGCGAACGTCGGACTCGAGATCGCGTTCGCCGATGTCGGCGGCTGGGACACGCACGTGAACCAGGGATCGTCGACGGGTCAGCTCGCTCAGCGGCTCGACGATTTCTCGCGCTCGATCGCGGCGCTCGTGACGGATCTTGGCGACAAAATGGACGACGTCGTGATTCTCACCATGTCCGAGTTCGGCCGCATGGCGAAGGAAAACGGAAATCGTGGAACCGATCACGGCCATGCCGGCGCGCTCTTCGTGATCGGTGGGCACGTCAAGGGTGGCAAGGTTCACGGCAAGTGGCCGGGCCTGGAACAGGAGCAGCTCTACGAGGGCCGCGATCTAGCGCTCACCACCGACTTCCGCTCAGTCTTCGCCGAAATCGTGCAGGATCACCTTGGAGCCCGCGCGCTAGACCGCATCTTCCCGGGGTTCGCTGCTTCTCCGCGCGATTTTCTCGGTATTACCTAAGCATCTCTGTTTGGGTCGAGGCGTGGTGTCCTCTTCGG
>DHJO01000199.1 GCA_002404375.1 Gemmatimonadales bacterium UBA4718 | reverse complement strand
CCGTCGATGTGATCCTTGTCGCACACGCGGGAGAGGGTTCCGGGCTCCGGACACAGCCGACGCGCAGCGACGCCATCGTCGGGCCAATCCTCACCAACCGCGAGCGAGAAATCCTGGCCCTCCTCGCTGATGGCCTGGCGAACAAACAAATCGCAGCCCGCCTCGGTATCTCGAAAAACACCGTTAAGACACACATTGAGCTGCTCTTTGACAAGCTGGCCGTGTCGTCGCGGGCAGAAGCTGTGGCCACGGGCGTCAGACGGGGACTATTGCTTCTTTGATATTCACGATTCAGTATCGCCCGCATGGAAGAAATGCTCGATCCCGTTGCAGCCTTCATTGAGGCCGCGTGTGTACCGCTAGATTCGGGACACGCTTCCGGCGCGCTCGACCGGGCGCGGTCGATCCTGACGGCGCATCCGGGAATCGCGAACAGCAGCATCCACGCGGCCGCCATACTCGGCGACGATGAAGGCGTTCGGCGCCTCCTCGAGCGTGATCCAGCAGCCGCAACGGCGAAGGGTGGTCCGCGCGGTTGGGATCCGCTCACGCACCTCTGCTTTTCGAGATACCTGCGTCTCGATCGTGCGCGGTCCGACAGCTTCGTACGAACCGCGACTGCGTTGCTCGATGCCGGCGCGAACGCGAACACCGGCTGGTTCGAGATGAACCATCAGCCCAAACCCGAGTGGGAAAGCGCAATCTACGGCGCCGCCGGCGTCGCGCAGCATGCCGAGCTCACTCACTTGCTGCTGGAGCGCGGCGCGGATCCGAACGACGGGGAAACGCCGTATCACGCGCCGGAGGGATACGACAACGGCGCATTGAAGGTTCTCGTGGAGAGCGGGAAGCTCAATGAGGACAGCCTGACGACGATCCTGCTTCGCAAGACCGATTGGCACGACTACGACGGAATCAAGTGGCTGCTCGAGCAGGGCATCGACCCGAATCGAATGAGCCGGTGGGGCAAGACCGCACTCCATAACGCGTTGCTGGGCGACAACGATCTCGAGATTATCGAGGTGTTGATGGATCACGGAGCTGACCCTACGCTCATTGCCAGGCATCCTAGCAGGTCGTCGACTGAATCGCCGGGAAGATCAGCGATCGCCATAGCCGCGCGACGCGGACGATCCGATGTGCTCGAGCTGTTCGAGAAGCGAGGAATTCCGATTGTTCTCGAAGGGGTCGAACGACTGATCGCCGCTTGCGCCAGGAATGACACGGCGGCAGTCCGCTCAATCGTCGGTCAGGAACCTCAGCTTGTGAAGGAACTGCTGGTGCAAGCAGGCGAGCTCCTCGCTGCATTCTCAGGCGTTGAAAATACCAACGGCGTTCGACAGCTGCTCGACCTCGGCGTGAATGTCGAGGCGCTCTTCAAGGAAGGCGATGGTTATTTCGACGTGGCGCCGAACAGCATGGCGATTCATGTCGCTGCCTGGCGAGCAAAACATGGGACGGTCAAGCTATTGATCGAGCGCGGCTCGCCGATCGACGTTTCTGACGGGAAAGGACGCACACCTTTGGCGCTCGCCGTGAAGGCGTGCGTCGACTCCTACTGGACAGAGAGACGAACGCCCGAGTCGGTCGAAGCGCTGCTCCGAGCCGGAGCGCGAGTGAGCGGAGTCAGGTTCCCATCCGGGTACGCGGAAGTTGACGCGCTACTCAGATCGTACCAGTGTTGACCCTCTCAGGATCGTCTCCGCCGGTCTTCAACAAGGAGATCCATTGCAATATCGACTCACGCGGTTTGGGATCCATTCTACCGCACTCATCGTCGGCATCATTTACTTCATCCTCGCCATCATTTGCGTCCCGATTTTCTATCTGATCTCGCGGAATGCGCCGAACGGGGGATTGCCGGGGATCGTACTCATCATCGGGCCGGTTTTTTACGGAATTTTCGGCTACGTGGCCACGGTGATCGGCTGCTGGCTCTACAATCTCATTGCTTCCTCGACTGGCGGAATCGTGTTCACTCTGGAACAGGCCGAGTCCGCGAGCGTTTAGGCGAATCACTAAGGCTGATCGAGGCGCCGTACCAATTCTGCTTGAGCGAAACGAGGTCGAGCGGATTCACAGTGATCGCGCCATAACGCGCCGCCCAATGGAGATGCGGCCCCGTTACGCGGCCGGTGGCGCCGACCAAGCCGATAACCTGTCCGCGGGCTACGGTGTCTCCCACTGACACGAGTGGCTTGCTGAGGTGGAAATACGCGGTGACCAGGCCACCGCCGTGATCGATGTACACGACATTGCCGGCGAGAAAGAAGTTGTCGACCAGCGCGACGACGCCGCGATTGGCGGCGCGCACCGGCTCGCCTACCGCTCCGCGGAAATCAACGCCCAGGTGGCGACTGGTCATCTTTCCGTTGAACAAACGCCCGGATCCAAATTCGCTCGTGATTGCTGAGGTCCGCGGACGAAGGAACGACGCCGTCCACATCAGCGGCGAGTCGTGCGCGTGCTTGCCGACCTCGCGGGCACGCGCGTTTTCGCGCTCGACCCGCGCCGCGGTGGCGGAATCAAGGGGACGCGTGAAGCTGCTGTCCACAGCGAGTGGCTGCGCTACCGGCGGTGGAAGCTTGGGCAGAGTCAGCCGCGCGCGTACAGACTCGATCTTCCCTGATGCGCGACGGACTTCAGCATCCGCCGAGAGAGTGCCAGTCGCGTCGACGGGAACCGCGCCGATCGCATGCCACGTCCCCGGCGCTGACGGAAGGAAGTGAAGAGGCTCACCCGCCATAGACCCGTGAATCGACGCGATCGCGTCCGCGCGTGAAGCGAGAGCCACAAGCGTCAACCGCACGATCGCGCCTGGCTCCGGATGGATCGGCGCAATCGAGAGCCGCGTCGTCTGGGCGCCGAGCGTCCCGGCAACAAGAACGCACAGGGCAACCGTTGTCTGACAAATCTTCACGAGACACCCATGTATCGAGACTGTTGGACAGAAGGTAATGTATGATCTACACCTGAACGCCTTCACGGATTCGCCGATCGACGCCTCGGTGAAAACCCTCCTTCCAAAATGCGTTGTTTAAGAGCTTCAACGCCTTCGGAGAGTCCATGGTCCGCACGATCGCTGCACTCGTCCTCGCCGTCGCGATTGCGGAATCACTGAGTGCGCAACCTGCCAGGGTATCTGCACCGATCACTGGGATCAGCTACGAGATCACCGCTGACTCCGCTGCAGTCGGCCGGCGGCAACTGGGCGTGGCGATGTCGTTTCGGGTGGCGAACAATGCTCCTGTGATTCTCGCTCTGCCTGCCTGGTCTCCCGGCCACTACACAGTGCTCTGGTTCGCCCGCCGCGTCTCGAATTTCTCGGCTCAGTCCGGCGCAGCGCCACTCGATTGGCATAAGGTCGATTTTCAGACGTGGGAGATCAGGCCGCGTGCGGCGGGAACGGTTCGTGTGTCGTTCCAGTATCTGGCGGATGCGGTCGATCGCGCCGTGGCGTGGACAGCGCCCAATTTCGCATTCTTCAACGGCACGAATGTCTTCATGTATCCCGCTGGACGTGGGTTCGATTGGCCGGCACGCGTAACCGTGCGGACCGAGCCGACATGGCGCGTGACGACCGGAATGGATCCTGCCCCCGGCGTCAATAACTTCACAGCCGGGAACTATCACGACCTGACCGACATGCCCTTCTACGTCGGGCGATTCGCCATCGACTCGACCCGGATAGCGAACCGCTGGGTCCGTCTCGCCTGGTATCC
>DHJO01000138.1:972-2980 GCA_002404375.1 Gemmatimonadales bacterium UBA4718 | reverse complement strand
ACGACGCTCGGGGCTCCATCGACGAGATCCTTGGCTTCCTTGAGTCCAAGTCCGGTCAGCTCGCGCACGACCTTGATGACCTGGATCTTCTTGGCGCCGGCTTCCTTGAGCGTGAGCGAGAACTCGGTCTGCTCTTCAGCAGCCGGAGCCGCACCAGCGCCTGCGCCACCAGCCGCCGGAGCCGCGCCGACAGGCGCCGCGGAAATCGTGACGTTGAACTTGGTCTTGAAAGCTTCGACAAGCTCGGAGAGCTCGAGCACCGACATGCTGCCGATTGCGTCGAGAATCTCGTCCTTGCTCATGGTTGCGTTTGCCATTGTGTTTGTTCTCCCTGAGAAATTTTAGGCGCCTTCGCGCTGAGTCTTGAGCGCGTCGAGCGCGCCTGCAAACATGTAAAGAAGCCCGTTCAGCGCGCCGACGAAGGCGGCCATGGGTGACTGCATGCCGGCAGCGAGATCAGCCAGCATTTGCTCGCGAGATGGAAGCGATGCCATGCGCTTCAGCTGCGCATTGTCTATCGCCTTGCCCTGGAGCATCCCACCCTTCATGGCGGGCTTGTCCTCGAATTCCTTCGCGAATTCCGTAAGCACTCTCGCGGCGGCGACGGGATCCTTTCCGACCACGAGGCCGGTGGGACCCTTGAGCTTGCTGCCGACGAGACCACTCTCATTGACTGCGCGGAGCGCCAACGTGTTCTTGATGACCACGTAATCGACGCCCGCCCTCTTGAGCCGGCGGCGAAGCTCGGTCATCCGCTTCACGTTGAGTCCGGTGAAATCGGTGTAGTAGAGCGACTGCGCGCTCACCAGCTTGTCCCTGAGCTCGGTTACGAGCTGCTCTTTCTCTGATCGCTTCATCACTACGTACGGTAGGGGGTGATGTCGATGTTGACGCCGGGCCCCATCGTGCTCGAGATGGCGACGTTGCGAACGTAGACGCCTTTCGACGACGTCGGCTTCGCGCGGACGANNTGGACGTTACCGGCCTTGTCGACACGGTATTCGATCTTACCAGCCTTCACCTCGCGCACCGCCCTCGTGACGTCGAACGTCACCGTGCCGGCCTTCGGGTTCGGCATCAACCCACGCGGACCGAGGATGCGTCCGAGCGCGCCGAGCTGACCCATCTTGTCCGGAGTGGCGATGAGGACGTCGAAGTCGAGCCAGTTTTCCTTGATCTTGGCGATGTACTCGGTGCCGACATAATCGGCGCCAGCGGCTTCCGCCTCTTTCGCCTTGTCGCCGTCGGCGATGACGAGCACCCGCACCGTCTTACCGGTGCCGGCAGGGAGAACGACGGTGCCGCGCACAGCTTGGTCGGAGTGCTTTGGGTCCACGCCCAGACGGACCGCGACTTCCACGGTCTCATCGAACTTGGCGAAAGCCGTCGACTTGACGATCTCGATCGCCTGACGCGCCTGATATCTCGTGTCGACGTTCCGCTTCTCGGCGGCGACCTTGTATTTCTTTCCGTGTTCCTTCATCAGTCCCTCACCTCGATNNGTGATCTCGACCGGGAGAATCGTATCCTGGCCCTGCGTCCGAGCGTTGAACTCTTTGCAGAAGGCCATGATGTTGATTCCCTGCGGGCCGAGTGCCGTTCCCACGGGGGGCGCCGGATTCGCCTTGCCTGCAGGGATCTGCAGCTTGACGAAACCAACTGCCTTCTTTGCCATGATACTCCTCAGTGATTCTAGTCGCGTGGCCCAGGTGTATGAGCTCGCGTCCGACTCCCACGGTGTGATTAGAGTCGTAGTGGTATCCGACTGTGCGCTCCTCGCCTCATCGGCCGCCCCGCGCAAGGGCCATCACCTGCGGCGGGAGTAACGCCGCTGTGACTCGGAAACAGCCTTTAATTATAATCGAAAACCGGGGTTCCGGCAGTGGGGACCGAAAAACTGCAACGGAGAACTGCACAGATCCGAGGTAACAGACGATCCCTTCCGCTCGAGCAGGTGCGGTCAGTAACCCTTGAGTTGGAGATAATCCAATTCAACACTGGTTGGCCG
>DHJO01000138.1:0-801 GCA_002404375.1 Gemmatimonadales bacterium UBA4718 | reverse complement strand
CGCTCGACGTTCACCTTCTTGCCGTTCTTGATCTCGACCGCTTCCTGGGTTGGAACGAGCGCCTGACGGATCGCTCGCTCGTCGGCCGGGCGTGGGTCGGAATCGATCCGGCGCTGGATCAGTGAGCGGACCTTGTTCTCATGACCGGAGGTCGTCTGGATCGCGTACCAGCGGTGGTCGGCGGTGGTCACGATCATCGTCTCGAGAATAGAGATGGAATGCCCTGAACGAGAATGAGCTGCAGAACGAGATCGATCGCGCCGATGATCGCGCCGAGGAAGAGCACGAAGATGATGATCTTGATCGTCGTGTCCTTGAGCTGGGCGCGGTCGGGCCACGTAACCTTGCGCATCTCGTCCTGGACCTCGTGATAGAACTGCATCACGCGGCCAGGAAAGTTTTTGCGCTCGACTACTTCAACCGTCACGATTTCATGCCCTCGCGACCAACGATTTCACGCGGCATTACTTGGTTTCCTTATGCAGCTTGTGCGCGTTGCAGCGCGGGCAGTACTTCTTCCACTCCACCCGTTCCGGGTGTAACCGCTTGTTCTTGTCGGTGAAGTAGTTGCGATTCTTACAGGTCTCGCAAGCCAGAATGATCTTTTCGCGTGCCATTGTTCGGTCCTTATGACTTCAGAATTGCTACTCGATTCGTTCGGAACTCCGGGTTTTCCTACTTGAGGATCTTGGTGACGACGCCTGCGCCTACGGTGCGGCCGCCTTCTCTGATGGCGAAGCGAAGGCCTTCGTCCATGGCGATCGGCGTGATCAGCTCGATCGTCATCTGTACGTTGTCCCC
>DHJO01000112.1:5418-5732 GCA_002404375.1 Gemmatimonadales bacterium UBA4718 | reverse complement strand
TCGCCGTACGATCACAACACGATCTATTTCGGTGCGAACTATCTCTTCAAGAGCACCAATCGCGGTGACGCGTGGACCAGGCTGGGTCCCGATCTCACGCGTCAGCTCAAGCGCGACAGCCTTCCCGTGATGGGCAAGATCTGGCCGCGCGATGCAATCGCCCGCCATCAGGGAACGGCGGACTACGGAAACGTCAGCACGATCGATGAGTCGCCCACGCGCCAGGGACTCCTGTACGTCGGCACAGACGATGGAGTGATTTCAGTCTCGCGGGATGGCGGCGCGACCTGGAACAGGATCACGAAGTTCCCCGG
>DHJO01000112.1:2731-5274 GCA_002404375.1 Gemmatimonadales bacterium UBA4718 | reverse complement strand
ACCATCGTAACAATGATTTCAAGCCGTACGTTCTGAGGAGCACCGACTACGGAGCGCACTGGACTCCGATCAGTGGAAATCTTCCGGCAAACGGATCTGTGCAGGTGATACGCGAAGATCTCGTCGAGCCAAGCCTCCTCTTTGTCGGCACGGAGTTCGGTGCGTTCTACTCGGCGCAGCCCAACTCCTGGACGCAGCTCAAATACAACATTCCAACGGTCGCCGTGCACGACATCCTGGTTCATCCCCGTGAGCGCGATCTCGTCATTGGCACACACGGCCGCGGCATATACATCATCGACGACATCACACCGCTCGAGAAGCTTGCCGAGGCGAATCGAATCGGCACTTATCTATTTCCGGTGAAAGCGGCGACTGAGTACAACCCGAACAGCTCAATTCCCGGCGGCGTCCGGGGCGCGGGCGCGCTCGGCGACCGTGAGTACTCAGCGCCCAACCCGGCCTTCGGTGCGATCGTCACGTATTTTCTGCGCGACTCACTTCCCAAGGGTGGAGATGTCACGCTCGGCATCTACGACGCGAGCGGCAAGCGCGTGCGCGAGCTGACGGCCAGCAAGAAACGCGGGATGCATCGCGTGACGTGGGATTTACGGAACGCACCTCCGTACATGGTCCGCCGCCCGGCCACTCAGGTCGGCGAGCCACAGTTCAGGCAGAGAGATCCGTCGGGACCGTTCGTGCTCCCTGGCCGATACACGGCGCGTCTGACCGTGAAAGGAGGAGGATCTGGCGCACCGAGCATGAGCGAAACGCCGATCGAAGTTCGATCCGACCCTCTCGTACCAATGAATGAAGGAGACTATCGCGGCCTGTACGACATGCGTGTCAGCACGGGACGTTTGCAGGCGACGGTGCAGGCCGCAGTGCGCACAGCGGAGCAGCTCAAGGATCAGATCACCGACGTGAAAACGGCGCTCAAGAGTAATACGGCGCCCGACACTGTGTCAAAGCAAGCCGATGCCGTCGAGAAGGAGCTGAACGACATTCTCAAGAAGTTACGCGGCGACCCGGAGGCGGAGGCCCTGAGCGACGACAAGCGAGTGGAAGATCCTTCGATTCAGGAGCGTGTCAACAACGTTGCGGAAGAGATCGGCAACGTTACTTCGCAGCCCACGGAGCTGCAGCGTTCAACGCTGACGCTCGCGACGTCGGATCTCCAGCGCGAGGTCGGACGGATCAACGCGCTGCTGCAGCGGCGGATTCCCGCGCTCAATGCGGGTCTCGACGCGGCGAAGATTCCATGGACTATCGGACGGCCGGTCGAGCTGATGAAATGAGCGGGTCTCTCGACTACGATCTGTTTCAAACCATCAACGGCTTGGCAGGTCGCAGTCACGCAGTAGATGGCGTCATGGTCGCGTGTGCGAAGTTCCTTCCGGTCGTGTTCGCCCTCGTGCTGGTGGGACTCTGGCTGACATGGAGGCCGACGAATCAACGCGCCGCGTTTCTGGCGGGAATTTCCGCGCTCGTGGCTTTGGGGATAGGACAGCTAATAGGCATGGCTCTCCCCCGGCCGCGTCCATACCTGACTCATCAAGTCAACCTCCTGATCGCTCCGACGGCGGACACATCGTTTCCGAGCGATCATGCGACGCTTGGGTTTGCCGTAGCTGTTCTTGTCTGGCGGTACAACCGTCGCGCCGGGATAGCGCTGCTCTTCCTTGCTCTCGTCCTGGCATTCGCGCGGATATTCGTTGGCGCGCATTACCCGTCCGATGTGTTGGGAGGAGCAGTGTTGGGCGCGCTAACCAGCATGGCGATCGCGGTACTCAGCGAGTCGTCTCCTCTTCGGAAGTGGCTTAGCGCGTTGTTCGCATTGTTGGCCCGGTGGCGGCTTGCCGCCCGCTCCCTGGAAACTATCGCTTAGCTGAGTTGTCTTAGTCCTTTTCCAACCCCGGCTCGATTTCGAGCCCGCCGCTTCCTGCCGACCCGAATTTCGGCGCTGTGAATATGCCCGTTGTGGTGTGGGGCGGGTTCGGCTCTTCGCGTGAATCAGGATCATCAGCTCGAGCAGACTGCTTCTCCTTCGACTCGTCACTTCTCTGTCTGTCGCCGGCTAGTTCGTCGCTGTCAGTAGGGATCTCCGGCTCTTTGTCTTTCTTGCTTTCTGTCATTGATAACTCCCTGGATTCCAATTGGTACCGTCACAACCGGCATGACGTATGCCTCCTGAAACAGGATCCCTCGGAGCCAACCGGGGTTTGTCCATATGCATCACGCAGGGAGCGTCGAATGACGAACAGAGATCTGAACGACGATAGGAAACCGGCAGACGGCAGAGCTGATGACGTGCCCGAAGCACGCCCTGGCTGGAAATCGAAATGGGTCGAGAGCACTGCAGCCGCCGCTGATGACCCTATCAGCCCCGAGGAGATGCAGGGCCACAACCTGCTCGGCAACGCCAGTCTGAGAGGAGGAGCGATTGCCGGTGTCAGCGACCCAGTGCGCGACGGGCATGGCGCTCCTGGCGAGCGTCCGGACGACGTCAAGTACGATGGACCCCGGCTGAACCCGCCCGAGCT
>DHJO01000112.1:0-2695 GCA_002404375.1 Gemmatimonadales bacterium UBA4718 | reverse complement strand
CGCGCAGGGGTTGGAGTGTGAGGATGGTCGCGTGAAATTCCAGACGGATGAGTTGCAAGCGCGAGCAGGATTCGACGTAGCCCTCAATTCGACCGCTGCTGGCCTGCCGATAATCTCCGGACTCGATCAAAATCCGGCGAAAGACATTCAGCTGATCTCCGAGATCATCGATCAGCAAGCGCCTCCACGAAAATCGCCCGAGCCATTGATCGAGATTCCCGGGCTGATCATCACACCGGATCGGGACGCGCGCTATCGTCCGCCGAGCGGCATGACGTCGGACGTCATGGAGCGCCTCGCGCGGCGTGTGGCATTCACCAAGTCGCTGCCGACAACTCTCGTAATTGTTGCGCACCCGGACGACGAGGCAATCGGCGCGGGCGGACTTCTGGCCGGACTTCCCGATGCCGTCGTAGCGCACGTGACCGACGGCGCGCCTCGCGACGTGAGATACTCCCAGAGCAGGGGATTTCAGACACGCGAAGAGTACGCACGCGCGCGCCGGCGCGAAGTTGTGAACGCGCTGGCGCACGTGGGCATAACGCCTGACCGATGCCGGGATTTCGGATATGTGGATGGCGAAGCGAGCATGCAGCTGCTCGAGCTGGTTTTCGACGTCGCGGATCTGATGGACGAAGTCCGGCCCGACATAGTGCTCACACATCCATACGAAGGAGGACACTCGGATCACGATGCCACGGCGTTCGCGGTGCATCTGGCCTGCGGGATTCTTCGCCGCGACAACGTCCCGACGCCTCTCGTTCTGGAGCTGACTTCTTATCACAACTACAGCGGCACGCGGCGGGTGTTCAGCTTTCTGCCGTTCATCGGCGCCGACGAGCGGACGATCCAGCTGACGGACGCGGAGAAATTGCTGAAGAAGCGCATGTATCAGGAATTCGCATCGCAGCGGCTGGTTCTGGAGCGCTTTCCGATTGACCTCGAGCGATTCCGGCCAGCTCCCCGCTATCTCTTCACCAAAGCGCCCCACGAAGGACGACTAGACTACGAGCGCTTCTGCACCATAATCACCGGAGCACAGTGGAGATCAAACGCGAGCAAGGCGCTCGATGCCCTACGCACTCGCCGGCGCCGGTTTGTCCAAGTGCCGGGACTCGGCTACTCCGCACAGCGCAAGATCGAGTAAGGTTTGCAAGCTCGCTGACACTCCAATAGTATCCGAGGTGTCTCTCCTCTACTCGTATCTCCGCAAATACCGCTCGCTGATTCTGCTCGCGCTGTTCCTGGCGGCAACGAACCAGGTTTTTTCGCTCCTGGATCCGCTCATCTTCCGTCACGTCATCGATGACTACGCGACCCGATTCCGTGAATACCAGACGTCGCAATTCATCAAAGGCGCGGGGAAGCTGCTGCTCATGGCGATGGGCGTCGCTTTTGTCTCGAGAGTCGCCAAGAATTTCCAGGACTACTTCGTCAACGTCATCGTCCAGCGTGTAGGCGCCGAGATGTACTCGGACGGCATCCGGCACTCGCTGGAGCTGCCGTACTCCGTTTTCGAGGATCAGCGCAGCGGAGAGACGCTGGGCAAACTGCAGAAGGTGCGTTCGGACGTCGAGAAGTTCATCTCGCTGTCGATAAATCTGATCTTCACCACACTCGTAGGCGTTCTGTTCGTGACCGTCTACGCCTGGCACGTCTACTGGCTGCTCGTCCCCGCATTTCTCTCTACGGTGCCGCTGCTCGGAGTTCTGAGCTGGTCCCTGAGCGGACGCATCAAGTCGATGCAGAAGATCATCGTCGCGGAGACGACGGCACTCGCCGGCTCGACGACCGAGTCGCTGCGCAACATCGAGCTGGTGAAGAGTCTGGGACTCGCGGATCAGGAAGTGGTGCGACTGAACGCGACTACCCAGAAGATTCTCAATCTCGAGCTCAAGAAGGTGAAGTACATCCGGAGCTTGAGCTTCATACAGGGGACGACGGTCAATCTGCTGCGCACCGCGATTCTCTTCATGATGCTCTATCTGATCTTCACCCAGAAGATCACGGTCGGTCAGTTCTTCTCGCTCCTGTTCTACTCGTTTTTCATCTTTGGTCCCATGCAGGAGCTCGGCAACATCATCAACGTGTTTCGGGAGACGGAGGTCTCGCTGATCAACTTCCGTAAGATTCTCGAGACGCCGAAGGATCCCAGACCTGCTGCTCCGGTTCCATTGGCGGAGATCGAGGATCTGGAGTTCGAGGATGTCGGGTTCATGCACCAGACAGCGACGACGCCTGCTCTCACGGACATATCGTTCACGGTCAAACGCGGGGAGACGATCGCGTTCGTGGGTCCATCAGGAGCGGGGAAGACGACACTGGTGAAGCTGCTCGTTGGTCTTTATCCGCCGAAGGCGGGACGCATACTTTACAACGGACTGCCCAGCGATTCCGTCGACCTCGACCGGTTGCGGGAGCGGATCGGGCTCGTGACGCAGGACGCTCAGCTCTTCTCGGGCACGATCCGGGAGAATCTCAAGTTCGTCAATCCGCACGCAACCGACGCCGAGTGCTTCGATGTCCTGCACAAGGCTGCCGCTCATACCCTTCTGGCCCGCGCCGACAAAGGCCTCGATACGGTGATAGGCGAAGGCGGAGTGAAAGTCTCTGGCGGCGAGAAGCAGCGGCTCTCGATCGCGCGGGCGCTGCTCCGCAATCCGCATCTGCTGGTATTCGACGAAGCGACATCGTC
>DHJO01000222.1:14636-18491 GCA_002404375.1 Gemmatimonadales bacterium UBA4718 | reverse complement strand
AAGTGCTCACCTCCCGGCTCGACGGGAACACTTCCAGCCTCTACTCACACGAGTTCTTCCACGCCTGGAACGTGAAGCGCCTGCGCCCCGCTGATCTGGTTCCGTACCGCTACGACGCCGCGCAGCCCACCACCTGGCTCTGGGTGAGCGAAGGCGTCACTGATTACTACGGCGCGCTCGCGCTGGTGCGCGGCGGCGTCGAGGACAGCACTGCCTTCTTCAATTTCATCGCGAATGAAATTTCGTCCGTCGCCAGCGCTCCACTGACATCGGTCAGCGATGCATCACTCAACTCATGGATCAATCCTGCGGACGGCAGCAGTGGGCTCTACTACCCAAAGGGCGGCCTCACCGGATTTCTGCTCGACGTACTGATACGCGACGCCAGCGACAATCGCAGCACTCTGGACGACGTGATGCGGCGCCTGTACTTCGCGACCTACAAGCGGGGGAAAGGATTCACCGGCGCGGATTGGTGGGGCGAAGTCAGCTATGCCGCGCGGGGAAAATCGTTCGCCGACTTCGGACGTCTGTACGTCGACGGTCGCGAGCCACTGCCGGTCGAGTCAGTCTTGTCGCTCGCGGGTCTTCGTTTCGAGAGTGACACGATTCGCGAGCCGAGGCCGGGGATCGGAACTGCATCGGACAGCAGCGGCGTACGGATAAGTCAGGTCGGATCGACAAGCGCGGCGGCGGCGGCCGGCGCCCGCGTTGGCGATCAGATCGTTTCAATCGGCGACGTGATGATCACCAACGATGACTGGTTCGAGAAAGTTCGGACGCGGTACGCCGGGACGATCCTCACGACGCTCCCACTCGTAGTGCGACGCGGCTCCGAGTCGCTGACGCTGCAGTTACCCGTGCGGCTCAGCCTGAGCATCCGGACGCGGGTTGTCCCGCTGCCCAACGCGCCAGCGAAAGCGGCGAGGATACGCCACGGCATTCTGACCGGCTCCCCGCCCAGCGCGACTCCCGCGAGGTAGAAGCGCCGCCGGAAACCACCAGTTGGCGCGTCCGAGCAAACCCATCAGGATCGGCACGAGCACTACCCGAATCAACGTCGCGTCGAGGGCCACGGCGAAGGCTAGACCCAGTCCGAACTCGCGGGTCGCGGTCAGGCGCGTGAACCCGAACGAGCCAAATAGAACCACCATGATGAGCGCCGCGCTCGTGATGAGTCCGCCGGTTTGGGAAAGCCCGCTCACAACCGATTTCCTGTTGTCTCCCGTGCGCTGGTATTCCTCTCTTATGCGACTAAGCAGAAACACCTCGTAGTCCATCGACAACCCGAAGAGGATGGTGAACAACATCAGGACTATGAATGAGTTGAGTCCGCCCGGAGGCACGAGGCCAATCAAACCCGCGCCAATACCTTTCTGAAATACGTAGACGAGGAAGCCATATGCGGCGAGCACCGAGATCAGATTCATGGTGATTGCCTTGATCGGGACCACAATGGAGCGGAACGCGAATACCAGGGCGAGGAAGGTGACTGCGAGCACGACTGGAATCACGCGCTTCATGCTTCCGAAAAGCTCGGCGTCAAAATCCAGAACGCTGGCGCTGAGGCCGCCAATCTGAATCGACAGCCCGGCATCGCGTGCCGACTGCCAGGGTTGGGCGCGAAGCTCTCGTACCATCGTCATCACCTCTTCTGATTCCGGCGCTGATCGCGGAACGACAAGGATGAGCGCGGAATGGCCGTCTTTACTCGGATACCCACCAGTTATCCGTACGCGTGGATCGGACGCGAGGCGCGAGCGAATTCCTGTGATCGCGTCCTGACTCTCGTTCGTCCGGACATTCCCATCATCGCGACTCTTCACCAGAATCGCGATCGGGCCCATCCACCCCGCGGCAAAGTTGCGATCGAGGAGCTCGTAACCCTGACGCGCTTCCATCGTGGGCGAGAGATCGTGCGCGCCCATGTTCCAGGTCTTGAGTTGTAGCGTCGGTACTATCAGCACGGCGAGCACGATCAGGGAGGGAATGAGATACTGCCAGGGTCTGGTCATGGTCTCATTCGCCCATCGAGCCCACAATCCGCCACCGCCTCGGGGCCGCCGCGATAACTGGCGAGGCCAGTTCAACTTCTCGCCGATCAGCAGCAGCAATGATGGGAGAAGAGTGAGTGTCATCAATACCGACGTCACGGCGACGGCGACGCCGCCCAGGGCAAGTGTATGCAGAAAACGAATGTGCACGAGGAACAGAGCCAGGAATCCCGTGCACACCGCGAGCCCCGATACCATCACAACATGCCCTGCCTGGTTTGCGGCTGTTTCGACAGCGCTCGGAAACGAAGCGCCTCGCGACAGCTCCTCTCGACAGCGACTCACCAGGAAAAGTGCGTAATCGACGCCAATGCCCAGTCCGACCATCGTTACCGCATTCTGCGCGAACACGCTCACGGGCATGAAGCGGGACAGGACGTAGAGGATGGCCAGCGTGATCGCGATCGTCCCGAGAGCCAGGACGAGTGGCAATCCGGCGGCGATCGGTGCGCCAAACACCAGCAGCAGAACGATGATCGTGAGGGGAATCCCGATGCGCTCCGCGCGCAGCAGGTCGTCGGAAGCGTTCACGTTGAGATCGTGGAAAAGCGAAACCATCCCCGTGACCTTGACGCCAAACGCGGGGCCGAGTCCCGCCCCGCGGACTGATCCACGGATCTGGTCTACCGTGACTTCTGCATCGAAGAAGGTCTCCGCAGTCGGCCTCACGAGCAGGAGCGCCGAGTGGCCGTCGCGCCCGAGGAGCGTCTTGTCGCCAGTGTTCCAGTAGTCACTCACGCCGGTCATTCCCGCGGAATCGAGCACTCGCTCGAGATTAGCCGCCGCGGCAATGAAACGCGGATCTGTCGTTGGGATGCTGGAGGAAGTCAGCACGGCGGGGAAAATGAATGCGGAGCCCTTTCCGAAGGCGTGGCTGAGATCCCTTGATGCGAGCTCCGATGGACTGCCCGGGACTGAGTCGGTCGTTCCGCGAAGTGCTCCCGCCAGTCGGGACGCAAAGGGCGCCGCCACGGCGAGCATTGC
Organism: Gemmatimonadales bacterium UBA4718; assembly: GCA_002404375.1. GTDB lineage: Bacteria > Gemmatimonadota > Gemmatimonadetes > Gemmatimonadales > Gemmatimonadaceae > UBA4720. Next base: position 15,453 of record DHJO01000222.1, on the reverse strand, counting down.
CGCCCAAGCAAGGATTACGAGCTTCGGCCGACGAAGCGCGAGCTGAATGAGAGTGCGCATTTTGTGTCGCCCCTCAGGCAGCTGGAAGTAAGCGCGCTTGTTTGATCTTTCCCGCGTCGCCGGCGAATGGACCTTCGCCAAGGCGATACAGCTGGATCTCGGGGACGAGCGTCTGCGGATATTCGCGCCACGCCTCACGGAAATCCGCGTTCAACTCGACCAGCCGCGAAAGAATCGACGCCGAAAAGCGACGAGCGAGATCGGCGTCGGGCTCTCTCGAGACCTCGAACAGGAAGCGCGGGCGCACGTCGCCGTTGGGACTCTCCGCCAGGGAGAGGCAGAACGAATTCGTTATCTCAGCAAGCGCGGTGTCGTAATACAGACACTGCTCGATGTCCTCCGGATAGATATTCGCGCCCATGACGCTGATCGTGTAATCGCGCCGGCCGAAGATCCACAGGAAAGGAAGGCGCACGTTCCCGTCACTGTGGTCGCGTCGGAGCTGCTCGATGTCGACACCAACCGAAGCCAGCCGCTCTGCCATCTCGTCGCTGGTGAGAACGCCGCCGAGATCGTGCACGTTGTACCGGATGCGCGGCGACAGGAGCGACTTGCGTGAGATGGTGAACACCACTTCGTCGTTCTCGTTGACCTCGACGTGATGCATGACGGGGTTGTACTGAAAGAGCATCGGCAGGCGGGAGTCGGAGCCGAACAGCGCGAGCTTTACGTCCTCACGCTCGCGCGCGAGCCGACGGATGGCGACCGATACAGGCGTCTCGCCGGCGATGCCGATCTCCAGATCGGTCGCACCGTA
>DHJO01000222.1:2443-14579 GCA_002404375.1 Gemmatimonadales bacterium UBA4718 | reverse complement strand
GCGATGTCGGGACCGGTGTTCTTGACGATCCCGTTCTTCTGCAGCGAGATCCCCATGTTGATCCCTGTAGCCCACGCGCCCATGCTGAAGCCGTTGATGGTGATCCATGGGTCGCGGCCGTAGCAGTACGTCGCGAAATAACTGACGAAGGTATGACTCTCGTGGCGCTCCCTCTCGCTGCGCACCCAGTTGTACGGAGTGCCGGTAGAGCCCGACGACTCGTCGATCATCGTCCGGCCGTGAAGAAAGGAGCCGCCGACGCACCGGGCACCGGTCTCGTACGGCTTGATATAGTTTTCCTTGTCAGTTTCCGGGACTCGCAGACCTCCTTCGGCGCGAAGGAACTGGCGATACGCGGGCACCTTGCGGAGGGCGCGGTAGTAGGCCTTGCGCGCCTTGACCCGGGATGCCCAGGCGAGATAGCTGGGCGGCAAAAGCCTGAACATCGCGAGAAACGTCGCGTACTTGACGCAGGATGCTTTGAGTATCCAATCGCAGGGCGCCTGCATGGCAAACTCGAGGCGCTCCTTGAGGGTCGGTCGGGTTCGTTGGTCGAGGTTCATTGGGCCTCCGGCTTGGCTATAGAGCGTTTTGCTTCTGCTCCACGATCGCCCCATCGCCGAAGGGACTCTATGCGTCAAATGACGTAGTAGCAGGTCAACTACAACTGAACACTACCTGCCAGGGGCTCTGTGCGGAGCGGCCGGGGGCTGCGGGATGCATGTAGGCGTATCGAGGCAGCCCGTAGCCCCACGCCGCCCCGCCGATAGCACCTCGCCGGTAGTGTTCAGTTGTAGTTATTCCGGAGATTCACTTGAGAAAGGCACTAATTGTCGAATTGGGCAGTTCTTGAACGACTACTCCCAGACCGTTTATTCAACCATTCAGATGGGGAGGAAAAGATGAAGTACCTTTGCCTGATTTACGACAACGAGAGTGAGTGGCAGAAATTCCCGAAGGAAGTGCAGGACAAGTACATGGGTGAGTACATGGCGTTTGGTGATAGCATCAAGAAGAGCGGGCAGTACGTCGGAGCCAATCAGCTTCAACCCAGTCACACTGCCACCGTGGTGCGCTCGCGCAACGGCAAGGTATCGACCACCGACGGCCCATTCGTCGAGACGAAAGAGCAGCTCGGGGGCTATTACCTAGTCGAGGCAAAGGATCTGAACGACGCGATCCAGGTTGCCTCACGCATTCCATCGGCGCGAAGCGGTGCGATCGAAGTGCGGCCAATCGTGGAGCGCAACGCGGCGTAGCAGTCGGACGCAGCGCTTGAATGAACGAAGACAATGCGGCGCATGTGCGCGACAGAGTGGATGCGATATATCGCTCGGATTCGCGCCGTGTGCTCGCAACACTGATACGCCTCCTCGGCGATTTCGATTTGGCCGAGGAGGCGCTGCACGACGCGTTCGCGACGGCGGTAGAGCAGTGGCCGGGAAAGGGCATTCCTTCCAACCCGAGCGCGTGGCTGATCTCAACTGGACGGTTCAAGGCAGTCGACCGCCTGCGCAAGAGCGCGAGGTTCGAATCAGCCGACGGAGAGGTTCTCGACCGCCTCCAGGCGAGAGAGACGCCTGACCACGGCGAAGAGGGGGTGGAGGACGACCGCCTTCGGCTCATCTTCACCTGCTGTCACCCCGCGCTGAGTGCCGATGCGCAAATCGCCCTGACATTGCGCGAGGTATGCGGGCTCACGACGGAAGAAGTCGCTCGGGCTTTCCTGACGCCCGCTTCGACGCTGGCGCAGCGAATCGTCCGCGCAAAGTCGAAGATCCGCGATGCGGGAATACCATACGAGATTCCATCGCTCTCCGATCTGCCTGATCGGCTCGATAGCGTGCTACACGTGATCTATCTGGTGTTCAACGAAGGGTACCTTGCTTCGGCGGGACCCGAGCTCACGAGAGAAAGCCTGTCCGCCGAAGCAATCCGATTGGGGCGCCTGCTCGTCGAGCTGCTGCCCGAGCCAGAAGCGATGGGTCTTCTCGCGCTGATGCTGTTGCACGAAGCACGGCGCGCGGGACGCACATCATCGGTAGGTGATCTTATTCTTCTCGAGGATCAGGACCGATCGCTCTGGAATCGCGAGCAGATTCAGGAAGGAGTTACGCTCGTCGAGCGCGCGCTCACATCGCGACGCATCGGTCCCTACTCTCTGCAGGCTGCGATCGCGGCCGTGCACGCGGAAGCGCCCGACACGGCTTCGACAGATTGGGCGCAGATCGTGGCGTTGTATGATGTCTTGTTGAAGGCGGAGCCTTCGGCTGTAATCGAGCTGAATCGAGCGGCGGCAATTGCGATGCGCGATGGCCCCGAGACGGGGCTCCAGTTAATCGACAAAATTCTGGCCACGGGTGAGCTGGTGGATTACTACCCGGCTCACGCAGCCAGAGGTGAGCTGTGTCGCAGGCTGGGGCGAGTCAGCGACGCGAGGGCCGCTTACACGCGTACTCTGGCGTTGGTTACCCAGGAACCGGAGCGTCGCTTTCTGGAGCGACGACTGATGGAGCTGGATTCGAGACGTTAGCGATTTGCGGTGAGCGCGTCGTTCCGGGTGCCGCGGCCAAACCGGTTGAGGAGATACCCAAGCCCGAACAGGATTACGCCCCCCAAGAAGGCGGCGACTGCCAATGCGCTCATCGTGGCCAGCTGGTGCCCGGCGTTATTCCGTCTGGCGAACGTCTCGATGACGAAGACCACGACGGAAAAGCAAAGGAAGATTCCTCCAATTCCCATGAAAGCTGCAGCGAAGCCTGAGCGCATCAATTTCCTCGGGGTGTAGGCGGCTGTACGACCATCGCTCGAAGGTTACTGAATGAGAGCGAGCGCCGTAAGGATTGCGGCTGAAATGAGCGCCTTGATGTAGACGGCCTGGGCCTGCCGGCGAACTTGTTCCGCTTCTGCCTTGTCAGCGATTGGTTGAGGACCAGTATCCATGTCGCGCTGACCGCGCGATGCGAGCCTCACTCACGTTCGATCCCGCGCCTGGAAGAAGCCCAAAGCGCCGACAAAAAGCGGGACAAACAGGGGCAGCCTCAACAACGGACGCACTCCATAAAAAACAAACAAAAAAGAGATGACGACGCTTGCGGCGAGGGTCGTGATTCCAAACATCAGCCGCTTGCGGCGCTCTCGCGGGCCGATGTTGGCGATGCACACAGAGGCGTCCATTTGCTACTCAACCTCGATGATTCGGGACGCCACCGCCAGCGGATAATTCCCGACCTCCAACTTGACCGCGTACTTCCCCGCAGGCACGAGCGAGAGATCCAGCAGCACCGATCTCGCCGAGAGCACGCCCGAAGCTCCATTCTCATGCCACCGGATATTCAGGGGCGCGACCTTGGGCACGATTCGCAGCGCCCTGAACGCGCGACGGAAAAACCCCTCGTCGATTGGAGTGATCGTGAGAGAGATCGGCAGGGCGCTATCCGCCGCCGTCTTCCCGTAAAGCTCCCAGAACAGGCCAATCTGCTTGTCGCGTCTGAACTTCGTCCCGCCGTGCGCTCGCGGAATGGCTTCATCCAGATCCGAGGGGAGTGACGGACTTCCATCGACGAACAGTAGATCAGACAGGCTGATCTTCCCGGAATCGAGCGGGATCTCCGCAAAGCCCATCCGCCACCGAGCCGCGCCGGCGCTGTCTTTCGCCAGCAGCTCCACTCCGATCAGCTGCGACTTCCACGGCGTCGAAACGGTAATCACGTTTCTCGCTGGCGACTCGCTGACTTCGCTCATCGAGGGCGGCGTCGCTTCGTTTCGCATCGCGACGAGCGCCGCCGCGAATTTGTGCCGGGCAAAAATCGTATCCGCGCTCACGTCGTAGGCGGCGACTATGCGCGTCGAGTCGCCCCGGCGGAACCGCGCGACTTGCGCATCGAGCCCGGTGAAGGAGCGCGCGTAGGGCGGCGCATATTGCTCCCGAGGCGGGGACTGCCTGATCTCGAACAGTGAATCCACGATCTGGGCAACGGTGTCGGGCGGCCGCTGTGTGAGAAAGAAATGGAATCCCGGCTCGGGCTCGTGCCCGGTGACCGAGACCTCCGCCACCGGCATGCTCCCCAACGGCTCCTGCGTCCACTTTTCGGCCCACCCGAACCGAAGAGTCAGCTCGGCGAGATCGCCGCCCCACCTCTTGCCATAAGTGTTGGCCGCGTCCTGTTGCAGCTCCGTATGCAGCACGCGAGAGAAGTGCTCGGTGCGACGCTCGTTGCCCGGCGTAATGTAAAGTGGATCCGCCACCCACCAGATGCGGGCATTGGCGGCCTCGCGCTGCGCGCACGACATCTTTCGATAGGTGTCACGCAGGTCGTCGTCGAGAAGCGGCGAAAGATCGAGCCAGTGGCAGCGCGTTGGAGAAGGCATTTCTTCGAGCGCGACCGAAAAGGCGCTGTCCGCCGCGGCGAAATTTCCGCTGACGTGAAAAGCGAGCCCGATGAGCGCATCGCACCACCATCTGGTCGCTTTGCACGAACGGGCAGCGCTGATCACGGAGCTGTCGTGCGCCTCGACCAGATAGCGGATCCGCTGCCCGATGATCCAGTCGTCGCCGGGAACCGCGTTGCCCGCCTTCTCGAGATCGCGCAGGAGCTCAGCGCGCGCGCGACGGATGTCGTTCCCCTCATCGGGAACGACGTAGTCCTGAGAGTTTGGATGCCACTCGCAGAATCGTCCGACGATCAGGCAACGATCCGGCGGCCCAGCGGAAAATCTGGGCAGCATATGCCTGCGCCGGCTCTCGAACCGGGCCTGGAGATCGTGCGCGCGGTGGGAGATATCGCTCGAATCGACGGGCGCTTGTCGGTTCTGGAGCGACGTCTCCTGGAGCCTGCTCTGCGCCGACGAACTGTGAGGGAGCGTCGCGATCGCAGTCAGCGCGATCGCGACTGCCCGGCGCGGGATGCGGATCCCGTCGCTAGTGGTCAGGCGTGAGCGAGTATCAGAAGATGCGCCGTAAGACGTATGACAGCACGTTTAGAAGGATCGATATCAGCAACATCGAGATAATTGGCACATACACGCGCACATTTTTCCGTACCGCGCGGTTTGTTGCCCACGATGAATAGTTACAGAAGGATCCGGAGTCCGCTACTCCGGCCTTGGGCTGAGTTGTTAGACGGCTACCGCGCGCTGCTCGGCAGCTACCGTGCGACGGGCGAGCTGGAGCCGCCAGATGAACAGCGCATAGAGGACGAGCGCGACCGGGACCGTCAACTGTCCCTCCTTGAACTCAAATATCCAGCGCATGACATCGAAGACAAGCGAGTAGACCGTCAGCCAGAACGCCGGAGTGAGAAACGAGCGCTTGCGGATGACGATGCCGATGCAGACGATGGCGAGCACGAAGCTCACGACCTGCTCGATCCACCACAAGCGCGTCTGGGCGCTGAGGGCGATTCGGTCGACGGGAATCGTCATGGCGTAAATCCAGCCGCCGATGGTGAGCACGATGATCGCCAGCGCGATCAGGGTCCGGAAAGTATCGCGCGGGAGAAGGGAAGGTGAATACTGCTCGGAGACTGGCGGGATCGTATTGGTCATGGCGGCACGAATGAGGTAGACGGACGGCCAAGAAGCGGATTCCATGCCAGAGCTTATTATTTGGGGATGAGACGCGCTTGGCTGTCCCGAAACCTCCCACAGCTCACCATCGCGCTCTGCTCAGCTTTCGTGAGTCGAACCGCCCAAGCGCAAACCGACGAGATCCAGGTCTACACTGGTGCTCTCGAGTCGCCGGGAAAGTTCAACCTTACGATTCACGCGAACTACACACCGGACGGCCGGACGATTGCGGCAATTCCCGGAGGTGTGGTGCCGCAAGGGTCTGCCAACGGCACGCTCGAGTGGGCATACGGCGTCAGCGACTGGTTCGAGGCGGGGGCTTATCTCCCCGTTTTCACATTCACGCGGGGCGGCAAGTTGGTATTAGACGGCGCGAAGCTGCGCGCGCTCTTTGCCGTTCCTCACGCTGAGGCTCGCCGTTTTTTCTACGGCGTGAACTTCGAGCTCAGTCGCAATTCCCGTGTCTGGGATCAGTCTCGCTACGGGGGGGAAATCCGGCCGATAGTCGGAGTGCGATCGGGCCCGTGGGATTTCATCGCCAACCCGATTCTGGACACATCGTTCAATGGAGTATCCCGTCTGGATTTCGCGCCGGCAGTGCGCGTTGCCTACAACGGCGGCCAGGAGTGGGCGGGAGCCGTCGAGTACTACGGCGATTTCGGAGAGATTAGTCATTTCGCTGAAGGCGAGCGCACCATCTTCGCTGTAGCAGATCGTGCCGGCAGATTTCTGGACGTAGAAGCGGGGATCGGATTCGGCTTTACCAGCGCCTCGGACAAAGTAGTGCTCAAGACGATTTTGGCGCACACTTTCTGACTCGCCGAGCGGAGACAACAGCTCGGCCCAGCTCTGACTATGGACCCGAGAAGCCGACCGGAACTCCGCCCGGTGCGCGTACGACTGCGATGGTCACACCCGGCATGATCGGCGTGGGCGGGACCATTGCCTCGGCTCCTTCGCGGAGCGCTTTGTCGAATGAGGCCCGCGTGTCCGCGACGTGCACGGTGAAACTGCTCCCAGGAGTCTCGGACGGATTGGTCGGCCGAATTCCCCCGCCGCCCTGGTCGGAGTAGGCAAAGAGCATATACTCGCCTCCGCCTGGCATCGGAACGCTCGGCTTGAACGTCCAGCCTAGAACCTTTGCACACCAGGCCTTCGTTGCGGTCGGATTGGAGCTCGCGAGCTCCGTGTGAGTGATCCAGCCGTAGAGCCCACGCGTCGGCACGTGACTCTTGGTAGACGGGGTCGAAGACTTCCGTCGGGACCCCTTCGTCGCTGTTTTTCTCGCTGATTTTCCTGGTTTCTTCTTCATTGTGAATTGGGTTACTTGGCTTTTGTCTTCTTCGGTGGTAACTCAGCAATACGCGCCTTCACGAGCAGTTTCACAAGACCTGACGGTAGCGGTTTGGCTAGCGGAAATCGAACCGTTCCCTTCGATGTCTCGTATCCATTTAGCTCAGCCGCATGGGCGCGCTTCACACGCGCGGTCATCGGGTAGAGGCTGCTGTGGTGTTTCCAGGCAGCGTACCAAACAAGCACTCGTCCATTGAGTCTAAAGGCGGGAATCCCGTAGCTGATAACCTCCGTGGCGCCGGGGGCTCCCCCACGGATGACCTCGCGCAGCTGCTTCAAGCGCCTCCTGGAACTGGGCGGCAACGATGCAAAGTACGCCCGCACCTTCAACTCGGCCTGCTTGGCGTTCTTCGTTGACGACGAGGAGGATTTCATCTCACTGCCGCGAGTAGACACGGACGTAGTCGATCAGCATTGTCGCCGGGAAGATCGCGTCCGACTGCGGATCTCCGTCGAAGTGCCCACCGACGGCGAGATTGAGCATCAGGAAAAAAGGTTGGTCGAGTATCGATCTGCCATAATGCTCTATTGCGTCGCGCGTAACCACGTAATGAAGGGCATTGTCCACGAAGAATCGGACCGCAAGCGAATCCCATTCAACGGAAAATGTGTGGAAGTCGTCCGACAGAACGCCACCCGTGAGACTATTCGAATGGGCGAACGGCGTCTGGCCTGAGTAGCCCGGACCGTGCACCGCCGAGCTCGTGGTGCTCGGCTGGCTACCCTTGTTCTCCATGATGTCGAGCTCTCCGCAGTTCGGCCAGCGTACCAGGGGAGAGGTGTGTCCCAGCATCCAGAATGCGGGCCAAAGCCCCTGGCCAGCGGGCAGCTTGATGCGTGCTTCCACCCTGCCGGGTGAGGCGAGCATTTTGCCTCGAGTGGTGATTCTCGCCGACGTGTACAGACACGGACCGTAGTTGCAGATGAGACCCGCCGGAGCGTGCCGCGCAACGATCATCAGCTGTCCGTGCCCGTTGAGCGCGATGTTTTCAGGTGCGTCGGTATAGTACTCCTTTTCATTGTTGCCCCAGCCGCAGATGCCTTGCTTGCACCCGTCGGCCGTTTCGTAACTCCATTTCGTGCTGTTAATGGGTGCGCCAGCTGCCCCATCGAACTCATCGCTCCAGACTTGAACCCACCTAGTTGTTGGAAGAGTCGACGTCGTTGGAGGAGTCGACACGATTGATGCCGTGCTGCACGCGCACACGAGCGCGACGCCAATGGCGAGCGCGCATCTGGCGGCGAGCCATCCAGCTACGCCAGGCACCTGCGGGGGCGTACGCTTCAAGAGCGTGGCGAGCGCCAAACCAAACGGCAAGCCCAAATGAATAGGGCGGTCGCGGCAACGGTAATGAGAATCCAGGTGACGTCCGTAAGCAGGTGCGGTCCTTCCTCGATGACGCGCCAGATGTGCGCCAAGGTCAGCAGACCAAAAACTGCCCCGGTGGTGATGACATAAGCTTTCAATGTCCCTCTCAGTGTTTTGCGAACTTGAGGTGCGTTACCTGCGGCGCGACGACTGTCCGTACGAGCTTGAGCCCGCGCAGATCGTCGCCGACGCCCTCGAAGAGCCGCTCGCCGCTGCCGAGTAGCGTCGGCACGAGGCTTATCTCCATCTCATCCACGAGGCCGGCAGCGAGATACTCCTGTGCGGCTTTGGCTCCCCCGGCAAGCGACACATCCTTGCCGCCGCCGGCTCGGCGCGCCTGTTCGAGCGCCGCCTCGATGCCGTTCGTGACAAACGTGAAGGTGGTTCCGCCGTCGAGCTCGAGTGGCTCGCGCTTGTGATGCGTGAGTACGAACACAGGATGATGGAACGGCGGGTTGACTCCCCACCAACCGTTCCACGGTTGTTTGGCATCCCAACGTCCGGGATGACCGCCGAACATGTTGCGCCCCATCACGGTGGCTCCGATGTTGGCGAGCGACTCCTCGATGACCCGGGTGCTTTCGTTGACCTCGCCACCTTCGAGTCCGTGCGGCGCGCGCCATGACGCAAGGCCAAAGGCCCACTCGTGCAGCCGCATGCCGCCGATTCCGAGCGGGTTGTCCACGCTCTGGCTGGGACCGGCAACGAATCCGTCGAGCGACATCGAGATCCTGAAGCGCAACTTGGACACGTCGGCTAAGTTGCGGGCCAAGCCAAAAAAATGCGAGTGAGGCGAGTTTCCGCCTCTGCGCCAGGTGGCGGCCTATCCCGGCGCACGCTCCGCCAGCGCGCTTTCGAGCGCGTACCACGCCAAGAGCGCGCACTTCACGCGCGCGGGGAATCTCGCCACGCCGGAGAGCGCGCGGAGTGAGCCGAGTCGAGCGTCGTCCGCCGGAGGAGCATTTCCGAGCATCAAATCCCGGAATTGCTGCCTGAGCAAACCGATCTCCTCGGTGCTCTTGCCCTTCACCAGCTGCGTCATCATCGACGCCGACGCCTGTGAGATCGAGCAGCCGCGCCCCGAAAACCTGAGGTCGCAGACGCAGTCGCCCTCGAAGGCTACCTGCAGGCTGATCTCGTCGCCGCACAGAGGATTCTTCATCTCCACCGTTGCGTCCGCATTGTCGAGGTTGCCCTTGTTGCGCGGGCGACGGTAGTGATCGAGGATCATCTCCTGGTACAACGCGCCGATCTCGGCCGAGGTTCTAGGCGGGGACATGTCGCTCCTCAGTTCGGCGGAATCGACTAGGCCGGCACATAGCCGAAGATCTCGCGCGCTTTCATGATCCCGCTGACCAGCGCATCGATGTCACTCTCGTCGTTGTATACGTAGAACGACGCGCGCGCGGTCGCCGGCACATCGAGCCGGCGCATCAACGGCTGCGCGCAGTGATGCCCCGCGCGGATGCAGACTCCCTCGCCATCGAGAATCGTCGCCAGATCGTGCGGATGCACGTCGACCAATGTGAAGCTCACGACGCCGCTGCGCTCTCGTGGCGGCGGTCCGTAGATGTGGAGACCTTCGATCGCGCCGAGCCGCGTCTGTGCTGCCGACATCAGCGCCCGCTCGTGTGAGTGCACGCGATCCATTCCGATATTGTCGAGATACTCGACCGCGGCAGCGAGCCCAACCGCGTTCGCCGCATTGGGAGTTCCAGCCTCGAACTTGTGCGGCAACGCGTTCCACGTCGTGCGATCATCGTACACGAACTCGATCATGTCGCCGCCCGTCTGGTATGGCGGCATCGCCTCGAGCATCTCGCGCTTGCCGATCAATCCGCCGATTCCCATCGGCCCCAGCATCTTGTGGCCACTGAAGGCGTAGAAATCGACGCCGAGCGAATCGAATGCTACGGGGAAGTGCGGAGCGCTCTGGGCGCCATCGCAAACGAGGATCGCATTGGTCTTCTCCCGCGCCAGCCGCACGATGTCCGCGACCGGGTTGATCGTCCCCAGCGCGTTCGACACGTGATTGAATGCGACGACCTTCGTGCGGTTGTTGAGCAAGCCGCTCAGAAACTCCAGATCGATCCTGCCGTCGGGAGTCAGCTCGCAAACTCTGAACTTCGCGCCCTTCTTCATGGCCAGCACCTGCCACGGGACGAAGTTCGCGTGATGATCGAGCGCGGTCACGACGACCTCGTCACCGGGCGAGACGTTCGCCTCGCCCCACGATCCGGCGACGAGATTCAGTCCTTCCGTAGTGCCGCGCGTGAAGATGAGGCAATCCGAGTCGCTCACACCAAGGAATTGCGCGATTCGGACTCGCGAATCGTGATAGTACTCGGTCGCCAGCACCGAGAGCGAGTACGCTCCGCGATGCGGATTCGCGTTCGCCGTCTCGTAAAAATCACGCAATGCATCGAGGACCGCCTTCGGCTTCTGGGATGTTGCCGCGGAGTCGAGGTAGTGCAGACCCGGGTTATTGACCAACAGCGGAAAGTCGGCGCGAATCCCTAACACCGAGCCAAGCTCTGACTCGCGGCGAACCTTCGAATTCGTGGCCAACTCTGAATCACGGCGNNCGGCGCTGCTTCATGGTACCCGCACCATCGACTTCTCGTACCTGCCGTCGATCCGCTGACAGCGCGGACCAACCAGGATGGTGTCTCCGTCCAGACGGACCTGGAACACCGGCAGGGGACTAGTCGCCGGAACCTGCCGCACCTCTCCGGTTCTGCAATCGTAACGGGCGCCATGCCAGGCGCATTGCAGCGTCCCATCCTCGAGCAGGTCGCCTTGCGACATCGAAAAATGCTGGTGGGTACAGATATCGCTCAAAGCGGAGATCTCGCCGTTATGCCGAACCAGGCAAACCGCGTCACCGGTCGCTCGCACGCGTTGCAAAACTGTCCCTTCGGCAAGCTCTGCTACCGACGCGACGGCCTCGAACACCGAATCTTGGTCTGCTCTAATGAATGGAAGCCCGCTCGCTGCGCACATCGTTCAGCCGCGTAAGTGCTGACGACACAAGAACATAAGTCTTGTCCGAGTCAGCTTGACTATCCCGACAGGATTACTTTAGATTGAATCTACGAAGGGAAGTATGAAACGCCAAGGAGTTGGAATGGGGTCGGGAATCGAGGCGCTGGTCAATCGCGAGTACGCATACGGATTCGTCACGGACGTCGAGACGGATACCGTCCCGGCCGGGCTCAACGAGGGCATAATCCGCCTCATCTCGGCCAAGAAGAACGAGCCCGAGTTCATGCTGGAATGGCGTCTGAAGGCATACCGCCGCTGGCTCACCATGAAGGAGCCGCACTGGGGCAACGTCAAATACCCCGCTATCGATTACAACTCGCTGGTCTACTACTCGGCGCCGAAGAGCGTCAAGCCGCTTCAGAGTCTCGACGAGGTCGACCCCGAGCTGCTCCGCACCTACGAAAAACTCGGCATCTCGTTGACCGAGCAGAAATTCCTCGCCGGTGTCGCCGTCGACGCGATCTTCGACAGCGTTTCAGTCGGAACGACGATGAGAGAAGAGCTGGGGAAGCTCGGAATCATCTTCTGCTCGTTCGGGGAAGCCGTTCAGAACCACCCCGAGCTCGTCGAGAAGTACCTCGGCACCGTCGTCCCGCACAGCGACAATTTCTTCGCGGCGCTGAACGCCGCCGTGTTCAGCGACGGATCGTTCGCGTACGTGCCCAAGGGTGTGAAGTGCCCGATGGAGCTTTCGACCTACTTCCGCATCAACAGCAAGAACACCGGCCAGTTCGAGCGCACGCTGATCATTGCCGACGAAGGCGCATCCGTCAGCTACCTCGAGGGATGCACGGCGCCCAA
>DHJO01000222.1:0-2377 GCA_002404375.1 Gemmatimonadales bacterium UBA4718 | reverse complement strand
GTCGAGCTGATCGCGCTCGACAACGCGACGGTCAAGTATTCCACTGTGCAGAACTGGTACGCGGGCGACGCCGAAGGAAAGGGCGGCATCTACAATTTCGTGACCAAGCGCGGCAAGTGCGCGGGCGTCAACTCGAAGATCTCCTGGACGCAGGTCGAGACCGGCTCGGCGATCACCTGGAAGTATCCAAGCGTGATACTCCAGGGCGACAACTCGGTCGGCGAGTTCTATTCTGTGGCGGTCGTCAACAAGAAGCAGCAGGCCGACACCGGCACCAAGATGATTCACATCGGCAGGAACACGAAGTCGACGATCGTCTCCAAGGGAATCTCGGCTGGAGAGGGCAACAACAGCTATCGCGGACTCGTTCGCGTGCTGCCCAAGGCGGAAGGCGCGCGCAACTACACGCAGTGCGATTCGATGCTCATCGGCAACAAGTGCGGGGCACATACCTTCCCGTACATCGAGGTCCAGAACAACACGGCCACGCTGGAGCACGAAGCATCGACGTCGAAGATCGGCGAGGATCAGATCTTCTACTGCAAGCAGCGCGGGGTGAGCGCCGAGCACGCTGTGTCGATGATAGTGAGCGGGTTCTGCCGCGAAGTGTTCAAGGAGCTGCCGATGGAATTCGCGGTCGAAGCGCAGCAGCTCCTCGGCATTACGCTCGAAGGAAGCGTAGGCTGATTCACTGACACCGAATGGCCTTGCGCAATCTCAACGACAGAATCCGCGCTGCCTGGGCCTGGCTCCGCTCCGGGCCCAGGACGCCGGGTTATCCCTTTACCGCAAATTGGACGCTTTTCAGTCAGGCGATATACGGCATCCAAACAACATTCAATCACTGGTTTCGTGCTAGAAATAAATGATCTGCACGCCGGAATAGGCGATCGGGAAATTCTAAAGGGCATCTCGCTCAGCGTTAAAGCAGGTGAAGTGCACGCTGTAATGGGACCGAACGGTTCGGGCAAATCCACACTGGCGCAGGTGCTCGCCGGGAATCCCTCGTACACGGTGACACAGGGAACCATCAGCTACAACGGACAGAATCTCCTCGAGCTCGATCCCGAAGTGCGCGCGCAGAATGGGATTTTCCTCGCGTTCCAGTACCCCGTCGAGATTCCCGGTGTGTCGAACGCCTACTTCCTCCGCTCGGCGTACAACGAGATTCGCAAGGCGAAGGGAATGGAAGAAGTCGATCCTCTCGAATTCCTCGACCTCGTCGAAGAGAAGCTCAAGCTGGTCGACATGGATGAGTCGATGCTCTCGCGCTCCGTGAATCAGGGCTTCTCAGGCGGGGAAAAGAAGCGCAACGAGATTTTTCAGATGGCTGTTCTCTCGCCGAGGCTGGCAATTCTAGACGAGACCGACTCAGGTCTCGACATCGATGCGCTTCGAATCGTGGCGCAGGGTGTCAACACCCTCCGCTCGCCGGAGAATGCGACGATAGTCGTCACGCATTACCAGCGTCTTCTCAATCACATCATCCCCGACTTCGTGCACGTGCTGGCGAACGGGCGCATCGTGAAATCGGGAGGCAAGGAGCTCGCGCTCGAGCTCGAGGAGAAGGGCTACGACTGGTTACAGAACGTCGATGCCGGTGCGGGAGCAGCGGCTTGAGCGACGTTGCAACCAGGAAAGGCTCTCGTGACAACGCTACCGTCGGGAAGAATGGCGCGGATCCAGTGAACACTCGCGCGTTGAGTCCGATCGAAGCTTATCGGGCCAATTTTCAGCATCAGCCGGCGGCGCCGGAGTGGCTTCAGTCGCTGCGCGCGGAGGGGATGGCCCGGTTCGAGGCGCTCGGATTTCCGACGACGAAGAACGAGGACTGGCACTTTACCAGTGTAGCGCCGATCGCCGAGCGGATGTTTCACGTCGCGATGACGAGTGAGTCGGGCATTTCGTCGGAGGGAAGCACGGCGGGAATGGTTGCGCGTGCCGATCTCAAACGTTTCACGTTCGACCAACCCGCCTGGCACACGCTGGTCTTCGTCAATGGCGAGTTCTCTCCGGATCTGTCGTCCTACGCGGGCATCGGAGACAAGGTTCGGGTGAACAGTCTCGCCAAGGCAATTCGCTCGGGTGTTGGGCGACCGGAGCGGCATCTGGGCAAGATCGCGGCGTTCGAAAACCACGCATTCACTGCGCTCAACACGGCGTTCATTCGAGACGGCGCGTTCGTAGAGCTGCAGGCCGACGCCGTCGTCGACGAACCCATCCACCTGATATTCGTTGCGGAAGGCGAGGGCGAAGCGGTCTCGCATCCGCGAAACCTGATAGTCGCGGGGCCGAACTCTCGCGCGACGATAATCGAGAGCTACGTCTCCATCCGTGACAGCTGCTACTTCACCAACGCGGTGACGGAGATCGCGCT
>DHJO01000178.1 GCA_002404375.1 Gemmatimonadales bacterium UBA4718 | reverse complement strand
GCCGCCTGAACGGCGCCGCGCTGGCCTGCCGGACCACTGCCAATGCAGATGAGATCGTAGTCGAAGGAATCGCTCACTGACCGCCCAAGCTACAAGCGGCGCGCCTGGTTGGCCATGTGGGACGTCTAAGCCGGCCGATCGGATCTCACTCCGACATCGGTGGCCCGAGCCTCGTCATGCCGTACTTCGTTGAGATGGCGTCGAGCTTATCGAGTGGCGGCAAGCCACCGAGTGGCGTCACCGCCGAAAGATCCACGAAGAAACCGGAGAACACACCCGGTGTCGTCGCGATGAGAAGCCGAGCGTCGGACGTGGTGAAGTTCTGGTACGCGTGGACGGACGCCGCTACTACGGCGCGACTTCAAAAATGCTCGGAATCGATCCAGCAGATCCGTACGTCGCGCTCCGACGGGCGGCACATCCGCACGAGTGGATCCAACCTGGTCGCGCGACGCTGACCCGATGCGGCGTGCACCTTGCCCGCCGCGTCGAGCAGGAAGTTCTTCGCTCCCGGAGCATCCTGCTCCACCGGCTCATCCTTCGCAGTCCAGATCGCCTCGAGCTCGAGAACGTAATCGCGGGCATGCGTGGTGTCCGACAGGCGGGGTGGCGGTCGGTAGCGCACGATGTGATGCGGATCGAGCAGGGCCGGAACGCGAGTCGTGTCGGCGTCGCGGAGCAGCCGGTAGCACTCGAACCCGTACCCCCGCTGTTCCTTGCTCGTTGCCCAGCGCACCAGCTCAGTGAACGATCGAGGGAATGGTTGCTGGCTCACCCCCTTCCCGCTGCGGTGATACACGTCGATGCAGTGAGTCAGCGTGTGAAGCTGATATAACGCAGCGATCGACTTCCAGGCCGGTGAGGCGAGCTCATGGATGTGCTCCGCGACGGCGGCGGCCGAGTCGCGCGCCTGTTGCGCCGCATGCTCAGCGACAGAGCGCTGATAGGCCGCTTTTTGTTGGCGCATGCCGGCAGCGATGCCGAACACGATGACGGCGCCGAGGACGGCTCCGGACAGCATGCGCCGCATGCCGGCATGGTGCCATTCCCGGTTCCTCTGCCACACCAGATCGACGATCGCGAAAACGAGCAGCGCGATCTGCAGCAGAAACAGCCAATCGGCAACGACCGCGGTTCCAAACGACATGAAGACCATGAAACCGGAGAGGAAACCCCAGCCGAGGGCGGCCAATATCGCAACGAGGTTTGCCGTGATACGGAACCCCGAAACGGCTGCCACGAGCACGAACAGATGCGCAGTGAATGCTCTGAAGGGATCCGCCGGATCCGGGGTTTCCCGTAGGACGTCGTGCACGACCACCCACATGCCGGTCGCGAATAGGATGGCAACCGACAAGGCCGCGCACAGCGCGACCCCCCAGTTCATCGGGAAGATCGGCGGCGTCAGGTCGGCCGCGACGGCGACTGGAATGAGCCGCAACTGCTCCGGCGCGAGCTGGGCGAGTCTCGCCCGTTCCACGTCGATTACGCGCGCCGCCTCGATGGCGCGATCCCTTGCGATCGCAGCGGCCGCTGCGCGCTCGCGCCACCTTGTGCGGTATTTCTTGAACGCCGTCATGCGTTCCCGGCCCCAACGCGGAATATCCTCCGTGCGATGCGGTCGAAAGAGTCCGGGGAGCGTGGTGTCGGGCTTTCGCCTGCGCCGGATGATGATGAGCAACAAGAGCAGGAGCAGCGCGACCGCGAAGGGCACGGCTGTCGCGAGCCACGCATCCCGCATCTCGGCGCGCGCGAGCATCTCGTCTCCCGTCTCGCGGTGCGCCTTGCCGCAGGCGGCGGAGAGGAGGGCGAGGACGATTACCGGCGGAAGCGGTCGCTGGGATCGGGAGTCAAAGCTTCGGATCACGGCAGAATATCTCGCAGGAGTGCATGGAATCAATGCCGGTAACTATACGAAAAAAAACAGGGAGCAGAATCTCGAATTCTGCTCCGTTTCCTCGCGGGAATCAGAGGACGATCTATACGATCTCAGCTAGCCGGTCACAGTTAGGATTCCAATCGCTCCTTTTTGTCCGTGGCCGAATCCGTGATTCACAAAAACGAATTCGCCCGGAATGTCGGCGAGCAGTTCGAATATCAGGCCGCCCCCGGGGGCAACAGCGAAGGTCTGTACTCCGCGTAGAGGGACACCCGGGGGCGCGCCGAGATAGACGGTGTCGAACTGCTCACCCACTACGTGGAAGTTGCACGGATGGGTCGGCCCCGCGTTGACGACATAGAATCGCACGCGATCGCCCACGTGAACGCTGAGGGGCGCAGTCATGTACTGGCTGGGCCGCCCATTGAAAACGACGTAATCCGGGAGTGTCGCCAGCATCTTGGTATAGTCGAACGCCATGAGCCCTCCCTTCGCCTCGCCGAGATAGTACTCGCTCTCCACCAGGACAAACTCTTTCGCCGAAGGAAGCGGCGACGGGGGATCGACGACGATTGCGCCCACCATCCCGGAGCCAATGTGCATGAGCACTGGAGAAGTGCCGCAATGGTACATGTACACGCCAGGGTACTTGGCCCTAAAGGTGTACGAAACCGCCTGCCCGGGCGCGGCCGAGCGAAAGGCAATCTTGGGATCGATTTGCGCCGCGTGGAAATCCATGGAATGCGGGATCGATCCAGCGTTGACGAGAGTAAACTCGACGGTGTCGCCCTGCTTCACGTGCACGATCGGTCCCGGGATGTCGCCGTCGAAAGTCCAGGCCGAAATGACCGTGTCGTCAGCGATCTTGAGCGGAACTTCGCGCGCCGTGAAGTGCAGCTTTGTGGTGCGCTCCCGCGATACCGGCGGCAGCGTCGGGTCGAACCGATGGTAGGCGAGATTCTGGGCTCCAGCCGCCGTTCCAGCAGTCGATTGATGGATGTTGGCGTGGCCCCCCGTGTCGAGTTTGCTGTCGGCGTTTCCTACGGCCGTGGCGGACCCTCCCTGCGGAACGGCGGCGACGCTGCTATTTGTGGCGGATTCGTTCGCCTCGCGCTGGGGGCCACTGCGGTCGCAGCCCGCGAGGGAAAGTGCGCCGAGTACCGATGACTTGAGGAGAAAGTCGCGACGCGTTGCGGGCTTCGTGGTTAGTTCTGAAAGCGTGGATACAGAGTCGACGGACATTATTATCTCCGTGGCGCATGTGATCGTGCTGACACCTTTTTTCTACGTGAGGTGTTTCAATCCTTCCGGCAAGATAATTCTGCCGCGGCCGAGCTCAGTCCGAGGTTGGGAGCTTTCGGGACTCGGGCCGCTGTTCGTTCAGGCGTCGGCGTCTCTCCGCGGCGTCGAAAGTGCGCCACATGTTGTAGACGAACCCGTAAGCTCCAATCGCCCACAGAATGCCACCGGTTGCGGTGACCGGGATGCTTCGTGCACCGACATTCGGAGCGAGCAGAAATCCGGCGACCAGGCCCGCGAGTCCGACGTTCGCCAGCCAGATGTGCGCGACGGCAAAATTCCGACTGTGGATCGGGTGGCCGAAGAAGCGCGGCAGCATCTGGTACCCGACGCCGAAGATCATCATCGTCACGAACCCGACGAGGTTCATGTGTGCATGCGCCGGTCGGTACACAACCCATGCGGGGTGCACCGCCATTGCCACACCCAGCGTGATGCCCAACACGAACCAGATGAGACTCGCGCGAATGAACATCTTCGCGAACCAATCCATACAAGTGCCTCGTTGCGGGGATGATCTCGACGCCGGTCGATCAGTCTGCGTGAACGTCGCAATGAACCGGATGTCGAGAGGAGAACGGCAAACTAGATGTGGCACCTTCGTTGGCGCTTGGCAAATACAAGTGCTCGCGCGCACACCCGCACCACCAGCGCTCGCCCGTAATCAAGGCCCCGAAAGCTGGCTGTTGCCCGTACAAACTTGGTTCGGCGACACAAGACCCTCACGCCTATCGGGCGTG
>DHJO01000037.1:23583-23952 GCA_002404375.1 Gemmatimonadales bacterium UBA4718 | reverse complement strand
GTCCTCTTCGCGATCGGCGGCGCAATCTGGATGTACGTGCGGAGGAACCCGCATCCCGATGCACCCGGGATTTACGCGGCCCCGCAACCCGCATAGCGGTGTCACCGTTAGCGCGGGAATAGCGCTACGGCATCGGCAAAGTCCATCCACGCACTATTCTCATTTTTTCTCCGGGACGAGTCTCAAACTCGTCCCCCACGGATCGGTCAGAATCCAGTCACCATTTTCAGACTTCGCTTCGTAGCCGGCCGCCAGGACATTTTGCGCGGCCTGGTCTGCATCCTTCTTGGTGGGAACGACGATCTCCCACTCCAGCAGCCTCGCGTCCGCGTCCGTGGCAGGCGGAGCGCCCCGCGCCCAGGTGTTGGT
>DHJO01000037.1:18333-23421 GCA_002404375.1 Gemmatimonadales bacterium UBA4718 | reverse complement strand
ACAACCTTGTCGAACCCAAGTGCGTCATGATAGAACGCCTCGGCCTTATCGATGTCGTCAACGTAGAGGTGCACGTGGCCGAGCACAGTGCCGGGAGGCATTCCAGTCCAATGCTCGCCGCGCGCTGATCGCACCAGCTCATCGACATCGAGATGGTTCGTCGTCATGTGGAGCTGACGCTCGTCATAACGCCACGCGTCGCGAGGTCTGTCCGCGTACACCTCGATGCCGAGTCCGTCCGGATCGGTGAGGTACACCGCTTCGCTCACGAAGTGGTCCGACATCCCGGCGTAGACGCCGGTCTCGGCGAGATGCGCCACGAAGCGTCCGAGCGAAGCGCGATCCGGAAGCAGGATCGCAAAGTGATACAGGCCCAGCAATCCGCGGCGCGGAACCGGTCTCGCGCTCGACAGCCGGCGAAAATGAACGATCTCGCGATCCTCTCCGTGCGGGCCGAGACTCGCCGAATCGGCGTTGCGGTTGAGGACGCGCATGCCGAGGACGTTCTCGTAGAAAAGAACAGATCGATCGAGATTGGCAACCTGAAGCCGAACCCTACCGAGATGTGTCGATTCAGGGAGGCGGTAGCCTTTGGGGCGAATTCCCGTCTGCTCGTCAGCTGTAGCCGGCATCTGCGTCTTTGTCATCTTCTTCGCCTCCGTCAGCGCGTCCCGCATCCCGCTTCCCGCGTCCCGCCTTCAGCGGCAAATGCTAAGCCTCCGTAACAGGCTCGTCCGGTTTATGGCCCGGCCAGAACGTCTTGATCGTCGCGAAAATGAGCAACAGAACCAGAATCCCCTGCGCAACAAGCGTCTCCATACTGGGATAGATGCCCATCGCATCGATGTGGAGCGCTCCTGGAACCACCGTGATAGGCATCACGTTCGCTTCCTGGAGCTCGCGAATTCCCTTACCCATGAATACGAACGCCATGTAGTAGAGCAGGATGCTCGTGACGGCGAAGAACGGACGCATTGGGATGCGCACGCCGTACCGGTAGAACAGCGTGAATATCACCGCGAGCGCCGCGAGCCCGACGACGATTCCGAAAGCAAGGGGCAATCCAACGTTCGGCCCGCTGTTGAAGAGCGCCTGATAGAAGAGCGCCGTCTCGGCTCCTTCCCTGTAGACGGCGAGGAACGCGACGAGCGTGAGCGCCTTGCCGCCGCCGTGCTCGAGCGCGGACGTCACCTTCTCGCGGATGAACTTCTGCCATTTGGCGGCTTCGACCTTGGAGATGAGCCAATAGCTGACGGAGAAGAGAACGGCCACGGCGATCAGCATCGTGATCCCCTCGACGAGCGAGCGGCTCGCGGGCATCGCGCCCAGCAGCGTCTTGAGGACCACCGCGGTGGCGAGACTTGCAAGCACTCCGAGCGTGACACCGACCCATACCGAGCGCAATCGCTCGCGGTGGCCGGTCTTGATCAGGAACGCCACGACTGCCCCGAGCACGAGGATCGCCTCGAAACCCTCGCGCAGGATGATGAGGAAGGATTGGAAGAATGCTTCCCAGCTCGTGGATGGCTGCTGGGTAAGATCTATCACGGCCGGAAGCCCATCCGCGATTGCGTCGCGTGATGTCTTCGCTCCCGCGATGTCGTTGCGCTTCACTGCTCCCTTGAAGTCGGCGAAGTATCGCTCCATCGTGGCGACGAGCCCGGGCTTTTTCGCGCGAGCGGAAGTCTCGAGCGGCTCGAACGCGATGTACGCATCGAAGGCGCGATCCCCGGCCTCGGCGGCTTTGCCGGCGCGGGCGAATTCGAGCGCGCTGTCGAGGAGCGCGAGAATCACGGGCGATGCGGTGTCCCCGGGAATCGCCGTTGCATCGGCTCGCGCCGCGGGAAGCGACATCCTCTCGCCGCGGAGCGCGTAGATGTAGTTGATGATGTTCCAGCGCTGCTGCGGCGTAAGCGCGGGTGCGAAGGCAGGCATTGCGGTTCCGCGCACCCCAACCGAGATGACGTTGTAGGCCAGACCCGGTGTAAGCTCGGGGGTCAGATTCTTCAAGCTGATCGCTGGTGGTGGAGTGCTCAGGGTGCGAGCAGCCGGGCCGTCGCCGGCACCTCTCGACCCGTGGCAAGACGCGCAATTCCTGAGGTACAGCGGGTGACCCTGAGCCGTGTCCAGCGGACCTTTCGGGAGGTCCATCGCCCCTGCCGTGCCCAGCGATGCCGCGAAAAGTCTGTAGAACTGCTTGACCGTTGCCGGCGGTTTCCTCTCCGAGACCGCGAGTGTGAGGCTGTCGAGAATCGCTCTTGTCGCGGGGGCGTCGTAGCCGCTCAAGCGAGCGGCCACGAGCTTGGCGTCCGTCAGAAACCCATAAGTCTCGTCGAACTCATCCTTTGAGATGAGCTTTCCGTGTTCATCTACGGCTTTCGCGTACTCCTCGACGGCAACACCGACGATGCTCGCGAGACGTTTGGCAGGATTTTCCTGGGCGGGCAGACGGACAGCTGCCATGAGCGACAGGATCGAGACAGCGATCCATCGCATTGATCGACAATTCATTGCCGAGTGAATCTATCAGGATAAAAGCCGGAGGCAATCCTGTCACCTGGCATCTCGGTTGATCTGGGGTCTAACTGCAACTGAACGGGTGCGAGACGTCAGTAGCACAGCGTCAAGGTGCGAGTTCACTACGTCGGGACGCCACTGATGGCGTGAGGCCACAGGCAGTTCAAAGCTCCTTATCGGACACTGCAGCCTTGACGCCGGTGCGTTTCTCGAATCTGCTGACGAAGCTGGGCAGCCTCTCGCTCGTGAACTCGCCTCTCAGCATCCCGAGGGCTTCGATCGCCTTCTCGATGGCGTCGGGCTCTCCCTCGACCTCTACCAGCACATCCATTCGCGGGTACGTCTCGAACCGGATTGTCGCCGCGCCGAGCTCGTACTGGGCAATATCGCGATCGATTTCCATTGTGACTATGAATCCGACTCTGTCCAGGATGTGCTCCATCGCCACGAGGTCGTCGACCTGTGTCGAGACCTCTTCCCTGACCTTGTACGCGCCCTGCATCTCGGTGCGACCCTTCCAGTCGAGATAAGTCCTGGTGGATTCGCTACCCTCGTAGCGCCTTACGCGAAGGACCTCGTCGCGATCGGCGAGCTCCCGCGACTCGATGTCGTACCGCCTGTCGAGGAGTCGCCCCACGTAGGTGAGCTTCGCTCCCGCTTTCTCGACCTGCGTCCGCGTCGCCGCCGGATCATTGACGACAGCCTTGAGCTCGACCTCAAGCATTGAGAATCGTCTCCAGCACCTGTTGCGTATTCGCGAGCGAAGGCAGAGCCGCGTAGGGATTGTGCGCCTCGAGCTGCTCAACCGTGTAATGCCCGCTCGCCACCCCGATAGAGCGGGCGCCGAGCGAGCGTCCGCACTCGATGTCGGCGGGTGTGTCGCCGATGACAACCAGTCGCTCTCCGGCGATTGTGAGCCCCAGCGTCTCGCTTGCCCGCCGCTGGGCGATCGCCGGCAGCTCGGGACGATGCTCGTGATCGGATCCGAAGGCATTGACGCGAAATCGATCGGGGTTGATTCCAGCGGCGCTGAGCTTGATTCGCGCCCCCGGCTCGATGTTGCCGGTCAACAGTCCGAGGACGACATCGTCACGCTTTTCGAGCGCATCCAGTATCTCCACGACGCCCGCGAGCGGCCGGACGCTGAACGTCCCGCTCTTTGCCCCGGTCCGCAGTCCATCGAGATAGAGCGCGATCAGTTGTTCCATGCGCGAATCGATGTGGGCATCCGAGTGTCCTTCCAGCCGCATTGTGTCACGGACGATCTGCTTGTCGGTCTTTCCGTCGTATCGGTACGACGGATTTCCGGAAGAACCGAACACTTCCGTCAATGCGCGCTGCATCGATGCCCGGCCCATTCCTTCCGAGCTGAGCAAAGTGCCGTCGATGTCGAACAGAACTAGCCTCACGTTCTCGTCAGGAAAACTCCGGCGATGATCGTCGCCGCGCCCACGCCCTGGAAAATCGTAGGAGTCTCACTGAGGAAAGCCCACGCCACCAGCAGGGCGACGATCGGCTGAAGATTGGAGTAGACTGCGGTGCGTGTCGGACCGAGCACCCGCAGACCGCGATACCAGAAGAAGTAGGCGACGCCCATCGATATCACGCTCGAATAGAAGACCGCGAGCCAGCCTCCGATTCCGACAGCGGACCAGTTGGTCGAGATCAGTGCCCGGGCAGACACGATGAACAGCGGAATCGCTCCGCCAACAAGGGTAATCGCGGAGAGCTGGATGATATCGATCCGCGCTGCATACGGCTGTAGACCGATCGTGTACAGCGTCCAGCAGATGACGCCGAGGAAAACGAGCAATGAGCCGAGCAATGTCGTGGTCCCGCTCGACTCGTTGGCGCTCCCGACGATTACCAGCGCAACACCAATGACGGAAAGTCCAATGCCGACCAGCGTCGTCCTCTTCACGCGCTCCATCCCGCGCGCCCGCGCAACCAACGCGATGAAGGCCGGCGCCGCGCCGACTATCAATGACGCGTTTCCAGCGCGGGTCCGAGCCACGCCGAGCACGAAGAAGAGCTGATACAATCCGTTGCCGAGCGCACCGAGGAGAAGGAGACTGAGCACGTCGCGGCGGGGGATGGTGATTCCGCCACCTATAAACGCTACGACAAGGAGAAACACCGCGGCTATTCCGACGCGTAGGCCGGTGAAAGCAATGGGGTTGAAGATGTGCGTGGCGTACTTCACGACTACGAAGTTTGCCCCCCAGATCGCCGCCATCGTGAACAAGAGGACATCGGTCAAACCGAACGCCGGACGTGCTTTCGGGTCCGCGGTTATTGCCGAAGGATGAGTAGCTGATTCCGTCATCGACGAAAGCTAGCCGGGGCAGGCGCGTCGCGGCTACTTTGCGTCATGCACATCTCATTCGCCGTCTTCGCCGACGCCGCCAACCTGTCGCAGGAAGGAAAGCTCAACATCCTTGGCGTCTTCGACGCGGTGCAGGTGGCGGGACTCCCGACAATCCATCCGCGTACACATTTCGTTGTTCGACTCAAGGCGGATGGAGATGACACCGGGTCGCACAAGCTCACGTTCCGCTGGCTCTCTCCATA
>DHJO01000037.1:13224-18153 GCA_002404375.1 Gemmatimonadales bacterium UBA4718 | reverse complement strand
AAGTCTGGGCGTAGTGAACTGGCACCAGGCACCTACACTTCTGGCGCCTCACACCCCGTTCAGTTCTGTTCAAACCTCGAACAGAGGAGCCTAGAGTATCCTTCGCCCAAACCGGAATCGCTGAACCAGTAGCTCAATGTACTCATCTCCACCCGCGAGATCATCTACAGCGTAGCCCCCCCGTCCGAGCGCGAGGTGCACCACGCGCGTTCCGCCGAGCGAGATCGCCACGTGGGTGATCTTTCCATCTGCGTCGTCGGAGAAAAAGAGAAGATCAGCCGGACGCAGATCGAGAATGCTTTCCACCGGCTCGCCCGTCGCCGCCTGCATCCACGCATCCCGCGGCACGTTTACGCCGTGGAGATGGAATGAGCTCGACACGAGTCCCGAGCAGTCACAGCCCCACGGGGTGACCCCGCCCCACTCGTACGACGTGCCCTCGAAGTATGTCATCGCCGTTGCGGTGATCGAGTCCGCTGCTGGTGGGAAGCTGTGGCGGCGCTCTTCGAGCGTCATCGCGAGTCCGCCGAATCTTTCCTGACCTTCCGTGACCAGTGCACCAAGCGGGAGCTTGCGCGTGGCGCCGTGCTCGTCGCGCACGGTGCATCCGAGCGAGAGGGGGCGCGGATCGTTCCATCCTGTTTCCGAGAGCGGCGGAACTGGCTCAGGCATCGTGACCACGTAGCCCTGATGCACCCACCCCGGATATCCATCAGCGCCCTTGACGTGCAGCCACAGCCCGTTTCGCTCGACGACCAGCGCAATGTGGCCGTGAAGAAGCTGCGATACCTGAGTGGTTTTTATGTCCGGCTCACACAGCATCGGCGCGATCGCGGCGATGGCGGTGACGTGCTCGCTCAATGCTCGGGCCAGTCGATCGGTGGTGGGGTCGGCGTCAACGGCGGCTCCGGTCGTTTCGCGACGCAGCTCTTGCACAGCGTTATCCCGCGAAAGTTGCAGATGATGCAGACGAAAGTTCCGCAATCAGTGCAAGGGTATCCTTCTGATGCGCGCTCCTCGTTTCCGCAGGAGCGGCACATCATCGAGTCTTTTTCTCGCAGGTTTTTCGACATCAGATTAGCGGACCAAAGCTCATATGCCAAAGCTGGTGTTAGCAAGCGTGAACGTCGTAATTGACGAGCCAGCAACGCTTTAGAAACGCCAGTTGCGGAAAAGGTCGAAGCCGAGCTGCGGAGGCGTCTGGGTCGGAGTGATCGTGGGGGTTATCCCTTTGTCACATCGGGTGCTGCTCGAGCCCGGCTCTATCGCCGCCTGCGCGGTATACAATGAGCTGATCCTGTATTCGAGCTGAAGGCCAAGATTTTCCTTGAAGGCGCTCGGATTCACGAAACATAATCCTGTGCTCAGTCCAAGGAACCATCTGCTGCCGAGCTGCTTGCCGAGAACCGCGCGCGTGTTGAGCAGACCGAAGAACGGGGAATTCGCGGCGGTGCTGCCCTGTATCGTCGGGTCCGTGTTGACAGCGGTTTGCACCTCGACGATATCGACCAGCTGTCGCGGAATTGCGTTCGTGAAGATGTTCCCGAGCGCGCGGACTCCCAGCCCCGCTACCTGGCCTGTCGTGTTGTCGAGACCGACGGCCGGCTCACCCGTGACGAGATAGCTGAGCAAATCGCTCTCCGAGAGAGGAAGGTTATCCGGATTCTTGAGCGCCAGCTTCGGCTGCGCGAGAGTGCCGGTGATATCCACTTCCACTCTTACGTCCCGGCCGTTTACGCTCTTGCTCGGCTGGCGCACAGTGTGGATGGCTTTGATGTCGAGCGACGGATTCAGATCGGAAGTTCCAAAGAACCGAAGATCTCCACCGCTCTGTACGTCGAAGGTGGGCTGAATGAATGGATCGACGAGATTGAGTCTGTAGGTCCCCTTGTCGGCGCTCAGCTGTCCCTCGAGCGCAAGCCTTGGCGGCTCGCCCGGGTTCGGCGGAGCGAGAGTCACGTTGAGCGATCCACCGAGCTTGATGTTCGCTTCCGACGAGCGAAGCCAGACGTCGGGGCCGATGTCGACAGTCACATTCTCGAGCCGGAGATTCCGGGCGACCGCCTTCGGGGCGCGCGGCATCACTTCGCGATTCTGCGATAGCAGCGTGTCGACGCTGTTCTGAAACTCCGGGTCGTTGAGATCGATGATCTGCTTCTTGATCACGTCGGGGATGTAGATCGTCCCGCGCTCCACGCGCACGCTCCCGCGCATCACCGCGTCCTGGGTAGACCCAGTCAGCGTCACCGGTGGTCCGGTCGATATGTCGAGAGCGGCAAGACCCGGCTTGTCGATGGCGTGGAAGTTGGAGGCGTTGGCGGTGAGCGAGAACGATGGATTGTCGTAGTGCTCGAAGCTCACGGTGCCGGTGACGGAAACCGTACCGCGCCGGTCCTTCACGGTTTCCGCCGAGAGCTTTCTGACGTGAACGGTGTCACCGGAAAGGGCGATGTCCGCCGCTATGTGGCTGTAGCTCGTTCCGAGATTCGAGAATCGCGCGAAGCCGTCGCCGAGCGAGATCTGGCCGAACAGCTGCGGCTGCTTGATGCTGCCGCGAATATCGACGTCCGCCACGATCGCGCCGCGCGCGTCGACCAGCCCCGGCACGAATGCGCGGAAGAGCCGCAGGTCCACGCTGTCCGTCCGCACGTGTCCTTTGATCGAGTCGGTATCCAGCCGCACGTTCTCGACAACGAGCTTCGCTTTGCTGCTGTGCTGCAGCAGAAGCGAGTCGAGCGCGAGAAACCCCTTCGAGAACTGAATACGCGTGGGATACTGAAGTCGGTAACGATTCGCCGAATCCACCAGCACCGCGGCAGAATCCAGTCGCACGATGGTCGTGTCGCCGCTGCGCGTGAGATTCCCCGAAAGCTCCGTCTGCACGCCGCTCTCGCTCAGCATCGACGCGCTGAAATGTCCCGATGTAGGAGACGCGAGGGCGATCGACGCCCGGATGTTGTGGAAGCCGACGGGACCGAGCGTGACCGTATCGGCGCCGAGTATTAGTGACCCGTGAATGTCCTTGGTGACATCCGCGAGCAGAATCGAGCCGCGTATGCTTTCCACTCCGCGCAGGCCGAAGGTTACGTCCTTCGCTCTGACTATCCCGTTCAGCCCGAGATGCTCGATGCTTCCGGATAGCTCGCCGGTGAGCTGGGCGCTTCCGTGGAGCGAGTCGACGGCAGCGTTGGTCGCGAGACTCGGCACCAGCGCTCTCAGCCGCGACAGCGAATCCATCACCGCGCTGAACTTTAGAGTGCCGGTGTGAGTCCCACCCATCCCGAAGGTTCCGGAGGCGTGCGCTTTCAAGCCGGTTGCATTCAAGGCCAGTGTGTCGACGGTCGCCACGCCGTTGGCGAGGCGTACTCGCGCGACGGAAGGATCGACGCGGAAGCCGGCGACCGTGGATTGCTCGATCGAAGCGATCGCGCTTCCCGTCAGCGTCGCAAGCGACTCGCCCCTCAGATCGAGATCGTACTGGCCAGTGAGCTGCGTGTGCGGCAGCGAGTTCTTCTCGAGCAGCGTGCGTAGATCGAGCGTGGTAGTCGTCGCGCGACCGCGCGCGGCGTACTCTACGGGATCTGCGTCCAGCATTCCGTTGTACCCGAAGGTGCCGGCGGGGCCGGTGAGAGTCGTATTTACGAGCAGGTTCGGAGAGGTCCCCTTCACCTGGACGGGTCCCGCATAGCTTCCCCGCAACGGAAGCAGTGGATACGAATGGGCCAGCGCAGTGAACGAGAGCGGCTGCGCCTGGAGTGCCAGATCGTAGACGAGATACTTGCCCCACGTCACGCGTCCGTCGCCGGTGACGTGAGACACCGGCTGCGCGCCGTCGTGGTGATAAAGATCCGCGTTTCTGAAGCGCACGTCGAGCCACGACGAATCGAGTGCGGTCGTGCCGGACACCGTTCCCTTGATCTTCGGGAAAAGGGGGTTGAGATACTGCAGTGTCCGCAGATCGAGCGTCCCCACGTCGACGTGAAAGTCGTGAAATGCGGTGAAGGCCGGCTCGAGGATGTCGAGCTCACCTTCGCCGCTCGCGCTCGTGATTGCTCCCGGCACGTGCGCATCGGCGAAGGTCAGCGATGATTGATCTACCTTGAAATGGTTGAGCGGTCCGCCCACTGCCTTGACGTTGCCAGTGATCTTGCCCTGCCAGTCGTACGGGAAGGGCTTTCCATTGAGCGTGCGGAGCAGATCGAAGTCCACCGGCGCGGCCTGAAGATCGAGGTTCTTCACCGCGAGTATGGGATTGCCGACGGCAAAGGTCATCTGGCCCAGCAGGCGCGAGCCAGTCGTGCGGACATCCATTTTCGTGAGCACGTAGTCGAGGATGCGCGGATCGCGCTCGCTCCGGATGTCGAGCTCCATCTTGCCGCCGCCGGTCGTAGGCAGCGTCGGATACACCCACGCGACATCGTTGAGCGCGACCGAGTCGCCGACGACGTGGAGGTAGTAGCGGATTGGCAGATCGCTTCCCCATACGACGCTGCCGCGCGCCTTCCCTGTCGAGCGCGGAAGGTCCCAGTGGTCGGCGTCGACGAATATCGAATCGCCGAGGTTGAGAAACGTTCCGGAGATGTTGCGGAACTTGAAGGGCGGATCGGTCTCGGTGAAGCTGGCCTTACGCACACGAAACAGACGACCGACTGTGTCGGGATCAGCGATGCGCGCAAAGCCCACGCTCGCGTCAGCCTTCGTCCACCGCCAGGTCCGCGCGAGACCTTCACGGGTGCGGCGAATCTCGTGATCCGGCCGTGTCAGCTCGTACCTGATCGCGCTGTCCAGCTTGGCACCGCGCAGGGTGTCCGACGGATGCCAGGGAAGCGTCAGAGTGAACGTCGCGTCGTGAATCTCCGTCGAGTCGATGACGACGTACTGTCCGAAGCCGCGCTCGTTGCGCTTCTGCTTCTCGACGCTCGCGGGGAA
>DHJO01000037.1:7639-13085 GCA_002404375.1 Gemmatimonadales bacterium UBA4718 | reverse complement strand
CCGTTGAAAAAGCCGCCGCTCATCCGGCCGATGTAGACTTTTCCCTTGACCTGTCCGGCGAGCATCGTCGCCACCATGCCGCGCACACGCTCCTGTCCGAAGCCGGTGTGCGTCACGCCGACTACGCTGAGGACGAGTATCACACCAAGCCCCACCAGCACGATGGCGCTCGCGAGAACGATGCGAAGACGGCGTGTCATGGAGGGCTAGAACGCCTGGCCGATCGCGAAGCTGAACGTGAGCTTGCTTCGGAAGCGATTGTCCTTCGGAGGCTGATACGTCGCTGGACACCCGTTCGCCGGGATGTCTTGCGTGATGGTGACGACGTTCTGCGGGTCGGGCGGAGAGAAATGTGTCGGCACATCGTTGTTGGGGCTCACGCACAGGAGCGGCGCTCCCGGGTAGGTCGTTGCCTCGTAGTACAGCGGCCCCGTCGGCCTCTGGTATGGGTTGTATCCGACCGCAATGCGCACCGGCCCTACCGGAGAGAATGCGGTCATCTGAATGCCCGGTGTGACTTTCAGCTTCACGCCGCCCAATGCCGATGTGCTGCCGCGATTCCAGACCTCTCCCGCGTCGGTGAATAGAGTCAGCTGCAGCAACTGCGGAAGTATGGGGCTCCGCAGTCGGAGCTCGACGTTGGCCACGACCAGAGTGTTGCCGCCGACGGGAACGACTCTCCTCTGGATCCCACTGGTGTCCCTCACGACGGTGTCCGGCAATCCGCTCGCGGCAGGGGGCACCACCAGGAATGGAGTAGAGGCAATGTAGATCGCCGATCCAAGCTCGTTCTGCGCGAACCCGCGCACCGTTGTCGGGCCGCCGGCGTACAAACGCTCCGATGGCGGAATGAATCCGGTTTCGGAACCCAGGCTTCGTCCGTAGACCACGCCGCCGCGAATGCGGAGCGCGAGCACGTTTCCTCCGCCCGCGTTGATATAGCGCGACGCATCGCCGACGAACTTGTTGAACTGGAGGGCGGTGTCCGACAGAATCTCGGGCGAGGAATGACGCGCCTCGAGGCGAATCACCGATCCGCGCGTCGGCGACAACGGGCTATTGGAGTTGTCCCGCGTCACGGCCAGGCTCAATATCGCGAGCCGCTGCGTCTTTTCGACTCGCCGCCGCTCCTCGGCGTCGCACAAGTTGAACAGAGCGCAAAAAAGCGCCGGCTGCGCTTCGGTGCGTCCGAGGTCCATCGAGTAGCTGAGATTGACGGGCGTCCGCGTGAGCGAGCGCCAGACCACCGACGCCACCCCGCCGATCGCAGTCGTCCGGCGATAGGCGTTGTACTCCGATACGCTCTGGCTGTACACAGTGAGAGTCGGCACTGTCCTCAGTCCGAAAAACGTGGGCTGTCGCAGAGTGGCACCCATGTAATAGCTGAGGAGGTTGCTGAACACGTCGTTCTTTGCCGTGGGGCAGAATCCGGGCGCGCCGCTCAGCGGACGGCCGATGCCGATCTTCGAGACTCTGCCGTTCAGATCGAGCCGGCGCGCGCCGTTCAGGAAGTTGTAATCGGTGTACTCGCTGGTCACGCGAAAGCAGTCGAGCGTACCATATCCAGCTCCCACTCGCGCCGCGTGCATTGGCGCCTCGGCGAGATTCACGTAGAGCGTCATCAGCGAATCACGGCTCGAGTCCGGCGTGATCGACACGTGCTGATAGGCTTCCGTTTGATACAGGGCGCGCTGCGCGTCCACGATCTCGTTCTCGCGGAACAGCCTCCCCGAGTCGAGCCCCATGATGCGGCGCACGATTCTGGTCGGTATCTGCTGCTTCCTTTCCGGTACGGGCGTTACCTGAATCTTGATTGCTCCAATCCTCGTTCTTGGTCCTGGCGTAACCGTCAACGTGTCCCACGCGCTCAGCGTGCTGTCGTTCACGGTGAAGCTGTTGACAGCATCTGCCCTTGGATATCCGTTGTTGTGCAAGCGCTCACGGACGGTGTCCGCAGCGGCATCGATCGCGAAGCGGTCAAACCTCCCGCCTTCGTGTACGGGAAGATCGCGGGCCATCGGCGCTTTCTCAGGTACGGAATCCAGTCCGCGCAGAAGGAAGGATCTCACTATGATCGGCGGTCCTTCGTTGATTTTGAATCGCACCTCGACGGCTCCCGGCCCCAGCAGCTTGACCACCGTATCGACGGTCACTCTTGGGTACCCCCGACGGCGATAAAAGATTATCAGCCGGGCGCGATCGTTCGGGAACTCACTACGGTCCAGGCAATGTTTGACCGTGAACGGCAGGTAGAGGTAACGCCGCGCCCATGCCGAGGGCGTGGTTACGATCGTCTTCGCGAGCTCGGCGTCCGAAAAGGCGTTGTTTCCCTCGAACACCAGTCGCATCACTTCCAGGTCCCCGCGCTGACAATCAATGTCCTGAGCGCGGGCGATGCTGCCCCCAAGAAACGCTGCGAGAAGCGCTAGTGCGGTGAGAGTCCCGAGCCGTATTCCGCGTCCGCGCGTCACCCTTTCAGCACGCGAGCGCCCGGTGGCTGTCCGGGCGGCAGCTCGCGAGCGTAGTGCGTCTCCGTCTCGGGCTCCGTTCTGTCTCCAAGCATTCGCTTCGGGGGCGTCGTCGGCGCCCGAGTGAGCTCTCCCTGCGGAACGAGGGGCGTCCGCTGGATTAAGAGTTGCACAATGTAGAAGCCGGCCAAACCGACGGCGACACCAACGCCAACGGCGGGCAGTAGATCCTTGGCGCCAAGTTGACGGCGGTAATAGTATTCTGCGCTCACGGTGAGGCCTGTTTCGGGGGTCCGCGAAAGTTCTCGTATTTTGCCCCTTCATGTCAACGGTAAGAGCACTCGTATGCGGCGACTTTTCCTCCTCGTTTTACCCGCCATTATCGCCTGCGGCGGCGGCGGTGAGTCGGGATCCACTCGTAAGACGATTATCGACTCACGAGATACCTACGATCCCAGATCGCTCGATCCAGCCCTTTCTACTGATGTGCCGACAGGACGCGTGGTCGCGTACGTATTCGACGGGCTGACGCGCTTCACTCCTGACGCGAAGGTCGTCCCTGGGCTCGCCAAATCATGGGATGTGAGCCCCGACGGAATCACCTACACCTTCCATCTGCGCCGCGGCGTCAAGTTCCACGACGGTCGAGCATTTTCGGCGAGCAATGTGGTCAATTCCTTCCAGCGCGTCCTCGATCCCGCGACCAAGGGTGGGCGCGGCTGGCCGCTCTACCCCATCAAGGGCGCCGAAGATTACGCGGCCGGCAAAGCCAAGACGATCTCAGGCATGGCGGCTCCAGACGACTCTACGGTCGTGATTACGCTCAAGGAGCCGTTCTCGATCTTCCCGAAGCTGCTCGCGATGCCGGTGACTTCGATCGTCCCCGATAACCCACCTGCAGACTTCGGGCAGAAGCCGATCGGCACGGGTCCGTGGAAGTTCGTCGAATGGAGACACGATGACTACCTGCGCTTCGCAAAGAATCCCGACTACTTCGACGGCCCGCCGAAAACCGATTCTTTGACGGCGCGCATCATCCCCGAAGCGAGCACGGCCACTGCTGAGTTCGAGGCGGGCAACGTCGATGTATTGAACGTGCCTGACGAAGCAGGCAAGTCCTGGCAGGTAGACCCGGAGAAAAAGAAGCTCCTTACTTCGGCGCCTGCGCTCCGCTTCTGGTACGTCGCCATCAATACCACTCGCGGCCCGCTCACGGACGTCCGCGTGAGGCAAGCTCTCAACTACGCCGTCGATGTGAATACGATGTTGAGCCAGGTGATGGCTGGCCGCGGCAGCGTCGCCAATGGCGTGATCCCTCCCACCCTCGGTGGCGCCGAGCCGGGTCGCAAAGGATATCCGCACGATGTCGCCAAGGCGAAGCAGCTTCTCGCCGCAGCCGGCCATCCGAACGGGATCGATGTCGAGCTGTGGTCCGCCACCACCGATCAATCGCCTCGCGTCGCCCAGACTATCCAGGCGAATCTCGCCGAGGCCGGCATCCGCGCCAAGATCGTGCAGCGGGATGCGTCATCGATGCGCGAAGCCGCGCGCAAAGGCCAGACCGATCTCGCCCTCAAGGAATGGTGGGCGGATTATCCCGACGCCGAAAACTTTCTGTACCCGCTGTTGCACAGCAAGAACAAGGGAGTCGGCGGCAACGTCTCGTTCTACTCCAATCCGAAGTTCGACGCGCTGGTGGACCAGGCCCACCGCGAGCAGGATGAAGCGAAGCGCAATTCGCTCTACACCCAGGCGGACCAGATCCAACTCAATGACGCACCTATGATTTACCTCTTCTTCTACAAGGACATGTACGCGGTCCAGCCGTGGATCAAGGGCTTCACGGTTCCCGCCGTCTTCAACGGTCAACGGTGGACCGATGTGACGATCAGCAAATAGAGACGTGCTGTCTTTCATCGTCCGGAGACTCGCCCTTTCCATTCCGACACTGTTCGGAGTGCTGGTGGTTGTGTTCCTCCTTCTTTATGTGGCGCCCGGAGATCCGGTGCAGGAGATGGTGGGCGAGAGAGCCGACCCCGAGACGATCGCTCGCCTGAGAAAGGAGTTACACCTGGACGAACCTTTACTCAAGCAGTTCACTCTCTATACTGGCGGCGTGCTGAGGGGGAATTTCGGAAACTCCTACATCACACAGCGTCCGATCGTGCAGGACATTCGCGAGCGGTTTCCGAAGACCCTCCTCCTCGCCGGCTCGGCGATGTTTCTCGCATCGGTGCTCGGCATTACGCTCGGCGTGCTGAGTGCGCGGAATCCGGGCGGGTGGTTCGACAGACTGGGGCTCGGGTTCGCCTACCTCGGCATTTCGTTTCCCGTCTACTGGGTCGGATTGATACTGATTCTGGTTTTCGCTGTAATCCTGAAGTGGCTCCCTCCTTCCGGCTACGGGGGCATCAAGTACCTGATTCTTCCCGCGTTCGCGCTCGGCTCGCGCTCCATCGCTTTTCTCGCCCGAGTGACCAGATCGGCGATGCTCGACGTGCTGAGCGGCGACTTCGTTCGCACAGCGCGGGCAAAAGGACTGAAGGAACGCGTCGTGATAGTGAGGCATGCGCTGCGCAATGCGCTGATACCCATCATCACCGTGCTCGGACTCGATTTCGGATACTATCTCACCGGCAGCATTCTCACCGAGACGATTTTCAGCTGGCCGGGCTTGGGCCGCTACGTGGTCAACGCCATCACCCGGCGCGACCTCCCAGCGATTCAAGGCTCCGTATTGTTCCTGAGCGTCGTGTTCGTGATGGTGAATCTCCTTACCGATCTCGCCTACGCCAAAGCGGATCCTCGCGTAGCATACTCCTGACCGTCTCGATGCCGAAGACGGAGACCCCGACGGCGGCGCGGGAGCGCGCGCTACGAACGAAGATCGAAACCATCGAGAGCGAGTCGGGCGCCAAAGCGATCGCGGTCGCGCTGCACGACGCCGAAACCGGTTTCGAGCTCCACTACAAGGCCGA
>DHJO01000037.1:6983-7516 GCA_002404375.1 Gemmatimonadales bacterium UBA4718 | reverse complement strand
TTTGCGGCAATCGATCGCGGTGACCTGCTCCCGCATTCGCGCGTTCACGTGCGCAATCGTTTTCTGAGCGTCGTCGAGAACGTGCCGTTCCGCGTCGAGTCGGGCCGCGACGCGAATTCGGCCGTACACAATGCGATCGGCAAGATGATGCGTGTGGACGAGCTCGCGTATCACATGATCACCACCAGCAGCAACCTCGCGACCAACCTGCTGCTCGGCGTGATCGGCGCGGACGCCGTCAATCGGACGCTCAAGGAGCTGGACGTCGACGATGGAATCGACCTGAAACGTGGGGTCGAGGACGAGCTCGCTTTCGAGAA
The DNA here is from genome assembly GCA_002404375.1 of Gemmatimonadales bacterium UBA4718. Lineage (GTDB taxonomy): Bacteria > Gemmatimonadota > Gemmatimonadetes > Gemmatimonadales > Gemmatimonadaceae > UBA4720. Next base: position 7,196 of record DHJO01000037.1, on the reverse strand, counting down.
AGGCATCAACAACATGGTGACGGCTGATGGGCTGCTGCGGATTCTGGTGCTGTTGTCGGAGGGTAAGGCCTTCTCACCGGCTCTGTCGCGGCGAATGATGGACATCCTGCACGGACAGGAGTTCAATCAGGGGATTCCCGCCCGGCTGCCCAAAGGCGCGCGCGTCGCCCACAAAACCGGGGAGATCTCGACCATCGCGCACGATGCGGGCGT
>DHJO01000037.1:6370-6849 GCA_002404375.1 Gemmatimonadales bacterium UBA4718 | reverse complement strand
GCCGGTAACCCCGGCCTGAATGAGTCGCCGAACTTCCCGCTCAGGGTCGTCGACGGACTGACGCTGCCGCCCGAATACAGGAAGGCGCTGAGGCCTGGGGAGGAATGGAAGGACACCGCGGGGCGATTGAGGCAGCTCCCACGCTATTTTTATGAGATCCCTTCCTGGGATTCGGCCATGAAAATCGAGTTGGCCAGGAATTTCCTGCTCTGGGAGTTCATCCAGGTCGATGTACGGGAGGCCCCTCCCCTCAGGACTTTCCCCCGGTACGTTCCGTGCGCAATAACACTTCTGGCAGTGTGCCTGGATAGGTTCCGGGAGGCCGTCGGGACGCTGGTCCACATCTCGGCGAACGGGGGGTATCGCTCTCCGTCCCATCGGTTCTCCAAGAACGCTACTCCGCATGCCTGGGGGACGGCCGCCAACATCTATCGTATTGGCGAGACTTACCTGGACACCCGGAGCGCGATCGAGCGCTT
>DHJO01000037.1:5305-6205 GCA_002404375.1 Gemmatimonadales bacterium UBA4718 | reverse complement strand
GCGGAGGACCACCTGCATCTGGATCTCGGTTACGTGCTGTCGGTGCCGCGGGATGTGAAAAGTTGACCTATTCGTTGCAGAACCGCTTTGTAAGAGCAGAAGGCTTTTGGGTAGAAGGTGAGAATGGCGCAGCTGAAGAAAAAGAAGGGACCGGAGAGCAAGTCAACGACTCGCGAGCGGATCCAGCTGGCGGCGATCGGCATGGAAGCCGAATTCGCCGTGATCATGGATGGCGTGCAGGTCAGACCCGAAGCGACCTTTGGAAGCCCGCGTCGGTTCATTCGCAAGAAGATGATGCACCGGAAGGGCAGATCGTATCATCTCCCCACTGGTGGCGCGGTCTACTTCGATACCGGCGTCATAGAGGTCGCGACACCGGTAATTGAGATCGAGCGCGGGTGCGCCGCCCGCGCCGGCCGCTCGCTCTGGGAAGGGATCCTGTTCGTGCGGCAGGAGCTGGACGCCTGGGAGCAGGCGCACGACACCGATGTGCAGCTGGCCGGCTTCAGCGCCCACTACAACATCTCTTTCGAGCTGCCCCCATCGGAGCAGGGCTCGACGAGGACCGTCGAGCAGCTGTCTTATTTGTTGGCGCATATCCTTCCGGTCCCCGTGATGCTGCTCGCGGCAAACCGCCGCTCGACGGGCATTGGTGTGAGACCCCGCGGAGATCGCATCGAGGTCACCGCCGATTTCACGCCGGACGCGCCGCTCATGATCGCGACGGCCACGCTGATCGTGGGAATCGTGCGGGAAGTGATGCGTTGGCCCAGCTATGAGATCGGCGTGCTCGACGAGACGGATATCCCGATCATCAGGGGCTTCCGCCCGATGCCGCACACCACGCGCAAAGGATGGCTGGCGCGGTTCGATTGTTTCCCCGAGAACCCGTTTGTCTCC
>DHJO01000037.1:843-5146 GCA_002404375.1 Gemmatimonadales bacterium UBA4718 | reverse complement strand
ATTGCGGGACTCGTGACGAAACACTTCTGGCCCTACATCAGACGCTACTCTGACCCGTTCACGCTGCGCCTGATCGGCTCGGTGATGAAGGGTCGCGCTCCTTCCCTGCTCGATCTCGACGATCGTCCGCCGGGTTACGACGACGTGGGCAGGCTATGCACCTGGGACAATCTGTTCCCCGAGCGCGTCCTGCCCCGGTCCCAGTACGAGCGCGTCCTCATCCGCGCGATCTCCGGGGACAAGCTGCACATGGACGGCGAGTGGTACACGCCGACCGGCATGCGCGGTTGGTCGCGGGTGGTGTTCAGGCGGAAAGCCGACAACTCGCGCCACATTTTCTCGCTCGATTATCTGCTGGATCACCTGCGCGAGTGGGAGCGTCCGTATAGAGCCCCGCGGCGCGCCAATGGCCGGCGCGAGCGCGAGCACTCTGCGCGAGTGTGAACTCGCGGGAGCGCACCGACTGGTTTAGGTTGTTTGCGTGTCGCTCACCGGTCGCTGGTCAATCTGACAACTCACATCGCCCTGCTCCGCGGCATAAACGTCGGCGGGCACCGCAGCGTCGGCATGACGGACCTGCGAGACTTTCTCACGAAGCTTGGATTCGATGACGTCCGATCGCTGCTGCAGAGTGGTAACGTCGTGTTCGGAAGCAGAGCACGGACGGGTGCGGAGCTCGAACGCTTCCTGGAAGCTGAATCGGTGAAGCGGTTCGGGATCGAGATCGATTTCTTCGTTCGTGCGCCCGAAGAGTGGAAAAGCATGATCAGGCAAAACCCATTTCGGAAGGAAGCGGAGCTGGATCCGGCGCACCTCGTCGTAATGCTCCTGAAGAGTCCGCCGCGCCCCGAGGATGTCGCCGCGCTCCAGGACGGCATATCTGGCGGGGAAATCGTGCGCGCGAAAGGTCGGCACCTTTACGCATTCTACCCGGATGGACAGGGCCGATCGCGCCTGACCAACGCTGTCATCGAGAGAAAGCTCGGTCGCTGCACGGGTCGCAACTGGAACACGGTGCTGAAGCTCGCCTTGCTAGCGAAAGCGGGATCGGCGAAGCTCACCCCCGTCGCCCCTCGCAAAAAGATTTAGGGCCGCGCCAGGGCGTCAAGCAACTTCTGATGTATGCCGTCAAAGCCGCCGTTCGACATCACCAGGACCACGTCGCGTTCCTTTAGCCGCGGCGTCAGGTCACTGACGATGGCGTCCGCGTTCTTGAGCTGCTTGGCACCTTTTCCCGTCGAAGCGAGGTCCCTGACCAGTTCATCAAGATCAAGCGCGGTTTCCTTGGTGTAGCGGTCGGGGCGAAAAAGTGCGGCGAAAATTATTTCATCCGCACCTCGGAAGGCTTTCACGTAATCCTGCTGGAATTCGCGCCGTTGCGCCGTGTAGCTGCGCGGCTCGAACACGGCGACGATGCGCCGGCCTTTGTACTTCTGCCTGATCGCGTCTATCGTCTCGCGGATCGCCGTCGGATGGTGCGCGAAATCGTCGATCACGGCGACGCCGCGAATCTCGCCACGGACCTCCATCCGCCGCTTCACGCTGGCGAACGTCTTGAGTCCCGCGCGCACGCCATCACGGTCTGCCTTGATCGCTTCGGCCGCGGCGATCACCGCGAGCACGTTTCGCACGTTGAAGGCGCCGGCGAGCGGCGTCTCGACCTTGCCCCATTCGTCGTTCGAGCGAAAAGCGCGGAAGGTGGTTCCGCTCTCGGTGAACCCGACGTCGCGCGCGTGCCAGTGCGCCTGGCCTGACGGAGGTTGGGTGTCGTCCCCGTAGCCAAAGGACTCGACAGGCGCGAAGGATTTTGGAGCGAGCTCGCGCGTGATCGGAGAATCCCAGCCGGCGACGAGCACCCCGTTCTTGGGAATGAGATTGATGAAGCGGGCGAATGCGAACTTGTACGCCTCTTCGTCGCGGTAGATGTCGGCGTGATCGAACTCGATGTTGTTGACGATCGCCGTGTCCGGGAGGTAGTGCCACATCTTCGGACCCTTGTCGAAGTAGGCGGTGTCGTACTCGTCGGCCTCGATCACGAAATACTTCGAGTCGGTGAGCCGATACGACGTTCCGAAATTCTCGGCGACACCTCCGATCAGAAAACTGGGGTTGAGGCCCGCCGATTCGAGTACCCACGCCAGCAGCGACGTGGTCGTCGTCTTACCGTGCGTGCCCGCCACCGCCAGCGAGTGGCGGCCCCAGATGAACTCCTCCTTTATGGTAGCGGCAGCCGACGTGTATCGGAGCTTCCGGATCAGGACCTCCTCGAGCTCCGGATTCCCCCGCGAGATCGCGTTGCCCACCACGACAATGTCGGGGTTCGAGGCAAGATTCTCCGGCCGGTACCCCTGATTGTACGCTATCCCCATCTCCTCCAGACCAGTGGACATGGGTGGATACACGTTTTGATCCGAGCCCGTCACCTTGTGACCCGCCGCCTTCAGCAGACCGGCAAGCGATGCCATCGCGGTGCCGCCGATGCCGATCAAGTGATAATGAAGAAGACTTTTGGTCCGCTTGTGTCCACGGGTCTGTCTCGCCATTCCGCCTCGTCGATTGGTGTTTCGCGTACTGGAATCTATAATGCTCTTGATAGCCTTCACGGCGAAACGCGATCCGGCTTTCCGCCGTAAGGATGAGACACCCCAAACGACATTCATGCCGCAAAGAGCCAATAGATTCTGGACGATCTTTCTCTCGATCGTGCTGGTGGACGTGGCGACCAAGCGATTGGCCGTCACCGCGCTGACTCCCTACGTGCCGCGAAACGCCATCGACGACGTTCTTCGATTCACTCTCGCCTTCAATTCCGGAGGCGCGATGAGTCTCTCGCTCGGGCCTTCATCCCGCTGGTGGTTCACGCTCCTCTCCCTCGCGACGCTCGTCGTCCTCGCCTACATGTACAAACAGAGCTCGCCAGGCGACAGGATTCAGCTCGCCTCGCTCGCGCTGATCTGCGGCGGCGCCGTCGGAAATCTTATCGACAGAATCCGCTCCCCGCGCGGCGTGGTGGACTTCATAGACATTGGAATAGGCGCGCACCGGTTCTGGACGTTCAACATCGCTGACATGGCCGTGACGATCGGCACAGCGACGCTGACCTGGATCCTCTGCGCGCGCGCGACGACCGACGAGCGGCGGCCTCACGCAATCCGGACGACCGGCGCGCTCGACGAGCCGAACTAATCGTCCTTCTGCCCGAAGATCGCCATGTTGGAGCTGTGTCCCGGATTCACCTTTTTCTCGGGATAGATCCAGTGCACCGCCTGATTTACCGCGGTGGCCGCTTCGCCGAATCCGGTCGCGATCAGCTTTAGCTTCCCGGGATAGCTCGTGATGTCACCGGCCGCGTAGATCCCCGGCCGACCAGTTTCCATCAGGCTGTTGACCACGATCTCGTCCTTCTCGCAGTTCAGTCCCCACTCCGCGAGCGCGCCGATGTCGCTGTGGAAGCCGAGCATCGGAAGGATGGCATCGGCCTCGATGTCGAGGGTCGTCTTTGCCTTGACGTCCCGCACCGTGATGCCAGTCAGTCGCTCCCCCTCCGAGCGCACCTCATGCAACTCGTGAAAGGGCAGTAGCGTGGTGCGCCCGGCCGTCGCGGCTGCCTGCACGTCCGCGACGGTTGCGCCATGAGCCCGATATTTGTCGCTTCGGTGCACGAGCGTGACCGCTTTTGCCCGGTCGCGAAGCTGCTGGGCCCAGTCGAACGCCGAGTCGCCGCCGCCAATGATCACGATGCGTTGACCCTTGAACTCGTCCGGGTTGGACACCCGGTCGAAGATGCCACGGCCATACCAGGGGTCCGCGCACGCCTGTGGAAGACGGCGAGGCGAAAAGGCCCCGATTCCGGCGGCGATGACGATCGAGCGGGTCGGGAAGCGATCGGTCTCCGTGACCAGCACGAAGTGATCGCCCTCCTGCTCCAGTGCGGTGACGTTCTGATTGAGGTGGGACTTGAAGTGAAACTGGTCCGCCTGCTCGCGCAACGCCTTCACGAGATCCTTGGCCAGGATCTTGGTGAACCCACCCACGTCAAAGATGTACTTCTCCGGATAAAGCGCGGTGAGCTGCCCACCGAGCTCGGGCAGCGCGTCGACGATCTGTGACGTGGCGCCACGCATGCCGGCATAAAAAGCGGCGAACAGTCCGGTTGGACCTCCGCCGATGATCGTGATGTCGGGGATCTGATCAGTCATCTGTGATCGAAATATACAGTGACGGGTCTAGCGGCCATGACCGCGTTTAACTGTCGCTCGGACTGACATCTAGGACGGAGGGTAGGCGGATGCTGCGGAAAAGG
>DHJO01000037.1:0-663 GCA_002404375.1 Gemmatimonadales bacterium UBA4718 | reverse complement strand
CCGGCTTCTTCCGGAGCATTCGTATACCCCATCGTCATAGTAGCCTGCCCGAGCAGCAGTTCACCAAAGGCGCTATTAGACTGTTCGTCGTGCCGGACCAACCCACACTCACAACCGAGCGCCTCACTCTCCGGCCGTTCCAGCTGGACGATGCGTGGGATGTCGAGCGGCTCGCGGGCATGCGCGAGATCGCGGACACCACACTCAATATCCCCCACCCATATCCGGTCGGCGCGGCGACGGCGTGGATCGAAAGCCACCCACCCGCCTGGACCGACGGGACCAATGCAACCTTCGCAATCGTCGAGACAAAGACGGGCAAGCTGGTCGGCGCGATCAGTCTCATGATCAAGCGCGAGCACCGGCGCGCGGAGCTTGGCTACTGGATCGCTCGCGACCGCTGGAACAATGGGTACGCCACCGAGGCGAGCCAGAGACTCCTCGACTTTGGATTCGAGTTCCTCGGCATGCACCGGATCGAAGCCCGTCACTTCGTACGCAATCCTGCCTCCGGACAAGTGATGCAGAAGCTCGGGATGAAACAGGAGGGCGTGGAGCGCGACTGGGCGATCAAATGGGACCGCTACGAGACGCTCGCCGTTTATTCGATTCTCGAGCCGGAGTGGAGAGCGAAGCAGGTCCCAACTGAACTGAACGGGGTGT
>DHJO01000060.1:478-5828 GCA_002404375.1 Gemmatimonadales bacterium UBA4718 | reverse complement strand
CCCAGGCCCATAAACCTCAGATCATTACCCCGCAAGCGTTTAGGCGCTGGCGGGGTTTTTCTCTTTTGTGCCGGATTGCTCCGTGGTGTCCATTCGTGGTGTCCGTTCCGCGCCCTCCAATCCGCTTTCCGTTAGCGTTCCCCGCTTGGTGAGAGCAGACCGAAGCGTGACATCGTCCGGCTGCTGGTAGCATTTGAGAATGGTTTGCGCCGACTGCCAGCCTGTGCTAAGTAAGTAGCGGCACTAACAAGCACTGAAAGGCACGCAGGAGCGATTCGCCTGCCTTCTCGTCCTCGCCGCTGCGCCCCCACGACGCACCCCGATCCCGAGATCGTGCTGCCCGGAACTCCGAAAGCGCACGGCATGTTCGTTCCGAGGATGCGAAAATGATTCGTAACTCCCGATTGGCAATGTTCCTGACTGCGTACGAACCTGCATTGGCAGATTGATCCGAATGATCAGGCAGCTTCAGCTATGCATAGCGGCCGCACTCATCGTTTTTACGCCGCCTCTCGTCGCCCAGAACAAAACCGCACCGACCCCGCCGGCCGGCTCCAAGACCGGCAAAGCTCAAATTGTGGGTGTAGTCGTCGACAGCCTGAACGGCAGATATCTCTCTGGTGCCGATGTCGTAATCGAAGGGGCAAGGACGACGCTCGAGACCGATTCCCTCGGGAAGTTCGAGATCGACAGCTTGCCGCCCGGCACATACCAAGTCAGAGTATATGACGCTCTCCTTGACACGCTGGGCATCAGGCTCGGGACGAAGCCATTTCATATCGGACCTGACAGCTCGAGCTTCGTGTTACTCGCCGTACCATCAGCGGCAACGATCATCCACGGCGTGTGCCCGGTTCGACCGGGCGCGCAGGATATGTCCGCCGTGATTGGCCACGTCAATTATCCCGAAACTCTGCAACCGATCGCCCAAGCCGAAGTGTCCGTCGCGTGGACTGACCTCGAAGTGTCGAAGGAATTGGGCGTTCGCCGGACTTCACGATTGGTGCGCGACACCACGGACGGGTCGGGGGCCTTCAAGATCTGCGGGCTGCCCAGTTCGCTGCAAGCGACACTGCAAGCGCGGCGCGGGTCCACCGTCACTGCCGAGATTCCCATCTCGCTCGGAAACAGACCCGCCGAGCTGTTCGCGCGAACTCTATTGCTCTCTCCCGCGGATTCAGGGACGAAGGTCGGAAACGCCACAGTGTCCGGCCTGGTGGTGCTCGAAGGCAGCCCAACAAATGCGGGAAGCCGAGTCGAGCTCCTGGGAACCGATATCGTCACAATGACGAATGCCCAGGGAGAGTTTACCATGCGTAACCTCCCCTCAGGCACTCAGACCCTGATGGCGCGGCACCTTGGCTTTGGTGCGGAGATTGTCCCGGTCGATCTGTCGTCGCGCGAGCAGAAGCGAGTCACGATCAAGCTGCCGAAATTCGTGGCGATTATGGATCCTGTCCTCGTAACGGCTCGGAGATCGGCAGCCCTCGACAAAGTCGGCTTCAATCAGCGGAAGAAATCCGGATTTGGCTACTATATCGGTCCGGAACGACTTCAGAACATGCACCCCAATTACCTCACCGATATTCTCAGACAGGTGCCGGGACTAAGCGTGAGTCTCAGTCCCGAGGGCGACGCCGTGGTCTCGAGCTCGCGCGGAGTTTTCCCGGGAAGCGGATGCGTGCAGTACTGGGTAGACGACATGCCGTGGCAGTCAGCGGCGCAGACACCTCCTCAAGCAGTTGTGGAGAGCACGGCTGTCAGCACAGCGAAGGGGAGAGACAAGGGGTCGGGGGACATCAACCATTTTGTGACCGGGGGCGAAGTGGTTGCCGTCGAGGTCTATCAGGACCTCGACACGCCCGCGCAATACATGCGCGCCGGAGGCAGTTGTATTACGATCGTCGTTTGGACCCGGTTCAAGATTCGCAGTTAATCCGGCGACCTCTCTCTGCAAAATATAGAACTGGATCGTTCTGGGCAGACAGCACTTGCTCGCTCATCAAGGAGAGGACCGCGCCGCCTCCTGCTCTTTGATCAGCAGTGCGGCCATTCGCAGAGAGTGTTGCTGCCAACGGCGGCCCTCACGCCCGATAGGCGTGAGGGTTGGGGGGACGAGGCCGCAATCTGGCGTTCATTTTCACCAGGCAATCGCCAAGTCAGGCGTGGCCTGATCCGCCCAAACCGGCGTTGCTGTCGGTTTGCGCTGTCGGTCGAAGGCGCACATTTCCTACGTTGTCGGCGATTAGCGATTCATCGGCTGCGCGTACTTCCGACGCGCCTTCGACGGCGATCTCCCTACGCACGTCTCCGGCAAACTGGAAATAGATGATGTATTCGCCCAGAGCAATCTGCTCGAGGATGGCTCCGTGAAACGGAGGCAGATTTGCGGGAACCCCGTACGCTTCAGTACCGCAGTGTCCACCAAAGCTCCTGAAGTAAAGCGCGCAACCGCGCGGTGAAGGTCGGTGAAGATCTATCGGCCATCAGTCGAGCTCGTGCGTGCTCGTTCAGGAAGCGTTTCTCCAACAGCGCCCCAATCACTACGTACCAGAGCGTTCCGCCCGCAACGGGCTCGCGACTCTCAAAGCCTTTAATGGTCGTGTCCATTATTGCGATCACTCTGCTTCGATCCGATAGCGCGGTTGCGGTGAGGCATCGCTTAGCAGCTAGCGCGTCGTACATCCCGGAGGATGTCCTCTCCGGAAAGAGCACCAGCGTCAACGCGTTTGGCGGTTCGGCCATGCTTCGCACTCCAAGACATCTTGAAAGCTTCGTGTAAGCTTCGCGTCTGATCGAGGAACGACATCCAAAATCTGTCTGGCGCTGTGTGTCTGCGATAGCGACATTATTCGCCCACGGTATCGCACAGCCACGATGCCGACGAGTGAGGAGGAGAATGCGTTCAGCGACATCGCTGCCTCCCAGGTGACCCGCTCCCTCTGGGCGGCCTTCAGCTGCCCCGCGCCACCATCCCACATGGCCACTCGATTGTCTCTTCGTTAGGGGATTCTATGAGCACCTCGCCGAGTCCGGTTTCAATTCAACGGTCCGAATCGAATCGCATACCGCCCGCTCAGCGGCCCAAGACATTTGCTGACCGCTTCGTGAATTTCTGGTGGGTCGAGATTCCGCTGAAAGTGCGCCGCTACTCGACTCTACTTTCGGCCGCGTGGTCGGACGGCATTTATCTGACGGCGTGGCCACGCGTCGCGACCATTCTGGTGTTGGCGCTGTTTCTGTTCGGCTTCGCAGAGGGAGCAACGCATTGGAGCTATCGAACGATCGTCGGCACCAACGGCTTCGCCGGCAATGTTCTGGCGCCAATGGCGACGGCGAACGACTGGGGCGGTCCAACCCATTTGGTATTTGCCGACAACCTGCTTTTGCTGATGATCGGCGTCGCTTTCGGAACGCTGAGTGCGAATCTCGGAATCACGCTGGTGATCGGCTATGCCGTTGGAAATTTGTTCGGACCGCCGCTGCCTTTTGGACCAGGGTGGCCGAACATCGATCCATTCAACGCCTGGATCTATCGCCACGTCCCGTTGCTCACCAGCTACATCCTGTTTTTCATGTTGGCGGCTCTTCCCATTCTGATGGCGATGGAGCTTGCGCGGACGTCGCACCAGCGTGTGGCACGGTCGAAAGCACTGATGGTCACAGTTACCGCGCTGATTGACGCAGCGCTCATCTACTGCTGGGGCGCGTTCGCGCCGATGGTCTTTCGGACCGTCCCGCTCTGGTCGGGTGTGAACTCCCGCATCAACGTGCCCTTTTATAGTCACATCACCGAAATCTGGCTGGTTCCGACAGCGATCGTCGCGGTTGTAACACGCGCCATAATCTCAGGAGTGAGCGCGAACGACGCCGCTGTTCGCGGCCGGGCTCGAATTGCGGCAACCCGCGCATTAGACAATCCCCTCCGTGTGCCGCAATGGGTTCGGGCCGTAGGTGCCGCCGCTGTTATAACGCTGGTGATTATGGGCTTCATGCGCACTCCCGACACATACGAGCCGTCGTTGCTGACGAACTTCGGAGAGGCCAAGATTGTCTTCGTGGTCCTTGCTGCAGCTTTGCTCTTACGAGCCTACTCGCAGGAACGAATGCCGGCGTGGCGCCGCTGGTCGGCGCGTGTGGAGCGTTACCCGACTGTATTCCGGCTCGCTGCTGCCACGGCAGCCACTTATGCGCTCTGTCGCGTTCTTGTTGCCACACCGGGACTACAATCGGTCCGGCCTGGCGAATTTGGGCCAGAGTTAGCAAGCGTTCTTGTAGGATTGGGTCTGACGATGGTGCTTCTGCCGCACGGCTGGTTCGGCGGTTCCACAAGCGCTCGCGTCTTACCTCGATGGCGGGTGCCGAGGATACAGTCGCCGGCGACGCAGTCAGCCCTTATTGTGCTGCTTCTTCTGCTCGTCACCGAGAAGGCCTACGCCGACTGCCTCGACTTCCTATGCTGCTTTCTCGGCCTGGGAGGCACTGCGGGAGCGGCCGCCGCCGGCGGGATACCTTCGCTGGCGGGACTCGGCGGAGGGGCAGCGACGGGAGATCCCTGCGCTGGTCTGCGGCAGGCGGTTGAAGAGCTTGAACAGGCGGTCAAGAGGCTGGAGAAGGACATCGACAATCTGAACTGGCAAATCGGGCTTGAAACGGGGAAAATTGTATCCATCATGGACGCGATGATTAAAGCTCAGGCTAATATGGCCGAGGATGTGCAGAAACTCGGTCCCGAAGTATTTGAACAGATGGCCAAGATATACGGAAAGGCGTTCGTAAAATCGGTCGTGACGAAGCTAGCTCTATCCGCAGCCGGGGAAGTGCTTCCCGAAGCGGTCACCGCTTTGCTCGAGATCGGCCATGGAGTTGAGAGCTTTTCTGAGGCTGTCGACCGATATCACCAGATCCGGCAAGCATCTGAAGCCGCTGCTGCCGCTCTCACCGGAAGCGATCTCGATTCACTCGCGGCTTTTGGGGAAGAACAGAACCTTCCAGCGTTATTGGATTACGTCAGGTGGGCAAGACAATATGATTCCCTTTCACACGATCTCCAAGCCAACTGGGACGAGTTGCAGAAATGGGCAAATCAGCGACGTGTTGACGAAGAACTCCTGAAAATGGCGCGCGCCGAATTGCAGGACGCGGCGGACCGACTCGACAAATGCGTACAGTCACAAACCGGTGATGGAGTCGACGCGGCCGCCTGATTGGCATCTGTGCGAAGGCAACTAATCATCGATCGCGCTCATCTTGATTCTTAGATTCGTCTGCGGATCGCGCGCGACGATGTAGATGCCGCCGGTGTCGTCGTCGAAAGCACGCCACTTGTAGACGCCTATGGCCTGCCACG
>DHJO01000060.1:0-413 GCA_002404375.1 Gemmatimonadales bacterium UBA4718 | reverse complement strand
CGAAGCTGCTCTTGCTGCGGAGCCAAGTAAGTATCCCAGTTAATCCAGCTGGCGGGATCTTCAGCAATATTGACGAAGGTGACGGGCTGGCCTTTGATTACCTCCTCACGAAGCCCCGCGACGATGCATACGCCGCCCTCGAAATCATCGACGCCATGCGTCAGATGGAGGAAGGTGGGCACGTAGATTTTGTCACCTACCGCAGGTTTCCGGTGCACCATCGTTCAACAACCCTCGGACCGTCGGTTAATATATGGTTGTCACATCGGCGCCGAGCCAGAGGTGGTGTGCCGAGAGTTTCTGCACTGTGGTTTTCCTAGGTTGATCTTTCTGCTTCCGTTAGAGAGCCCATGTAGTTAAAGCTCGTCGGCGGAGGACGCCAACTGCATGATGCTGTCGATTCAGCTGTCGAT
>DHJO01000029.1:12522-13892 GCA_002404375.1 Gemmatimonadales bacterium UBA4718 | reverse complement strand
GTCCTATCTTGGATGGGACAGGAGGTGTTACGTGGCGAGAAACACCGGGGGCATCCCGAGCGGCTGTTCCCAAAAAATCCCGGCCCTCCCAAGCGGAGCCGTAACGCCACTCGGAGCGAATCCGAAGGATCAGGCCTTTTTCCGGAGCATCCGTGTTAAGCCTTCCGTCTTAGATGCTAGTCGAGGCGGTGCTATCCGACGAGCGCGTCCCCGGGTCTGAACTGTCCGCGATACAGGCGCGAGTAAACTCCCTCCGAAGCGAGCAGCTCCTGGTGTCGCCCCTCTTCGACGATCACGCCGCGATCGATCACCACCACTCTGTCCGCGCGCAACACCGTGCTGAGACGATGCGCGATTATGAGCGTCGATCTCGCACGCAACAGATCCTCCATCGCCTGTTCCACGAGTCGCTCGCTCTCGCTGTCCAGACTGGACGTGGCTTCGTCGAGAATCACAAGCGCGGGATTCTTGAGAAACACCCTGGCGATCGCAATTCGCTGGCGCTGTCCACCGGACAGCTTGACCCCCCGCTCTCCGACGCGAGTCTCGAACCCGTCGGGAAGGCGCTCGATGAACTCGACAGCGTGGGCGGCTCTCGCCGCGGCGCGAACCGAATCTTCGGTCGGCTGCGATCCATCGTCACCTATTCCGGCGTAAGCGATGTTCTCTCGAATTGTGCCGCTGAACAGAGTCGGCTCCTGCGGCACGATGCCGATCGCCCCACGCAGCTCGGCGAGTGACAGATCACGGATCTCGGTTCCATCGAACGTGATGCGTCCGCCCGTCACGTCCCAGAACCTCGGCAGCAGCGATGCGATCGTCGTCTTGCCCGCGCCGCTTGGCCCAACCAGCGCGACGACTTCGCCCGCGGCGATTCTCAACGAGACTCCGTGCAGCACCTCGGGCAGCGTGGGATTGTACTGGAACGAGACGTTGTCCATTGCGATCTCGCCCCTCAGCGGACGCTGTAGCCGCAGTGGAGCGACTGGATCCTTTACCGAGGACTCCGCCTCGAGGAGATCGAACACCCTCCGTGCCGCACCCACCGCTTCCTGATAAGCGCCGAACAGCGAGGCAAGCGAGCCGACCGCACCCGCCACGTACAGCGCATAGAGAAGGAACGACACGAGCGCGCCCGCGGTGAGACTCCCCTCGAGGACCAGGCGCCCGCCCTGCCAAAGAACAGCGACTACGCCTCCGAACCCGCAGAAGGTGAGAATGCCAAAAAAAGTTCCGCGAATTCTCGCACGCCGCATGGCCGCGGCGATCACCTCCACTAGATGCGAGCCGTACCTGCGCACCTCCTCGGCTTCACGCGTGAAGCTCTGGACGGTTCTGATCTGCGAAAACGCCTCGTCGGCGGTGCCCGT
>DHJO01000029.1:9080-12307 GCA_002404375.1 Gemmatimonadales bacterium UBA4718 | reverse complement strand
GCGATTGCGGCGCTGCCCAGCAGACACAGGAACGCGATTACGAGCCGGGCGAGATACGGGCGGATTCGCGGGAGCAATCGCCGAAGCGGTCGCGGCGACGATACTGCGGGACGTTCTCGTGGTGTCGGTCGTTGAGCAGAGACCCCGAATTGCGGCGCCGGCATTAGCCCAGCACCTTGCGATCGATCACCATTGCGAGGAAGAGCAGTGCGAGGTAGAGCAGAGAGAACTTGTAGACTTGCCAGGCTGGCTTGGTCCACTCGGTGGTCACGGCCACACGGATCACCCCCACGAGCAGAATCCCGCCGAGCACGAGGGCCGAGATGAGGTAGATGATTCCAAATGCGCCAAAGGTTGCAGGCAGCAGAGTGAGAGCGATCAGAATCACGTTGTACCACACCATCTGCCGCATCGTCTCCCGCTCTCCCCACACCAGAGGCGCCATCGGAACTCCGGCTTTTCCATAATCGCGCTGCTTGAGCAGGGCCAGGGCCCAGAAGTGCGGCGGCGTCCAGTAGAAAACGATCAGGAACAGATAAACCGCCGTCAGGTCGATCGTCCCGGTCATCGCGGCCCAGCCAACCAGGGGAGGAAACGCTCCCGCCGCGCCGCCGATGACGATGTTCTGCGGTGTGGTGCGCTTGAGCCAGCCCGTGTACACGAAGACGTAGAAATAGAATCCGCCCAGCGCGAGCAGCGCGGCGAGGACGTTCGTGAAACGGGCGAGCAGAAAAGTGGCGGCCGTGGCGAGCGCGACACCGAAGGCGAGCACCGCTCGCGCGCCCATTCGGCCGCTCGGGATTGGACGGAGTCTCGTGCGGGACATCTGCGTGTCGATGTCGCGGTCGAGGTACATGTTCACCGCATTCGCTCCGCCCGCCATCAGGTACCCTCCGATCGTCACGACGACCACGAGGAGCCAACCCGGATTGCCCGCAACGAACATCGGGGCGATGGTCGTTACGAGCAGCAGCGAGATGATGCGCGGCTTGGTGAGCATCACCAGATCGCGCAGAAGCGAAGGTTGCGCCTGCTCCCCGGCGATGATTCCCATCAGGTGCTCACGCCTTCAGGCGTAGCGAACTCGCCGCGAGACGGCGACTCGCGAACGATCGCCGACGTGCCCTCGGTGAGTGGACCAGCGGCCAGTGCGGCGAGAGCTACCACTACTATCCAGAGCGCAGTTCCGACAGCCTGGTGCAGAGAGCGCAGCGATGCGGGGAAGTGCATCTCCACCATTGCCGCGGCAACCAGGATTTGCAGGATCACCACTCCAAGCGCCGCCCATGCCGCATTTCGAATCGGCCCAGGCTCGCTCCGTTTCCGCACTCCAATGCCGATCCCTATCAGGTGCCCTAGAAGCAGGAACGCTATGATCCGATGCGTCACCTGTATCCAGAGCGGAGTGCCGTGCTCGGTGATGGCCGTGCACCACGGAAATCCCTGACACGCGACAGCCGCGCCGGGAGTGTTGGCGGTGAGCGCGCCGAGTACGAGCGCCAGAAACGTGAGTCCGACAGCCGCTTGCGCCGAGCGAAACGTCCGCTGACTGCGGGAGCTTACTGTCGTCGCGCCGAGCCCTCCTCCACGGACCACCACCACTACGAGTACTGCCAGCAGCGACATGGCGATCGCGAGATGCGTCGCGACAACGAGTGGATTCAGCTCCATTTTCACCGTCACCGCCCCGAACAGCGCGGCAACCACGACGAGAAAAATTGCGAGCAGCGATGGACGGAGGGCCCCCCCGCGACCACCCACTCCCGGTTCGCGCCGATTCCGCCAGGCGGCGATGGCGAGCGCCACAATCGCCAGCGACAGCGCCGCGGCTCCGTACCGATGCGAGATCTCCACCAGCAGATTCGGCGAGTTCGGCGCCGGGGTAAACGAACCGAAGCAATCGGGCCAATGATCGCCGCAACCCATTCCTGAGCCGGTGATGCGCACAATCGCTCCGAAAACTATCTGCGCGAACCCCAGGACGAGCGCGAGATACCCTAGTCGTCTGACGGTTCGCATCTCAGCGCCGCGAAGCTGGAGGCGGCATTCCGGGCATCGGCGTGGAGTGCTGCATTCCCGAATGATCCATCATCTCCGTGTGAGTCTCTCTCGCCTCGATCCTCCGCCAGGTCACGGCCAGCAGAAACGCGAGCATGACGGCGGGAACGATCGGCCACACGATCTCGCCGCCCCGCGATGCGGACGGCACCAGATCTGATTTTTCCACGCGCCGGGCGGCATATGTCGACCGCAATATCGAGATCTCCGCGACCACACAGGCAAGGGCGGCGATCCAGAAAATTGCCTCAGCCAGCGGCTGATTCATTTGCGAGAGATGAGATGTGCGAGAAGATGCAGCGCAAATTCGCCGCGACATAAAGCTACTCGCGCACAGAGTGGCTTTGCACTAGCGTATCCGGATGACGGACTCGGACTTCGGCGGCTCTCTATCGCCATGACAGACTCGGATTTCGTCCGCGCTTCATCGCCGACGGCAGACTCAGCCTTCGCCCGCGCCTCATCTCTTCCGCGCCGCCTCGGGCTATGGAGTGCGGTAGCCGTTCTGGTCGGCTCGACAATCGGCTCGGGAATCTTTCGTTCGCCTGCGAGCATCGCGGACAAGCTGCCCGGTCCGCTGCCACTGCTGGCGATCTGGCTCACGGGAGGGATATTCGCGCTCTGCGGCGCGTTGACGCTCGCCGAGATCGCCGGCGCGCTTCCGCGTACCGGCGGAGTGTACGTCTTCATTCGAGAGGCGTGGGGAAGGCTCCCTGCCTTTCTTTTCGGTTGGGCCGAGCTCGTGCTCATCCGCGCCGCCGCGCTCGGCGCGATCTCCACGACCTTTTCCGAGTACTTCATTCGCGTTCTCGGCTACGATCCGCGAGTGGCGCCGTACAGCACTTACGTCCACTACGTCGCGGCCGCGGCGATTCTCCTCACGGCCACGTTCAACTATGTCGGCATCAAATGGGGCTCGCTGGTTCAGAACATCACCACGCTGGCGAAGACCGGCGCACTTGTCGTGATCATTGTCCTCGCGATCACGATTGGACTGCCTCGGACCGGAGGTCACTTCACGCCCGCAGTCCCGGCCGGGAGTTTTACCTTCGCGCGCTTTGGACTGGCGCTCGTGTCAGTCCTTTGGGTCTACGACGGTTGGGCTGACGTGAGCTTTGTAGGCGGCGAGGTGAAGGATCCCGAGAAAAATCTTCCGCGCGTTCTGATCT
>DHJO01000029.1:4086-8962 GCA_002404375.1 Gemmatimonadales bacterium UBA4718 | reverse complement strand
CTCGAAGCTCGTCGCCGCGGACGTTGCCCAGAGGCTCATGGGAGCTGTGGGGGTCGCGTTCGTGTCCGCTGCTGTAATGGTCTCGACCTTTGGCACTCTCAACGGATCGGTGATGACGGGCTCGCGGATTCTCTTTGCGATGGCGGCCGACGGCCTGCTGTTCAAGCCGATCGCGAAGGTCCACAGAAAATTCCAGACTCCCGGCGTGGCGATCGCACTCGAGGCCGGGCTGGGAGTGCTGTTTGTGCTCTTGGGAACCTTCGAGCAGCTCGCCGACACCTTCGTCACCGCGATCGTGCCGTTCTACGCTCTTGCCGTGGCCTCTGTCTTCGTCTTTCGGCGGCGGCCAGGTTATCAGCCGCCCTTCCGGGTTCCGCTGTACCCTGTGGTTCCAGCGATCTTTATAGTTGCCACTGTCCTGCTGCTAGGGAATGCGATTCTTGATTCGTCGAGTCGATGGCCGACCCTCGGCGTTCTCGCGACGATTCTGGTGGGGATCCCGATATACTATCTCACCCTGATGAGAACGCGGCCCAACTGAAGCGGTGGCCATCTTGTGATCCCGTCGATACAAAAAAAACTTGCACCGTTATGTGACCCGGCCGTAGTATTGTCCGTTCTTGCTGGCGCCGTTTATAGAGTGCCCACGTTGCGCCTCGTTCCACACGCCACTGTGCACTTCCCGTTTCGTCCCCCTCAGGAGATTTCTTAATGAGCAGAGCCGGTTTGTCAATCGCCGCGCTTGCCGCGGTCTTATCTCTCTGCGCGATCCGCTCCACCGCAGCGCAAGGCATCACCACCGGTGCTGTAACAGGCGTGATCACCAGCGACCAAGGTCGACCGGTCGGGGGCGCGGTTGTGCGAATCACCAACCGCTCCACCGGCGTCTCAACATCGGCACAGACCCGCGAGAACGGCCGCTATTTCATCCAAAGCCTCCAGGTCGGCGGACCCTATACGGTTGAAGTACGCCGTATCGGCTTCCAGCCAGTCGTCCAGAACGATGTCACGGTCACTCTGTCCCAGACAACGCGCGTTGACATGCTGCTCCCGACTCAGGCTGTGACACTGACCGAGGTCACCACACTCGGTAGCGCCACTTCGCAGGCTGGTTTCAGCCCGAGCCATCAAGGCGTTGGTACGGTCGTAAACGACACACTGATCCGTCGTGTGCCGACTCTGAACCGTGATTTCACCGACTTGGTGAAGCTGACCCCGCAGGTCATTACCAATAACACCGGAGGCGGCCCGAGCGCGGCAGGCGGCTACGATCGGCTCAACAACTTTACAGTCGACGGCGCGAATCAGAACGATCGCTTCAATCTCAACAGCTCCAACGGGACGCCAGGCGGGGCTTCCAACAACCGGATCATGTCGGTCGATGCGGTGCAGGAGTTCCAGGTTCTTCTGAGCCCCACTGATGTTCGATACGGAAACTTCGCGGGCATGTTGATCAACGCCGTCACGAAGAGCGGGACGAACACGCTTTCGGGCGGTGCGACCTACGCCTTTCGCACGCCGGACATGGCGGCCGATGTCCCTGTGATCCGGGCGAGCGGGTTCAACATCCGGCAGTACAGCTTCACGCTCGGTGGACCGATCGTCAGGGACCGGCTGCATTTCTTTGTCGCGGCTGACTGGAAGAAAAGCACCAACCCGACTAGCGGACCCATCGCGGATGTAACGACAAATACCATCGGAACGAGCAACATTGCGGTTTCTCTGGATTCCATCAGCAGGATCGCCAGCATCCTTGCTCCAAATTTCGATGTCGGCTCTGCTGGCGCTTTCCCCATCACGAATCCCATCAAGAACCTGATGGGGCGGCTCGATTACTCGATCAACGACGCCAACCGACTCACGTTCCGCGTTCTCGACAACACCGCCACGAGCGATGCATTCTCCCGAAACACCAACTCGCTCGCGTCAAACGCGACGCAACAGAGCTCTGGTCTCCGCCTCACATCCAACTCTTTCGTCGGAAACTCGCAAAATCGTTCCGTAGCGGCCCAGTGGTTCAATAACCGCGCGAACGGAATGTCGAACGAACTCCTCTTTGGCTACAACACCATTCGGGACTTCCGCATCGTACCAGTGAACGCACCGGAGATTTCCATCGGCGTCACACCAAACGGCGGCACAACTCCCTCCGTTGCGGTGACGGTCGGCAGCGAGAGATTCTCGCCGGGGAACGACCTGCAGCAGAAGATTCTCGAGATTTCGGACAATCTCAGCATCCCCCGCGGGGCTCATACTTTTACCGTGGGTGGTCGCTATGAGCACACCTCCATCTACAACTTCTTCCTGAGCGGCGCGGCGAACGGGGCTTTCACATTCCCGACGATAGCAGCGCTCCAGGCCGGGACCCCTTCCTCATACGCTTTCTCCTACGCGAACGGAGGCGATATCGCGGCGAAGTTCAAGGGCCAGCAGAGCTCGCTCTACGCGCAGGATCTTTGGAACCTTACCAACAATTTCTCGATCACCGGCGGACTGCGACTGGACATTCCCCAGTTCCTCGACAGCCCGAAGCAAAACGACCTGGTTACAGCCCAGGCCCCGAGCATCCGCACTGACTGGAAACCAAAGACACAGCTGCTCTGGTCACCGCGCCTTGGCTTCAACTGGGACGTGGGAGGCACGCAGACCACGCAGCTCCGCGGCAACATTGGCGTCTTTACCGGACAGGTTCCCTACATCCTGGTCGGTAATGCGTACGGCAATACCGGACTCGGCGGCGTGACGGTCGGATGCACTGGCGCCCAGGTACCGGCCTTCGGCACCGACGTCGCTACGCTTCCGAAGTCGTGCGCCGGTCAACCTGCACCCGTCCCTGGAGCCGCCGGGACTGCCGGTATCAACGTCACCGATCCGAACTTCAAGTACCCGCAGAATTTCACGATGTCACTCGGCGTCGATCACACGCTTCCGGGCGGCGTCGTCGGCACCTTCGAGGCCCTCTATCGGAAGGATATTCACGGCATGTACGTCCGCGATCTGAACTTGATCGGCCCGCGGATCGTAAACGGCCAGCCTTACACCGATGTGAATGGCCGTATCCTGTACGCTGATACGATTTCCGCGACGGGTGCCGTCACGAACACTGGCCAGAGAATCATCAAAACGATCGGTTCGCCTCCCGTGAACTTCAGCGAAGGCGCCATCATGCTTACTAACGCCAATGCGGGTTACAACTACACGCTTACCGGCCAGTTAAGCAAGCGGTTCAACCGTGCGTTCCAGGCGACGGCGGCGTACACATATACGCAGTCCCGCGACGTTCAGTCGCTGACCTCTGACCGTGCAATCTCCAACTGGCGCTTTGGACGGCAGTTCTCGGGACTCGAGAACGACCCCAACGATGCGGAGATTTCGAATTTTCAACGCCCCCATCGGCTCATTGCCTACGGTACTTTCACTGCCCCGTGGGTGAAGAATCAAACCGACGTCAGCTTTTACTTTGAAGGTGTTTCCAGCTCACCGTTTCTTTACACGACGAACAACGACATCAACGGCGATGGTATAGGCGGAAATGATCCCATCTACGTGCCGCGGGATGCGACAGACTTGAATGAGATCCGTGTCGGAACCGGTTCGGGTGCCAGCTTTGTGCCCGACCGTGCCATTGCCGCCACGCTAGATAAGTTCATTTCTATGCAGCCGTGCCTCGATTCGCAGAGGGGGCACATCATGAAGCGCAACAGCTGCACCTCGCCATTCCAGAAGAGAATGGACGCGTCGCTCCGCCAGACGCTTCCGGAGTTTGGGGGACAGCGATTCACCCTTCAGGTGGATGTGTTCAACTTCCTGAACCTGCTCAACAAGAAATGGGGCCAGCTCGAGCTTCCGATCCAGGGATCGTTCAACAACCTTCCGCTGCTCTCGGTTGCCGGAAAGCAGCCCGGGCCGCTCAACACCTCGCTCTACAACTACAACGTGCCTGTCTCAGTGGTGAACAACGTCAACAACTTCAACTCACCATGGACGGTCGACCCGAACGCCACCTTTAACAATTATCAGATACAGATGTCGCTGCGGTACAGTTTCTGATCTAACTGCCTGCCGCCACGGCAGCCAAAAGGCCGGCGCGAATTCCCGCGCCGGCCTTTTGCTATGGGAATCTTCAATCCTCATGACCGCAATCGACCTATCCAGCTATTTCGGCCTCGCAGCGATGACGCTGCTCACGCTCAACATCCTGATCGGTCTCGTTATGTCCGCGAAGTACAACCCTGTCAGGAACTGGCCACACCGCCGGATCAACACCTTCAAGATCCACAACTGGACGGCCTACATCGCGCTGACGATTGCGGCGATCCACCCCGTCATCATCCTCTTCTCATCCACCGCGAAGTTCACCCTGGTGGATATCCTTTACCCGGTCAACGCCCCCAGGCAACCGTGGATAAATGTTCTGGGCGCGCTCGCGCTCTATACTCTCGCCTTCGTCGTCCTGACCTCGTACTTCCGGCGCGAGCTGGGACGAAAGAAGTGGAAGACGCTCCACTTCACGGCCTACGGCACCGCGGCGCTCTTTTACGCGCACGGGATCCTCACCGATCCCAATCTCAAGGATTCGCCGATCGACTTTCTCGACGGGGAGAAGGTCTACGTCGAGCTGTGCATGCTGGTTGTGATAGTGGCCGCGACAGTCAGAATTCGCTGGCAGCTGCGCCAGCCACCCGCGCGCGTGCACCGGCCGAAGCCAGTCGTCGCTAGAAAACCTTTACGTTGATGTAACGCTTCGGATTTTTCTTGATATCAGCCACGAGCGAATCCATCCGTTGTAGCAGCTGACGCACGTCGTTGTAAACGCCAGGATCGTTCAGCAGCTTCGCCGCGCTGCCATTCCCGCTGTCGACTTTGGCGATTATCA
>DHJO01000029.1:3275-4056 GCA_002404375.1 Gemmatimonadales bacterium UBA4718 | reverse complement strand
GTGCGAAGATTCTTGACCGTCGAGTCCACCTTTGCCGGATCGATTGCTGTCGTAGCCCGCCTCAGCGAGGTCAGCGTCGCCGACAGCTGACGTGATTGCTCCTCGGCAATCGCTGAGAAGTCACTCACCAGCCGATTTGTCGACCCGATGGCGTTCCTCAGATCACGAATCCCGCCAGCGGCGACCATCTCATGCTGCAACGCCGCAGTGACCGCGTTCACCGATGTCGCGATCGAATCGGCCTTGCTTGTCAGCTGGGCAATTCCGGGCGTCGACGGCCCGATTGGAATGGTGTCGTCCGGTTTGAAAGCGCGTGGATCGGGTTTCGACGGAGTCAGCGCGACTGCCTGATCCCCGAAGATGCCGTTTGGAATCACCGCTGCCTTGCTCGTGATCGGCACCTTGTAATCGTTCTGGATCCGCAGTGTAGTGACCAGAATCCCATCCTGATGAAGGTCGACCTGGTCCACGTACCCCACGTTGACGCCTACCAGCAGCACAGGCTGCCCCTGTTTGAGGCCCGCGCCCCACGGAAACTTCGCGTAGAGCGGATAGCCCTTCGACAATCCTCCGCGCGCGAGCCAGAGCGAGCCGAGCACTGTCACTACTATGGCAGCCGTGACGATCAGACCAACCAGTACTTCGTCTCTTGTCTTCATGCCTGGAGGTAAGGGGCGAGCAGAAGCGCGATGAGCGCGTCGAACACGAGGATGGCGACCGACGTCACGACTACTGCCTGCGCGGTGCTGCGACCGACGCCCTCGGCGCCGACGTTCGCGGT
>DHJO01000029.1:1549-3179 GCA_002404375.1 Gemmatimonadales bacterium UBA4718 | reverse complement strand
ATCTGGAAGGGCGTGAACGAGAGTCGAAGGCCCGCCGTGAAGTCCGCGCTCGTGACATCGGTGGCCGTTATCGCCGTGACCATTGCGGTCCCCACACCGACCGCGTCGGCGAGGATCGTCAGCACCGGCAGCATGACCAACGCCGCGATCAGTCGCGGCACCACCAGATATGCGACCGGATCGTACGCCAGAGTCTCCAGGGCATCGATCTGCTCGGTCACGCGCATCGTTCCGATTTCGGCTGTGATGCGCGCTCCGACGCGCCCTGTCAGCACCAGGCCCGTCAGCAGCGGACCGAGCTCGAGAATGATCGATTGCCGCGAGATCAGACCCACGACCGAGAGCTGCACGCCCCCGAACAGCTGGTATCTCGTCTGGAACGCGGTGACGGCCCCGATGAACGCAGCGACGATCGCGGCAAGCGGCAGCGAATCGACGCCAATGTTCCGCATCTGGCGGATCGTTTCCGGGCCATAGGTTTTCGGATCCCTGAAAGCACGGCCGATGTCGCGGAGGAAATAACTCCAGTCCCCAACCTTCCGAAAAGCGCTGAGTGGATCCCCGATCAAGTTCTCACGCGCGCGAAGAGGATGACTCCCACGACGCCGAATATGATGCTCGGCAGCCACGCTGCCAGATCTGCCGGGATCATTCCTTTGCCGCCGATGCCCTTCGTGAGCTGAATGAGCATCAGAAATATCACCGTCGTCGCCAGACTCAGCCCGACTCCGTACGCCGCCCCACCGCGCTGGGTGCTCGTCGCCAGCGGCGCCCCGAAGAGCAGAATCACGATGCAGGTAACGGGGATCGCGATCTTCAGCATGCGCTCGACCCGAAGCTCATTCACCTCGGCCCCAGACCTCTCCATGGAGGTGATGAATCGCCCCAGCTCACGGAAGCCCATGTCGGTCGGAGCCTTCTGAGTGAGAGTGAGTTGTTTGGGCGGCTCCGTAAAGTGCCGATCGATCAGGGAGTCGAAACTGAAGGTAAGGTTCGGCATCGAGTCGGTAAAAAGATGCATCGCACCCTTCTGCAATAGCCATCCCTTTCTGGTTCGATAGTTGGCGTTGTTGGAGGAGATGACGTACGACGGATAGTCGGGCCCCTTTCCTTTGCGCTCTATCACGATTCCTTCGATCGATGGCACCACCAGATGCAGCGCGCCAATCTTGTAGACGCGCCCGCGGTCGGCGGCATAGGCAAAATTGTATCGGTCGGAGGTGACGCTCGTGAGCGTCCCCTGAAGAATGTCCATCCGCTTCTTGTTGGTGATCGGCGCGAGCTCGCCGAGAATGAGTCCGACGATCGTGGCAATGACGGCTCCAACGAATATCGGAGCGATGAAGCGATAAAAACTGATTCCCGATGCCTTGGCAGCGGTAATCTCCGAGTGCCGGGTCAGGGCGCCAATCGAGAATACCGTCGCGAACAGGACCGCGGCCGGCAAGATCATGAACATTGAGTCCGGCAGCCAGTACAGGTAGCTCAGCGCGATTCGTCCCGCGCTCAGATTCTGGGAGAGATACTTGTCGAGATTGTCGGTGAGATCGATGATGTTGACGAGAATCGGAAAACCGAGCGCGGTCGTCACGAAGATCTTCCAGAATTCCGTAAACACGTAGCGGTCCAG
>DHJO01000029.1:0-1441 GCA_002404375.1 Gemmatimonadales bacterium UBA4718 | reverse complement strand
CGCACCCATCCGCGAATCGAGTCGAACATCTCCCTCATGTCCCCTCCGCGAGCGGTGCTTCCCTCCTTGCCCATCTTTGCCAGCAGCAGGAGCGCGATCATCGCGAAGATGACGTTTGCCATCCACATCGAAACGACCGCGGGAATGAGTCCACGCTTGCCCAGCGACTCTCCCACGATCAGGCATACATAATAGAGCGCGAACACGAACAAACTGACTCCGATGGTGAGTCCGACGCCGCCGCGCGGGAATCGGAGCGCGATCGGTGCGCCGAGCAGCACGAAAACAAAGCAAGCGACGGCAAGCGCAAATTTCTTGTGTATCTCGACGCCGTACGCGTTCATCTGCCGCGTGCTCTCATCTAGTCTGACGCGCAGAGTCTCGAGGGTGGCGAGCTGGCCTGTGACGTCGGGTGCCCGCAGTGGCTCGCTCGCTACCGGTTTCTGCGCTCCCGAGGCACGCGGCGGCTCCTGGGCACGAGCGACCTTGGGCTTGAGGAGCGCAATCGCGCGGCAGTACAGGCGGCCGAGGCCGACATCCCATGGCTCGCTCGGATTCACGTTCAACACGTCGTTGCTCACCTTGGCTTTCGCTTTGCGAAGCGACGCGAGTGTTTTCTCGAACTCCTTGCGTGCAACCTGGTGGTCCTCGCGCGCTCTGTCCTGAGCCGCCTGCATCTCGCATACGGTCATCTCACGATCACTCTTATAGGAGTCGACCGTCGTCTTCTGAAACTGGTTGCCTACGCCGCGGACCCGAACGAGATCGACGTTGAAGTACAACCGCTGCAGCTCGTCGGGGTTGTTCGTCGGCACGTCCTGCATGTTGCCGTTATAGAGGGTGAGCTCGAGGTCGGTGAGACCCTTGCTCATCCCCATCGTCCCGCTATCCGCGAAGATGGTCCGTCGACGCGTCGGATCGGACATGTCGTAGATCGTAACCTCCCGCATCATGTTCGAAGCCTCGTCGAGGTGACCCGCCCGCAAATAGAACTTCCCGGGACTCACCTCGTTGATCACCTGCTCGCGCAAACCAAACGTCGGCTTCTTCTGCGCGATGTCGCGTTGCAGCGTCGCGAGCTGATGGTTGGATCTCGGGAGCACCTGGTCATTGAAGCCTATCATCACGATGGTTACGCCGAGTGCTGCCCAGAGAACCGGTTTGAGGACGCTCACCAGGCTTACTCCGCTTGCCTTCAGTGCGGTGATCTCGTTCTCCGCCGCAAGCCTGCTGAACGCGTACAGTGTTGCCACGAGCACGGCCATGGGCAGGGTCAGTGCAACGGTCAGCGGAACCGATAACCCGAAGAACTCAGCGATCACCAGAGCCGGCAGACCCTTGCCCACCAGCTCTCCGAAATGCTTGCCGATGTACTGCAACAACAGGATCGAAGTGAGCGCCGTGAGCGCGAATGTGAGGGGGCCTACATGTTCCTTTAGAA
>DHJO01000012.1:2430-4112 GCA_002404375.1 Gemmatimonadales bacterium UBA4718 | reverse complement strand
GTGTACTTGATCGCCCGGTAGGACTCCAGCAAGCGCAAATACGCGTCTTTCGTCTTCGGCGCGTTGGGATGAAGCCGGATCACGTCCTTGAAGTATAGAATCGCCGAGTCGAAGGCCTTTCTCTTCAGGTACAGATACCCGGTGTTGTAATCCTTCTCCGCCAGCCATTCGTCGAGCTTGCCGATCTCCTTCTTCGCCGGTTCCGCAAACGGCGACTCGGGATAGCTCGCCAGCAGAGACTGATACGCGGTGAGCGCGCTATTCCCGTAGGTCGCGTCCAGCTCGGGGTGTCTCCACTCCGCCTGATAGGCGCGGCCCGAGAGATAGAGCGCGTCATCTACAAGGGTATCCTGCGGGAAGGCGTCGATCAGCCGGTTGTACGTCCCGGCGGCGAGCAAATTCTCTCCCTGCTTGTTCTGCGATTGCGCCAGGTAGAAGAACGCCAGCGGCAGGCGCGGATCGCGGGCGGGCAAATCGAGCGTGAGCTTCTCGAAAGCCTTGGCCGCGTTATCGTACCGACGCGCTTTAAACTCTGCCATCGCTACCTGGTAGAGCTTGTCGGTATTCGGATAAATCTTGGGATCGAAAGGGGGCGTGCACGCTAGCGGTGCCGCGAGCAGCAGAGCCAGCAATAGGGGTCTGAATCTCAACATCCGAATGGTATTACCCTCTGCCGTCGAGCATGTTCACGCGGATGGGCGTCCGATGGAATGGTATCGCACGCCCAGCTCCCGCATCTTCTCGACGTCGTAAAGATTTCGGCCATCGACGATGACCGGCTGCTTGAGCGTGCGCTTTACCCGCTCGAAATCCGGATGGCGGTACTCGTTCCAGTCCGTTACCACGACCAATGCGTCCGCGCCGGCGAGCGCCTCATAATTAGTCTCCGCATAATCTATTCGGTTGCCTAGCAAGCTCCGCGCGTGGTCGAGCGCGGCAGGATCGTGCGCGCAGATTGACACTCCCTCGTCAAGCAGCGCCTCGATCAATGTCAGCGAAGGCGCCTCACGCATGTCATCCGTTCCCGCCTTGAAGGCGAGGCCCCATACTGCGACTCGACGGCCGGCCAGCTCCTCCCCAAGGGCGCAGCGGATCTTCGTCAGGAGAATTGTCTTTTGACGCTCGTTTGCTGATTCGACCGCCGCCAGGACATCGAGCGGCACGCCCGACTCCGCGCCCATCTTCACCAGCGCCTTTACATCCTTCGGGAAACACGACCCGCCGTAGCCGGGTCCCGGAAACAGAAACGACTGTCCGATGCGTGAGTCGCTTCCGATCCCGCGCCGCACGAAGTCGACGTTCGCTCCGACCTTGTCGCACAGGTTGGCGATCTCGTTCATGAACGAGATTCGCGTCGCCAGCATCCCGTTCGCCGCGTACTTGGTCATCTCCGCCGATGAAATGTCCATCAGCAGAACCGGCTTTCCGGTTCGCACGAAGGGCGCGTAGAGGTCCGTCATCACTCTCCGCGCGTGGGCCGACTCGACGCCGAGCACTACCCGATCGGGCCGCATGAAATCCTCGACGGCGTCGCCCTCCTTGAGGAACTCCGGGTTGCTGCAGAGGTGAAATGGGAATTTTGCTTCGCGCGCCACAGCCTTCGCGACTTTCGCGGCACTTCCTACTGGAACCGTGGATTTGGTCACGACGACGATCTCTCTCGTCATGTGCCGGCCAATGAG
>DHJO01000012.1:0-2382 GCA_002404375.1 Gemmatimonadales bacterium UBA4718 | reverse complement strand
GCTATGAAAACGACATCCGCCGACGCGATCGCTTCGCGCAGCTCGGTCGTAAACGAGAGTCGTTGCTCTTTCTGATTCCGTTCGACGAGCGGCTCCAGCCCTGGCTCGTAGATCGGAATGTCGTTTTTTCTGAGCCGCTCGATTTTCTTTTTATCGATGTCGGCGCAGCACACACTGTTGCCAGTCTCAGCGAGACACGCGCCTACGACGAGTCCGACGTAGCCGGTGCCAATTACAGATATGTTCACGAGCTGATCGAGTTAGGCAGTTGCGTAGGATGCAGCTGATGCGAGCGAGACGATCCTGCCCTTCCCCTTCGTGAGCTTTGCCGTGGCGTTGCGCGTGTCGACCACGACACCCGCCAGGTCAACCACGCGCTGATAGTCGACGGAGGAATGGTCGGTGACGATCACGACGGCGTCGGCGCTCTTGATCTCCTTGTCCGTGAGGGCGACGCTCGTGTGCTCGGGCCCGTCCTCACGGAATTTCGGGACGTAGGGATCGTGGTAAAGCACTGTCGCGCCCTGCGTCTCGAGCAGGCGAATCACGTCGAGTGCCGGACTTTCCCGCATATCGTCGATGTCCTTTTTGTAGGCGACGCCCAGCACGAGTATGCGGCTCCCATTGACCGCCTTCTTCTCTTCGTTGAGCGCCTGGGCAACTTTTCGCACGACGACCGCCGGCATCTCGCTGTTGATCTCGCCCGCCAGATCAATGAACCGCGTCTTGTAGTTGAGCGTTCTCATCTTCCAGGCGAGATAGTGCGGATCGAGGGGGATGCAATGCCCGCCGATGCCTGGTCCGGGTGTGAACTTCATGAATCCGAAGGGCTTCGTCGCGGCAGCGTCGATTACCTCCCAGATGTTCACGCCAAGTTTGTCGCATACGATCGCCATCTCATTCACAAGTCCGATGTTGACCGACCGGAAAGTGTTCTCCAACAGCTTCACCAGCTCCGCGGTCTCCGGGCTGGATACGGGAACGATTGTGTCGAGACACGTAGCGTAGAGCGCTGAGGCAATCTCCGTGCAGGCCGGAGTTATTCCGCCAACGATTTTTGGAGTGTTCTTGGTGTTCCAGACCGGGTTGCCCGGATCGACTCTCTCCGGGCTGAACGCCAGGAACACGTCCTCTCCGACCGTGAGCCCCGCCGCCTCGAGCTTGGGCTGCATCAATTCCCGCGTCGTGCCCGGATAGGTCGTGCTCTCCAGGATCACTACGACGCCGGGCCGGCAGTTCCGTCCAATTGCATCCGCCGCGGCGATCACGTAGCCCATATCGGGGTCGCGTGTTTTCGCGAGTGGCGTGGGGACGGCGATCGAGATTGCATCCATCTCCCGCATTCTCGACTCGTCGGTCGTCGCGTCGAACTTCCCCGCTTTCACCAGCCGCGCGACTTCCGCGCTTGGCACGTCCTGGATGTGCGATTGTCCGGACATCAGCGCCTTCACGACACGCTCACTGACGTCGTAGCCGATCACCTTGAATCCGGCCCGCGCAAATTCCAGCGCGAGCGGGAGTCCCACGTATCCGAGCCCGACGACGCCGATGCAGGCAGTCCTTTTATCTATTTTGGCGAGGAGCTGATCCTTTAATCGCACCTTGGACTCTCTGTGGAGATGGTTGTCAGCGGCCGTAAAAGCCGCGAACCGCTTCGATTACTTCATCCAGCTGTGACTGCTTCAGCTCCGGATAGACGGGAAGCGAGATGACTTCCTTCGTCGCTTTCTCGCTCTCCGGATATGCGCCGCGCTTGTAGCCCAGGTACTCGAAGCAGGGCTGCAGGTGAAGCGAGAGCGGATAGTAAACCGCCGTGCCGATCCCCTTCGCCTTGAGATGCGCCTGCAGATCCTCCCGCCGGGCAACGCGCAGAGTGTACTGGTTGTAGATGGACTCGTTCGCCGGATCGATTGTCGGCGTTCGCACGCCCTCGACGTCGGCGAACGCGGCGTCGTAGTACGCGGCGTTCTTCCGTCTCGCCGCGCTCCAGGCGGCGAGCATTGGGAGCTTGGCCGAGAGAATCGCGGCTTGCAGCGCGTCGAGCCTGCTGTTGTACCCGACTTCTTCGTGGTAATACGTCTTCAGCCCGCCGTGAGCGCGAAGGCGACGCACCCGAGTTGCGATCTCGTCGCTCTGTGTCACCACCATTCCCCCGTCGCCGTACCCACCGAGGTTCTTCGACGGGAAAAAGCTGAACGTACCGATCGTCGCGGCTTCGCCAGCCATCACCCAGTTCCCATTCACTTTGCGGCGCGCTCCGATCGACTGCGCCGCGTCCTCGATCACAGGTACCTCGCCCGCGACATCCATGATGGATTCGATCGGCGCCATCTGACCGAACAGATCTACCGCGATGATCGCCCGCGTGGCCGGCTTCATCGC
>DHJO01000059.1:6744-7333 GCA_002404375.1 Gemmatimonadales bacterium UBA4718 | reverse complement strand
ACTCTACCCAGGCCCATAAACCGGAACTCACTGCCCCGTTTGAGGATACGTCCTTGAGCGGGGTTTCGGCATTCTGGCCAAAATGGGTCTGCTGTCGATTCGTGATGTCGATTGGGCTAGCGGGACCGCGCGGCATTTGAGTAAGGAAAGCATAGCGCGTGGCACTTTCGCTATCACGCTGCCGTAGTGTTGATTGGGAGGGTGCTTATGTCGCCAAACTTGTGGGTTCCCGCTGTCGCAACCATTGCTATCGTTGCCATCGTTTGTGGCAGCTTGTACAGTCTTCTCAAGATGTACATGCGACGAGGGAGCGGAACGGTTCTCCCACAGGCGGGCCTAAAAGAGATCCACGATGGACTCGGGCAACTCCAGCAGGCCGTCGATGCGATTGCGATTGAGGTAGAACGACTTTCGGAGGGCCAGCGCTTCACGACCAAGCTACTCGCTGAGCGCGAGAGAGAGGTTGCTCAGGTCCCTCCGGCCGTTCGCGAGGGCTGACTTCCTGGTGTCCGTTGTGGTGTCCATTCAGATGCGCAAAGTGTTCGCGGAAGTGCGCAAGATGCACTCAAATGCGCGACATGCTGAGCAG
>DHJO01000059.1:2228-6600 GCA_002404375.1 Gemmatimonadales bacterium UBA4718 | reverse complement strand
TGAAGCTGCCTGATAAGCGTGAGGTCGGTAGTTCAACTCTACCCAGGCCCACTCAGTAATGACAACGACTTAGCCCGCCAAGGTCCCAATTTTGGCGGGCTTTTTTGTGTCCGTGTCGAGCATTCGTGCCGACAAAGCCGAAACCGAGGCGTGGCGGCAGAAGGCTGAACGGAGCGCACCCGGCTGCGTGCTATCTCGACGCAATCCGGAATCGTACTTTTTCCTATGCCTTAACCGACGCACCCCACTCCAATCGAAGGCACCATGAACACGCGCCGTCAATTTCTGATCCGTGCCCCACTCGGCCTTCTTGGCGCAGCGGCGGCGTGTAGGGGCCAGAGTCAACAAGTAAGCCCAGTCTCCGGTCCACCAACTGGAGCTCCGCCCAGTGGTGGTCTCCCCGCCGGAGCTCCGCCGACCTTCGGAACTGCGAACGCCGTTGGTCCCGAAGTCTCCAGTAGCACATTCGCCGAGGCGGAAAAGCTCGCGCAGGTCCAGATGACCAGCGCCGAACGCACAATGGCCGCAGCGACCTGGCGAGCGACGATGGCACCACTCCTCGAGCGTCGGGTTGGTCCGCGAAAAGTTGCGCTCGAGGCGGACGTCGCTCCGGCGACGCGCTGGAACCCCGTGCTGCCTGGGGAAAGTCCTCGCACCGCAAAGGATCGCTTCGTCCGTAGCGCCAGCGATCCCGGCCCGCTGCCGACGAGCGACGCCGACATCGCGTTCGCGCCCATCGCGCGGCTCTCGCGCTGGATCGAAGCGCGGAAGCTCACCTCCGAGCGCTTGACGCACATATATCTCGACCGGCTCAAGCGCTTCGATCCCCAGCTGCGATGCGTCATCACGCTCACGCCCGACCTCGCACTCGAGCAGGCCCGGCGTGCGGACGCAGAGATTGCCGCAGGCAAGTATCGAGGACCCATACACGGAATTCCGTGGGGTGGCAAAGATCTTCTCGACACTGCTGGCATTCGCACCACCTACGGTGCCGAGCCATTCCGGAATCGCGTCCCGTCCGTGGATTCGACTGTCGTGCGGCGTCTTCGCGATGCCGGCGCCGTGCTCGTCGCCAAGCTCAGTCTCGGCGCTCTCGCTCTCAACGACATTTGGTTTGGCGGCCAAACGATGAATCCATGGTTGCTCGAAGAGGGCGCGTCTGGATCGAGCGCTGGTCCTGGCGCCGCGACGGCGGCCGGCCTCGTTGGTTTTGCCATCGGCAGCGAGACGCAAGGCAGCATCGTGAGTCCCAGCATGCGATGCGGAGTTACGGGATTGCGTCCGACTTATGGCAGAGTGCCACGCACAGGCGCGATGACGCTCTGCTGGTCGTACGACAAGCTCGGCCCCATGGCGCGCAGCGTGGAAGACTCGATGCTCGTATTGCAGGCGCTTTCAGGTCCTGATGTTGGCGACGTGTCGAGCGTCGCCAGCTCGCTCGACTTCGATGCTAGCGCTTCAGTCCGCGGATTGCGGATCGGGTACCTTCCCAACTGGATGGAAGAGAGTCCTGCCACTGATGTCGATCGTGCAACATTGGAGGCCGCGCGAAAAGTCGGCATGATCCCGACTCCGGTTTCGATTCCCGATTGGCCGTACGACTCGTTGAACGTCGTCCTCTTCGCCGAAGCCGCAGCCGCGTTCGAGGAGCTGACGCTGAGCGGAAAGGCAAACGAGCTCCGAGTGCAAACGCCGGACGCGTGGCCGAATCTGTTCCGCGAAGCGCGATTTCTCTCGGCGGTGGATTTCGTTCAAGCCGATCGATTTCGCCGAATGGTCGCGCGCGAGATGGCGCGTGTCATGTCGCAGGTGCATCTCCTGATGGTACCGTCGTTACGCGATGAGATGCTCGTGATTTCCAACAACACGGGGCATCCGTCGTTGACGCTCCGGACGGGGTTCGTGCACGTGTCGGAGGCGCGCAGCGATTGGGCGCCCGATCCCGCTCATCCACTTCCGAGGTTCTCGCCGCCACGGCGAGTTCCGCACGGTGTCACTTTGATTGGTCGCCTGTTTGACGAGGGTACGATCGCCAGTGCTGGAATGGCGCTCGAGCAGTCACTTGGCGTTGTCGGAGAGCGCCCCCAGGGGTACTAAACACCATAGGATGAAAGGACTATTTGGTCGTCCGCTCACACGTGCGCGGTTGCGACTCACTCTCCCATCCCAACGGACCACAGTTGTGGAGACAACTTGGAGATGCTTGTTCGCGCCGAGTGAGGGAACCCCTCACGCCCGATAGGCGTGAGGCGCCGCCGAGTGTCGTTCGCAACCTCCTGCTACTGGAACAGGAGGTTCGAAGAACAGGACGAGTGTTATACAGCCAGCATTGCAGCCTATCACCGAACCCGATTCTGAGGCGGCCCTCGCAAAGTTCGTGTTGGGTAGGCATTTTGCCGTTGCACTCGCAATGATGGCATTTTGCAAATGCTGCAAACCTCGCAGCCCTTCAAATTCTGTCACAACATAATTGGCGCCAGGCGGCCAAGGAGCGCTATGCGTGTAAGATCCCAGAACATTCCTATGCTCTGGATAAGTGCGGTTCTCTCCGTCAGTTTTGCCGGGAGCGTGCTTCGTGCGCAGGCGAAAGGATCAAGTGACTATCTGTACGTCTGGACCGCCTCTTCCGACACGACACAGCCGGATTTTCTTGCGGTCTTCGATGTCCGACCCGCGCCCGGTCGCTACGGCCGGCTCGTGACTACCGTCCCGGTGCCGGGTCGCAAGAACAGCCCTCACCACACCGAACACGAAATGCCAGCGGACGGTCGACTCTTCGCCAATGGCTTCGGCAGCGGCCAGACATTCATCTTCGACGCTACCGATCCCGCGCGCCCGAGGCTCGACGGCCAGTTCGGAGACGTCTCCGGCATGATGCATCCGCACAGTTTCCTGCGACTGCCCAACGGCCACGTGCTCGCCACTTTTCAGATGCAGCACGACTCGCTGGGGGTTGCACCAGGCGGCCTCGCCGAGTTGACAGAACGCGGCGCGCTAGTGCGTCACGCCTCTGCAAACG
Source organism: Gemmatimonadales bacterium UBA4718 (assembly GCA_002404375.1). Lineage (GTDB taxonomy): Bacteria > Gemmatimonadota > Gemmatimonadetes > Gemmatimonadales > Gemmatimonadaceae > UBA4720. The sequence continues at coordinate 3,581 of DHJO01000059.1, read as the reverse complement.
CCGCAGGCATCGATCGACGCATCCGGCCGTACTCGGCGGTCATCATTCGAAAACTCGATCGCATTCTTACCACGACGACCGACATGGATGGTAAGGATGAGATTCCCTCGGTGCAGTTGTGGCGACTGTCCGACTTGAAGCTTCTGAAGACGTTCGACCTGCCCCAAGGTCCGCGCGGCGACGAAGCAGGGGCGACAGCGGAGCCGAGGCTGCTCGCGGACGGACATACTGTTCTTGTTTCAACTTTTGACTGTGGTCTCTACCTGCTCACTGGGCTCGACGGCCCGTCTCCGGCTGGACAACTCGTGGCCTCCTTCCCCAGAAAGAAGGACACGTATTGCGCCATACCCGTTATCGTTGGACACTTCTATCTGGTAACAGTCCCGGCGTGGCATGCTGTCGTCAGTCTGGACATCTCGAATCCTGCGAAGCCTCGCGAGGTTTCGCGCGCCGAATTGCGTGAACAGGATGTCCCCCACTGGATAGCGATCGAACCAAACCACCGGCGCGTAGTGATCACTGGCTACCGCGAGATGTTGCATCGTGTGGTGATCGCGGATTTCGACGAGGGTACGGGGCGCTTGACGATCGATGATCGCTTCCGCGACGACGGCGCGACGGAGCCGGGAATGCGTATGGACAACAAATCGTGGCCACACGGAGGGAATTCTGTCGGTACTCCACACGGCGCAGTGTTCAGCTTGCCGCCGGCTGGTGCTAGACGTTTTCGTTCATCGGTTTCGCATCGTTGAGTCGCGGCAAAGGTCATGAGCTCAAGCCTCGCTGTAACTCTCTTGATCATCCTTCTTGAATCGCCTCACAGAGAACGTTGAAGCTGACACGAGGCGCGGCTGCATATACTGCGGGACTTGGGTATTATGGTGCCGTCACCGAGTCGAACCTTTGCGCCAGCATGGGTTTCGCGACCCCACTCCCTCACGCTTGATGGGCGTGAGGTTGAACGCGTTGAAACGTAAATTTCGGCAGGTCTCAGATTGAATCGAGAGGTGGCCCTCAATATCCTACCGCCATCCCATCCTTTCGAGGATCCGATCCCGCCGCGTAGCCGCGCGACAGGCGAATGATCGCCTGAGAGCCACCGAAATCCGGGCGACGACCTTGAGAGACTGCGTGACCCATTGCCGTCAGCGTGGCGCGAACGCTGTCTGGGATTGGCGACTCGACCAACACTCTCATCCCATCGAGATGTCGAAAACGCGCAGCGTCGATCGTTTGCTGGATGTCCATCCCGAAGACAAACAGGTTGAGTAGAAGCTGCACCTGACCCTGCGCTTGCATTGGTCCACCCTGGAGGCCAAAACTCATCCACGGTGTATCTGATTGTCCATCTGC
>DHJO01000059.1:0-2209 GCA_002404375.1 Gemmatimonadales bacterium UBA4718 | reverse complement strand
CCCCAAGCCGCGATTGTGCAGCGCGAAGCCGGTGCCCGGGACGACGATGCCCGACCCGAACACATCGTACAAGCTGTTGATGAAGGACACCATATTGCCTGCGCTGTCTGCCGTCGTGAGATAAACGGTCTCGCTCGACGTCAGCGCCGGTCCCGCATCCACACGCGACTGTGCCCGCGATGCATCGAGATGACTGCGTCGCTCGGTAATGAATGCATCGGAGAGCATACGCTCGGCCGGGATCGTCAAATGATCCGCGTCGCCGACGTACCTCGCGAGATCTGCGTACGCCAGCTTCTTTGCCTCGATGAGATGGTGGAGATACGCTGCCGAGTTGTGGCCCATCGCTCTTAGGTCATACGGCTCAAGGATCTTGAGCATCTCGAGGACGGCGACACCCTGATTGTTGGGCGGCAGCTCCCAGATGCGATAACCCTTGAAGACGACGGATATCGGCGTCACCCATGTCGGTTTATTGGCCTTGAGATCGTCGAGAGTGAGGAATCCGCCAAGCTCCTGCGATCGCTTCACGACGCGCTGTCCGAGCGGACCACCGTACAGCACCGCGATCCCACCGGCCGCGATTTCACGGAGGGTTCGGGCGTAGTCCGGATTCCTAAACCACTCACCGGGAGCCGGCGCGTGCCCGTTAGGCATGAAGGTCGCCTTGGCCGCCGAGTCGCGGGCGAGAAGAGCCTCCTCGCCTTTCCAACCTTCGGAGATGATCGGCGTTAGCGGATAACCTTCTTCGGCGTAACGGATCGCGGGCGCGAGAGCCTCCGCCAGCGAGACAGTACCGTATTTCTTCAGCAGTTCATCCCAGCCGGCGAGTGCGCCGGGTACCGTAACCGTCTCGATTCCGCGTTCAGGCATACGCGTTCTTCCGCGACGCAATAATTCCTCACGGGTCATGAGCGCGCCAGCGCGCCCGCTGGCATTGAGCGCGACGAGCCGGTGCTCCTTCGCTACCCACACCATAGCGAACATGTCACCACCAACTCCCGTCATCATCGGCTCGGTCACGGAGAGGACGGCCGCAGCCGTTACGGCGGCGTCAATCGCATTCCCGCCCCGTTGCATCACCGCGAGCCCCGCCGAGCTCGCGAGCGGCTGACTCGTGGATACTATGCCGTGTGGTGCATACACCACCGAGCGACCGGCGAGGGATAAGGGGCGCTGTGCAGTCGCGATAGTAGGAGCAGTGAGAGCTAGCAGGAGGAGGAGTCGCGTCAGGGATCGCCGGTTCGGGATCATCGTTTCGATCTGGCTCGGGTCAATAGGAAAAGCGCTCGGCGCGGAATATGGGGGTACCTATACGAAAGCGCATTTCACAAAAAACAGATGTTGGCCGCAAGGCTGTAGCGCCTCTACATTAGAGGCTCTCTATAAGAGGGAGTCCTCTCGACCGATCTCAAGGAGCAGCTGCAGCGCACGCTCGGCGACAACTACACCATTGAGCGTGAGCTCGGCGGCGGTGGAATGTCGCGCGTGTTCGTTGCCGAAGAGGTTTCACTTGGGCGCAAAGTCGTCGTCAAGGTACTTCCTCCTGACCTTGCTGCCACTGTCAACGTCGAGCGATTCCGGCGCGAGATCCAGCTCGCCGCGAAGCTGCAACATCCGCTGATCGTGCCCGTACTTGCCGCGGGAATCAGTGAGGGACTCCCGTACTACACTATGCCTTTTATCGAGGGCGAGTCGTTACGGGCGCGGCTTGCGCGCTCCGGAGAGCTGCCGGTACAGGAAGCGGCAAGGATTCTACGCGATGTGCTGAGTGCGCTCTCGTACGCCCACGAGCACGGTGTCGTGCATCGCGACATAAAGCCGGACAATGTTCTTCTCACGGGCAATCACGCAGTCGTGGCCGACTTTGGCGTCGCCAAGGCATTGAGCGCGTCCACCAATCCTGGCTCTTCGCTCACTTCACTCGGCGTCGCACTGGGGACGCCTGCTTACATGTCACCCGAACAAGCCGCGGCCGATCCGACGACAGATCACCGTGCCGATCTCTACGCTGTTGGCGCGATGGCGTATGAGATGCTGACCGGACAGCAGGTATTCAGTGCGCGCTCTCCGCAGGCGATGCTGGCTGCGCACGCAGTGGAGAAGCCAGAGGCAATCGACAAGCGACGACCGTCGGTGCCTTCTGGGTTGTCCTCTCTCGTCATGCGCTCGCTAGAGAAGCACGCGGCCGATCGTCCGCAGTCAGCCG
>DHJO01000209.1:561-6460 GCA_002404375.1 Gemmatimonadales bacterium UBA4718 | reverse complement strand
GGCAGTCAAGACAAGCGAGCTCCCCGGGATTGTCGAATAGATGGGAGCGGTGCTCGCTGTCGTAAGCCAGAAGGGAGGAGTCGGCAAAACCACCACCGCAGTCAATCTCGCCGCCGCGTTCGCGCGCCGCGGGATGAAGACGCTCCTCATAGATGTCGATCCGCAGGGATCGGTGCGCTACGGCGCGGGCCTCGCGCGCGGCCACGAGACAGCGGGATTCGCCGACTACCTGAATGGCGAGAAAACGCTGCGCGAGATCATCCTGCCGACGGCACTTCCCTGGCTGCGTGTGATTCTCGCCGGCTCAGTCGCCGACGAAGCCGATCACGCCGTCTATTCGCAGCTGGTCCGTGAGACCAACGTGCTTCACGATCTCCTGACCATGGCAGAGCAGCGTTGCCAGGTTGTCGTCGTGGATACACCACCCGGACTGGGACCGATCACGCGCAAAGTGCTGGGACAGACCGAGCACGTGATCGTTCCGCTGCAGTGCGAGCCGCTCGCGCTGCAGACGACGCCGCAGATTCTCCGCCTGATTCAGGACATCGTCGCGACCAACGAACGGTTGACGCTCGACGGAATCCTCCTCACGATGTACGAGGCGAACAATCCGGCGAGCGACAGGGTAGTTGATTACGTGAGGAGACACCTTCCCGCCAACATCGTGTTCGACGTCGTCATTCCCCGGACCGCCGCCACGGCAGACGCATTCGCGGCGGGCCAGCCTGTAGTGGTGCGCAGTCCCGCCGATGCCGCATCACAGGCCTACGTCAATCTCGCGACGATGCTGGCCGATCGTCTGGTATGAAGCTTCGCACACTGCCTATAGGGTTCGCGCTGTGCCGGCTGAAGCTTCGCACAGTGCCTATAGGGTTCGCGCTGTGCTGGTTCGCGGCGCTCGCCTGTGGCGATGTGAGTGGAAGCTCGACGTCGGTGCTTTCGATAGAGTTCGACTCTCTGGCCGCGCCATCCGTGGTTGTGGGGGATACGCTCCGGGACACGACTGGCGCGGTGATCATGCCGGTGGTCCACGCCTTCAACTTCAAAGGCATTGAGATCATCCCAGCGCCGGTGCGCTTTCAGTCGCCGGACTCCGGCGTCGTCGTGGACAGCCTCACCGGGATCGTCGTCGCAGACAGCCTCCGCTCCACGCCGGCCCGCATAGTCGCCACGGTCGGCAACCTGCAGGCCATTCAGAAAGTAGATGTAACGCTCAGGCCGGATAGCATTGCGGCAGTGACTGGATTCGATTCGCTCTCTTACTCGCTCTTCGACACCACCTTGAACGTGTCGCCGAGTCTCAACGTCAAGCTCACGCACGGCGTCGCGCCCAACGACAGCGTGGTCAAGTCATACATCGTCAGCTTCGCCATCGTCTCGCAGAGCGATCCACAGCTCAGCCAGCTCGTCAACGATGCCGGGAAGCCATCTTTCGTCGATACAACCGATGCCAGCGGCATAGCGGGCAGAGCGATTCGTCTGCATCCTCTCTTCCTCAGCTCCGCGACGACCGTTGATTCGATAATCGTGAATGCGACCGCGAAGTATCGCGGCGCCGAGGTGAGAGGAAGTCCGGTGCGACTCGTTCTGAAAGTGAAGCCGCGCAGCTAGACCAGGAACCCTGATGGGGAGATGCTGATGGAAGCACGAGGTGGACCGCGACCCGCTCCCGGGACGCTCAACAAGCTCTTCTTCGATGCGATCTCGAGCTACAACCGACCCGATGCGCTCCAGGTAAGATCGGGTGGTGCCTACAAACCTATCTCGCACAACGAAGTTGCCGGCCGAGTCCGGCGCGCAGCGCGCGGGTTGCAGCTCATTGGCGTAAAGCACGGTGATCGCGTAGCAATCCTCTCCGAGAACCGGCCGGAATGGGCGATAGCCGACTTCGCGAGTCTGACGACGGGACTGACCGATGTCCCGATCTACCCGACTCTTCCCGCTGACCAGATCGCTTACATGCTCAAGGACTCTGGCGCGGTCGCGATCTTCGTGTCCAATCGCGTGCAGGCGGAGAAGATAAAGCAGATCCGCGGCAAGCTTCCCGCGCTCCAAACCGTGATCGGGTTCGACGAGATTCCCGGCCTGACTGACATGTCGATGGCGGACCTCGAGAAGCGGGGCGCGCAGGGAGAGACGGAGGAGACGAACGCGCGCTACCGGAGCGAAGCGCTGAGCGTGAAGCCGAACGATATCGCGACCATCATCTACACCTCCGGAACGACTGGCGAACCCAAGGGGGTGATGCTGAGCCACGACAACATCTACTCCAACGTCGCCGCGTCGCGGACCGCCATCCCGTTCGGGGGCAGCGATATCGCGCTCAGCTTTCTTCCGCTCTCCCACATCTTCGAGCGAATGGGCGGGCACTACCTGATGTGGGCGACCGGAACGTCGATCGCGTACGCCGAGTCGATCGACACGGTTCCCGTCAACCTGCAGGAAGTCCGGCCGACACTCGTGTTGTCAGTACCGCGCCTCTACGAGAAGATGTACGCGCGAATTCTCGAGACCGCGCTCACCGGCGGGTTCATCAAAAAGAAGATCTTCTTCTGGGCGCGTGACGTGGCCGAGCGATGGGCAAATGAGAAGCTGGCGGGAAAAAAGCCGGGAGGCTTCCTCGCCTGGCAGTACAGAACCGCGCAGAAGCTGGTCTTCTCCAAGCTCAAAGCCCGCACCGGCGGACGCCTTCGTTATTTCGTCTCGGGCGGCGCACCGCTCTCGCCCGAGATCAACAAGTTCTTTTTCGCCGCCGGCCTGGAGATTCTCGAAGGATACGGGCTGACCGAGACCTCGCCCGTGATCGCGGTGAATACGCCGTCAAACTTCCGGATTGGAACGGTCGGCAAGGCCATCGACGGAGTAGAGATCAAAATCGCGGCGGACGGCGAGATCCTCACTCGCGGACCGCACGTCATGAAGGGCTACTTCAACAAACCGGACGCAACACGGGAAGCAATCGATCCGGATGGCTGGTTCCACACCGGAGACATCGGTGAGCTGCGCGAAGGCTTTCTCGCCATCACGGATCGCAAGAAGGATATAATCGTTACCGCAGGTGGCAAAAATATCGCGCCGCAGCCGCTCGAGAACAAAGTCAAGACCAACAAGTACGTCGCCCAGGCAGTCATGCTGGGCGACAAGCGCAAATTCCCGTCGATGCTGATCGTTCCTAACTTCGATCAGCTGGAGAAGTGGGCGATGCGCAACAACATCATCTGGACCGACCGCGCGCAGCTTCTGCGGATGCCGACGATTCACGCCAAGATGGAAAAAGAAGTGAATAAAGAGCTGGCCGGGGCCGCGCACTTCGAAGTGCCGAAGAAGATCGGCCTTCTGGAGCACGACTTTTCGATCGAGCGCGGCGAGCTGACGCCCACGCAGAAGGTGAAGCGCCGGGCCATCGACAAGCACTACAAATCGCTGATCGATTCGCTCTATGCCGAGGCGGAGCGCTCGGGAGTCACCGACTCGCACGCGATATTGTGACGACTTCGGGCGCCTTCTGCGCTATCCAGTACTTGTCGTCGTGAGCGAGAATCGAAAACCCGGATGGCGCTTTGGTGGCGGCCGGCCCGACGATCCGTCCGCCAGGGCGGACAACCCGCACCGCTGATTCGACGATATTCGCGGGGAACCACGCGTCGACCGCTACACCGAGCACCGACCCCGCTGCAAGGGGAATCTCGGAGCCAACGCGCACCAGTCCTACCGACTCCGACTCCTTGACCTCGCCTGGCGCATTGATAGCTATCACGCGGACCTCCGCCATCTCACTCAGCTCCTGCGCGGCATACGCCCACAGGCCCCCGAGCACAACCGTCGCACCTGGCTCTGTCGCCTCGAGATAAGCGCCGGCTCGGGTCGCGAGCTCCTCCCTCCGATGGCTTGCGGCTTTCCGCTCGTCGTCGCATTCCGGCAGAATTACTTCCCCGCTGAAGTCGGCTACTCCGCCACGAATCCAATACTCGGCGGAGCACGACGGGCATCCGAGCCTGGCTTCCTCGACGAATCGGTTGTTCACCTTGTTGAACGACGCAACGAGCCAGGTCTCGTCGTGGGGCCTGATGCAGCGCAGCAGATCGATCAGCTCGATGAACACGGTCTAGCTGTGCGAGAGTCGCAGCTCGTCGATGTTGACGCGTTCAGGCTGGGTGAGCGCGAACATCACCGCTCGAACGACGTCTTCGGGATCGAGCATCGGTCGCTTCGAGTGGGGTTTGCCGGCGGGATCGGTGACGGTAACCGCGTTCCAGATCTCTGTATCCGTTGCGGCGGGCGAGACGAGTGTCGCGCGCACGCCCGTGCCGCGCAGCTCCGCGCGCAGTACTTCGTGTATCGCTCTCACTCCGAACTTGGTCGCCGAGTATGCGGCGTTCCCCGTGTAGATCGTTCTGTCCGCGACGGAGCCGATCGTAACGATATGTCCGGTGCTTCTTTTCTTCATCTCCCCCAGAAATGAGCGGAGGAGCAGGAAGGGACCGACAAGGTTGGTATTGATCGTCTCGATGAAAAACTCGGTGGACGTTTCTTCGACCATCGAGACTCCGAAAATACCCGCGTTGTTGACGAGAATGTCGGGCGCGCCCTTGAGCTCGCTCGCTATGCGCTGCACCGCTTTCTCTACGCTGTCGGGTTTGGTGATATCGCACGCAATGGGAATCGAGCCTTTGAGAGACCTGGAGCGTTCCTGGAGCTTCGCTTCGTTGCGGGCAAGCATGACGACCCGCACGCCTTCGGCTGCCAATGCGGCTGCGATTCCCGCGCCTATTCCGCGAGACGCGCCACTCACGACTGCAGTTCGTCCGCTAAGCGAGCTCATTCATCGGGGCAATTCGGGTTCATTTGCCAGGCGGCGAAGCTGCCTCAATTCGAGCCGTTGTGCGCGAGCCTCAGGAATTCGTCTCTCGTCTTGGGATCTTCGCGAAAGGCGCCACGAAGCGAGGAAGTAATCGTCTTGGAGTTCTGCTTCTGCACTCCGCGCATCATCATGCACAGGTGATAGGCCTCGACCACCACTCCTACCCCGGCCGGCTGCAGCACACTGCACAGCCCTTCGGCTATCTGTTCCGTCAGACGCTCCTGCACCTGTAGCCGTTGGGCGTAGACGTCCACGATCCTAGGGATCTTGGAGAGCCCGACGATCTTGCCGTTCGGGATGTAGGCCACGTGCGCCTTGCCGAAGAAGGGCAGCATGTGGTGCTCGCACATCGAGTAGAGCTCGATATCCCGCACCATGATCATGTTGTCGTGCTCTTCCTTGAAGATTCCTTTGCCGACGACCTCTTCGGCCGACGAGCCGTAGCCCTGCGTCATCCACTTGAGGGCGCGCGCTACACGGGCGGGAGTGCGGAGCAATCCCTCGCGAGCAGGATCCTCGCCCAGGAGCTCGAGCTCTCGCCGCACGAGCTCCTCGAATTCCTTGTCTGCTTCCTTATTCGCCTGTGTATTCGACATAGTTGTTTTCAGTCTCCCAAAGGACGAGTCGCGCAAGTTTGCCCGGCTTGACCTTTGGGGAGAGGATTTTCCAGAACGCCGTCACGATGTTTTCCGAGGTCGGGATGACGTCGAGCATGAACGGCACGTCGAGATTGAAGTTCTTGTGATCCACGATGTCGACGATCTCCTTTTCTACGATTGTCTTGAGCTTGGAGAGATCGCACACGTACCCGGTCTTTTCGTCGATCTCGCCTTCGACCGATACGTCGAGGGTATAGTTGTGGCCGTGCCAGTTCGGGTTGTTGCACTTCCCGAACAGCTTGGCGTTCTCGGCGTCCGAGAGCGCGGGGTTATGGACGCGGTGGGCGGCGTTGAACCGCAGACGGCGGGTGACTGTTACGCGCGGCATGTTTAGGGTAAGATATCGCACCGGCGTTCGGAGTGCTCTTTTCATCAAAAG
>DHJO01000209.1:0-509 GCA_002404375.1 Gemmatimonadales bacterium UBA4718 | reverse complement strand
CATCAAAAGAGCCGCCGGCGTTAGGAGTGCTCTTTTGACAAAAAAAGCTCCGCCCGGGTTCAGAGTGCTCTTTTGATCAAAAAGAGCCCTTGCGGGTCGGAGGTCTCGTTTAGAAAAAAGCTCCGCCGGTTGAGTGGCGGAGCCTTACAGAAAATGGGACGGAGAGGTTTTTTGAAGCCCGGTCGAATTTTTGAGGCCCTCACCACGCCTACCGTCTTCCCCGCACTGGGGCATGACGTCAGCGAAGTTTATCGGACCCACTCGAAGGACTTGTTGGCTCAAAAAGTGAGTTCTCCGCCCCAACGATGATGGCGAAAAGTTTTTTTGCTGCTTGTGCGGTACTGACTATCTGAACTTACCGGTCGTCACATTCAAGGTCAACGATTCTTCCCATGGATTTAGGCATAATCGCTGCGGTCGCAATGCTCATCGTCTGGGCAGTTGTCACCTTCACCACATCGGCCCCGGGATGGATTCACATTCTCCTCACGATGGGAATATCGCTCCTC
>DHJO01000116.1:3149-4958 GCA_002404375.1 Gemmatimonadales bacterium UBA4718 | reverse complement strand
AGCTTTCCGTCGCTCGCGTACTACCACGCGACCAAGTACGCGGTCGAGGGGTTCTCGGAGTCATTAGCGCTCGAAGTTGCGCCGCTCGGAATCAAGGTGACAATCGTTGAGCCCAGCGGCTTTCGAACTGACTGGGCAGGACGATCAGCGGCGGAGGCTAAGAATCGCATCGCCGACTACGCACCGACTGCCGGCAAGAATCTGGAGAATATTCGGGGCTACAGCGGAAAGCAGCCGGGCGATCCGGTACGCGCCGCGGCTGCGATCATCGCGGCGGTCGAATCATCAGATCCGCCGTTACGACTCCTGCTGGGCAAGGCGGCCCTCAACGGCGCGAGGGGCAAACTGGAACTGTTGAAGAAAGATTTCGACGCTTGGGAGAAGACTACAGTGGAGGCGGACTTTCCAGACGCGTAGATGCCTCCCGATAGGCGTGAATACATTCAATCTTCAACGATGACCATTGCATCGCCATAGGAGTAGAGCCGGTACTTCTCGCGAATCGCCTCGTGATAGGCCCGCATGGCCAGATCGTACCCCGCAAACGCGGCGACCAGCATGATGAGGGTCGAGCGGGGGAGATGAAAATTGGTGATCAGCCGGTCCACTGCCCGGAACTCGTAAGGCGGGCGAATGAAGATCCGGGTATCCGCCGATTTCTGCCGAAAAATTCCGTCGTCGCCGATCGCGCTCTCCAGGGTCCGGACGCTGGTCGTGCCGACCGCCCAGATGTTGCCGCCGCTGGCTCGAGTGTCGTTCAGGATGTCAGCCGTGCGCGCAGGAAGCGTGTACGACTCCTCGTGCATGACGTGATCAGCCGGATGCTCGGTGTCCACCGGCTTGAAGGTGCCGGCACCGACATGCAGCACCACGTCAGCGCGCCTCACTCCTTTAGCTGCCAGACGGTCCAGTAACTCCGGAGTGAAGTGGAGTCCCGCCGTAGGCGCCGCGACCGATCCGCTTTCCTGTGCATAGACGGTCTGATATCGCTCCTCGTCCGATGCCTGATCCGCGCGGGTGATATATGGCGGAAGCGGCACATGACCGTATTTCTCGATAGCCTGATCCAGCGGCAGCGACGATTTGAGTCGAACGACTCGCGTCCTTCTCTCCGTCGTTGAAACTATCTCCGCCTCAAGATCCTCGGCGAATCGTACCACGCGTCCGGGTTTGAGCTTGCCGCCGGGGTGCACCATCGCTTCCCACAGTGGGTCGCCGAGTGATCGAAGGAGAAGTATTTCGGCGGGAGTTCCGTTGTCGCGAAGGCCGAGGAGCCGGGCGTGGAAGACGCGCGTGGTGTTGAGGACGATCGTGTCGCCCGAGGGAATCATCTGCTCGAGATCGCTGAAGCGCTTGTGGGAGATCTCGCCGCTCGAGCGATTGACGACCATTAGCCGGCTGTCACCGCGCCGCTCAGTTGGTTGCTGGGCGATTCGGTCGGCGGGGAGATCGTAGTCGTAATGGGAAGTGCGGGATCCGTCCTTAGCCACGCAATTGTTTCGGTCTGATCTGCCCATCAATGTCGCGACCAAGTTCCACGATCAGCTCCGGTAAAGCCTGGACGTCGGCCAGAGTCGTCCGAAAGTTGACGATACACACGCGCAGGAAGTACAGGTCTCCGATATGCGCGTTGGATACGAACGCACGACCGCTGAGCCTGAGCGCGGTAGCAATTCGCGCGTTCAGCTCGTTGAGGTAGTCCGTAACGGCTGCGTCGCCATCGCCGCGGCGCCTTAGCTCCGCGGGCACGAATCGGAAAGTGGCGATGCTCAGCGATACGGTTCCTTGCTCCAACAGCTCCTGCTCTCC
>DHJO01000116.1:2146-3087 GCA_002404375.1 Gemmatimonadales bacterium UBA4718 | reverse complement strand
GCTCTGAAGCCGCGTGAATTCTGCGGTCCGTACTCGAAGTAGTTCTTCACTTCCTGGCCTTCGTTGTCGTCGAACTGGTAGTACGGAGGCTTGAACGCGAAGGCATCGCGCAGCGCATCTGGGTGGCGCGTCAGAAGACACCCGGCTTCGAGAGAGCTGTACAGCCACTTGTGCGGGTCAATCGCGATCGAGTCCGCCAATCGAAGTCCCTTGAGGTCGGCGCTCGCGTCGTCGAGCGCGACGGCCGGCGCTCCGTACGCTCCGTCTACGTGAAACCAGAGATCGAACTCCTTGCAGATCCTGGCGATCTCGGGGAGCGGGTCGATTGCGCCGGTACCGACCGATCCAGCTGTACCAACTACCATGAAGGGGTGAAGACCGGCGGCGCGATCCTCCGTGATTCGCTTGCGCAAATCATCGGGTCGCATGCGGCGGTTATCGTCGGTCGCGATCCAGCGAACCGCGGCAGTGCCCAGTCCACACATATCGGCGGCCTTGTTGATCCAGGTGTGCATTTCACCCGAGCCGTAAAGCACCAGACGGCGGCTCTCCGAATCAGCGAGTCCTTTCGCGCGAATGTCCCATGGCGACTTCGCTTTTCGCGCGGCGATGAAGCCCACGATGTTGGCCATATTGCCGCCGCTCACCAGCACTCCATCCCACTTGCCTGGCAGTCCAAGGAATTGGGCGAGCCAGCGGATGGATTCGTTCTCGATCTCTGTGGCGATTGGCGAGAGGGCCCACGCGCCGCAGTTTGGATTGACGGCCGCCGCGAGAAGATCCGCGAGTGCACCAATAGGCGCCGCCGATGATGTGATGTAGCCAAAGAACCGCGGGCTGCCGTTGTGTGTCGAATGCTTGAAGAAAGCCCGGCTGAATCTGTCGAGGACGGGCGCGATGTCGGTGCCGTTCTCGGGCATTCTGCGTTTGCCGAGCACGCT
>DHJO01000116.1:985-2117 GCA_002404375.1 Gemmatimonadales bacterium UBA4718 | reverse complement strand
AAATCCGCGACGGCATCGACCAGCGAGTGACCGATCGCGCGGAATGCGTCCGGCGCCATGTCGGCCGGGGCGGAGCGTTTGCGAGGGTGATCCGCACCCTTGGCTTTCGTCTTGCCCCTTATGTTAGCTTGGGCAACCTTTGATTTCGGCAAGTCTCTAACTCATGTCGGTGCGCAGAAACATATCATCGAAATCGGCTGCAATCCTCGCCGGCCTTTCATGCCTGATCGTGATCAGTGCCTGCCGATCAGCCCAACCGCGACAAGTCCCATCCTCCGCCCGGCAAGCTACTCCGGAGGAGGAGGTCACACTCATACGCGCCGACTCAGAGATCTTCGCGGCAGTCGTTCGAGCCCAGCTCGATGGTGGTGGCGACGATTATCCGTATCATCTCGACCGGTTGCGATACGATGCTCGTCCTTACGGAACGTCCTCGGGATATCCGGAAGTCTTCGCAGGTGTGCAGGGTATCGATCCCACACTCAGCTTTGCGCGCGCGGGAGAGTCGGCGATAGGCCAGCTGATCGACAATCGAATACAGATTCTGCAAATGAGCGGCGTGCCCTCGGGAGCTCCTGTTTCATACTCCCAGTGCGCGGGCGTTCGTGTGCCGCCGCCACCTCCAGTGCGCGGGTCAGCCGCGCGCGTGAAACGTGCCGACGTGCACGCCGGGTGCCCGAAAGCCCCCGAGTATTATCTGACCGTGGGTCTGCCCATTCACGGACAACCGGAGGGTCTCAGAAACGTTCGAGATACCCGGGGACGGCGCGTATCGCTCGGAGGTGATGTGTGGACGGTCCTCGTCGACGAGCACTCTGCTGGCCCTCGAGGTTGGAGCTGGTCCCAGTACGCCTGGTTGTTCAGGCGCGGTTGGCGCGGCCGGTTGGATCTGGCCGCCACGGTCCTGATTGGCGTCGTCGAATAATGACGGCGCTCACTTCACGTCGCGCTTCAGTTCAGTCAATCGAGTAGAGATCTCCGACGGCAGGAACAAGTCGTCCGAAATCCCGGCAATCTCCTCGGCCTGCTTCCACGCTTCCTCGAGAATGTGCAGCTCGCCTTCGAGCGCGCGTCGTTCTGAGTCCTCGTGCGACACCATCTCCAGCGCGAGGCGAATCTCGGCCGGGACTTG
>DHJO01000116.1:0-870 GCA_002404375.1 Gemmatimonadales bacterium UBA4718 | reverse complement strand
GCGTCAACTCCGCGGATGTCAGTCGTCTCAGTATCCCGGTCATAACGCCACCATGGCACTGACAGATCCCTGGCTTTGCTATGGACGATGCTCAAACCCCACGGCTCTCGTCCCCTCGGCGGCAACATTGTGGCATCCTTCACCTGTCCTCCTCTCACCTGAAGGAGATTCCCCTCCGGAGCCGGCAACCGCGCGACAATCTTTCGTTGCCGGTACATCGACACGCTGATGTTCACGGTCTGAACCGAGTAGAACATGGCTCCCGTAAGGGAGGCACTCAGGACTGGACCGAGGAACGGCAACGTGGCGGCGCCCGCCGCGGCAGCGCTCCACTGGATGATTGCACGGCGCCTGCGCCTTCCGAACTGATCTCCGTAACGCCACGCCGCGAATTCCGGGCGCAACGGCTGGCCAATACGAACGAGCTCGAGACCTTCGCTCAGACGCGCCAGGCCGATCTGGTCGGTGGAGACGCGCAATTTGGTCCCGCGATACGAGCGCTCACACTCCTCGATTGCTTCCCACCGCTCCTCGATCGGAGTGAGGTTCCATCGCTCGCATTTCCGGCAGACTACCCACAGCCTTCCCTTTGCAGCATCGAACGCGAGTCGCCGACCAACGGGGAAATGCTCGATCGCCTCGTTTGCACCGAGGTCGGTTTTGCAGAAGAGACAGGTCGAATACATCTGCCGCTAATCCAGCGGCAGCATTCTAGAACAGCGTCGGCTGTTGCACTCCACCATTGGTGGGTGCTGGAGGATTGAAGCCGAAGTGACGGTACGCCTGGGCGGTTGCGACGCGGCCGCGCGGGGTGCGCTGCAAAAATCCGTTCTGCACGAGGAATGGCTCGTAGACTTCTTCGAGCGTGCC
>DHJO01000117.1:3077-5054 GCA_002404375.1 Gemmatimonadales bacterium UBA4718 | reverse complement strand
TCGGCTGCGCGCCATTCGGAAGCTTGTCGCGCACACCATTCATGTACTCGAGCACTCGGCTCCGCGCCCAATACAGATCGGTCCCGTCCTCGAACACAACGTACACTGCCGACAAACCGAACAAGCTCATTCCGCGCACGAACTTTATGTGCGGAACCTTGAGCAGCTCTGTCTCCAGGGGGTAGGTAATCTGGTCCTCGACGAGCTGCGGCGCCTGGCCTGGCCACTCGGTCATGACGATTACCTGGGCGTCAGACAAGTCGGGAATTGCGTCGACGGGAGTGCTGAGCATGGCCCACAGCCCAGCGATCGATAGTCCGATCGTGGCCAGCAGAACCGCTCGTGTGTGAGAGATCGACCAGTTGATGATTCGATTTAGCATTGGCGGCTACTTCTTCGCGGGAAGGGACATTCCTGGCATTCCTCGCATGTCGGCGCCTTTTGCGTCGACCGCGCTGCTGGGCGTGGGCGTCATTCCTGACATTGTGTCTCCTTGTCCCCGCATACCGATCATGCTCTTCATGACTTCAGCAAGGTTGGACTCGGAGTCGATAAGGAATTGGGCGGATGTAACCACCCGCTGGCCCGAAGCCAGTCCGCTCAGAACCTCCACGTAATCGCCACCGGTTCTCCCGAGCCGGACTGTTTGAGCGTTGAGCCTGCCGTTCCCTAGATCGACGAAGACCAAGGCGCGCTCACCTGTCTGGACGACGGCAGACCGTGGCACCGTAAGCGCAGACTGCGTCGAGCTGTTGAGAATTACCGTCGCGTACATCCCCGGCTTGATACGGCTATCCGAATTCAGGACTGTGATTCGCGCTTTCAGTGTTCTCGCTTGCTCCCCCAGCATCGGATCGATGTAAGTGACTCGGCCAGTGAATGCCCGTCCCGGGTAGCTCGTGAACTGGAGCGTTGCAGTCGCGCCGATCGCTACACGTCCAGCGTTGTCCTCCCGCAGCTGCGCTTCGACCCACACATCGGACAGGTCGGCGATTGTGTAAAGCTCGTCTCCGGCGTGGATCGATTGTCCTTGCACCACTTTCTTGTCGATAACGAATCCAGATGCTGGCGCAGTGAGCGCCACCGTCCGCATCGCGCGGCCCGTCGTCAGTACTTCGTTTATCTGGGCGTCCGACACATCCCACAAGCGAAGTCGCTCTTTTGCGGCAGCGAGCAGATCCGTGTTGTTGCCGGGCACGCCGGGGACACTGCTTGCGCCAATAGTGCGCGACAGTCGCGCAGAAACGAGCAGCTCTTGCTCGGCAGCAACAAGATCGGGGGAGAAAATCGCGGCCAGCGGTTCACCTCGCCTCACGGGCTGACCGACGAAGTTCACGTACAGTTTCTCGACGTACCCGCTGAACTTCGGGGTGACCTTCGCCAGACGTGTCTCGTTGACGACGACCGTTCCAACTGTCCTCACCTCGTTGGAAAGCGGCCGTACGTTGACGTCGCCGAAGGTCACGCCGAGTTGTTGGATTTGTTTCGGCGTCAGCACGACGGGCCCGGTCGCGCTCGAGCTCATGCCGGGCACCCCGCTCATCTCGCTGCCATTTGTGGAGGAATTCGAGGAATCCTTCGACGTCCGGTTTTGTTGGCGTGAAGCCTTGTACGTCAAAATCGAAATCAGCAGGACAAGAGCTACGACGCCGGCTGACCAGACGCTTACTCTCTGAGCTCGCGTCATCGGAGGATCTCCGAGCCAACAACTTGTTCGAGCTCTGCCAGATTCTTCGCGAAGTCGGCTAGCGACCGATAATACTCCGTCTCGTAGGTGAAAAGAGTGCTCTGATTATCGAGGACAGTGAGAAGGTCGGTCTTTCCAGACTGGTAGCTTGCGAGCGCGGCTGTGGCCGCTGCGCCACCTTGGGGAAGGATCGCCTTCGCATAGATTGCCAGCTGAGTGCGGCCCCGTTCCAGCTGGCTTACAAGTCTCGCCACCTGCGCTCGGACCGAATTGATCTTTGCGCGACGGTC
>DHJO01000117.1:0-3047 GCA_002404375.1 Gemmatimonadales bacterium UBA4718 | reverse complement strand
GGAATCGAAACCTCGGCGGTGATCATATCGGGTCGCTGATTCCGCTGACCGTATTGGAGCGAAACGTCGAAATCTGGTCTGGACCCTTTCCGAGCCAGCTCCACGCGTGAGGCTTGCGCCGTGATGTTTGCTTCATTCTCTCTTAGCGTTGGGTTTTGACGAACAGCGAGTTCCTGTAGCTCGGCGAGCGGCGGAAACGGGGAATCGACTGTACGCGAGCCCAACGTCTGTGCGGCGAAGTGAACGCTACTTGGATCGGTGGGAATTGCCGCTCGTACGATTCGCGCGGGAATTAAGGTGGACGGAATCGACGTCGTATCATCTCGATTCAGCGTCGCATTGAGCTCGGCCGATGTCGCACGCCGCTCTTCCAGTAATGCGCTCGCGGTCTCACCGAGTCGAGCTGCTTCTACTCGTGCCTTGAGGACATCCTGCTGGCCACCAGTGCCGGAGGCATAGTGAGCTTCTGTGACCTGGATCACGTCGGCGAGAACTGATCGATTTCGCTCGACGATTGCGAGCGCACGGTCAATGTATGCAAGCTCGAAGAATGCGGTGCGGACGTCTCGAGTGATGGCGAGACGTGACGCATCCAGGTTGGCTGTTGCCGCGTCCACTTCCCGCTCGGCAGCTTGGCGTCGCAGGAAGAGCTTCCCTGGATATGGGATCGTCTGACTGACGCCAATCATTTTCATAGTCATGGGGTCGCCAGGAACAGTCGGAACCGCGCTGCCGTGTCCGCCGGCGCTCGCCGCGTTCTCCCTGACAAGCGGCAGATTCAGAATACCCGCCATGAGCACCGGGTCGGCCCAAACCCCTGCTGGCCGCACCCGCGCAACGGCGGCGGTCACTCGATCCCGGGCCGCTTGGAGCGTGGGGTTCGCAGAGTCTGCGTGGGCAACAAGAGCCTCAAGCGAATTCGCAGCCTGCGCGCGCGCTTGAGACGCCAGTATCATGATGACCGCGAAAGAGACAAGCGCAGGGAGGATGCGCCGATGCGATTCGGGCCGTGTCCGGTTGTGGTAAAGCATAATCCGATTGTGAAAGAGTCCACGAGACAGCGCAGCGCTTCGATCGAAGCGCGCGAATCCTGCGACACATCCGATTTGGATGGGCCGGACTACAACTTCTGGGCTGTGTGGTGGACTACGCCCGAGGAGGCGGGAGCTCGGGCGGCGTTGTTACAGAAAGTGGCGCTACCGCTGCGACGGAAGCGACGCGTTGTGGAAGAGGCCTGCCACGATTGATAGCAGCGGCAGATGAAGCGAGCGCGGCCGAAGCGCATGGTACCATCGACTGACACCCATCAGGCGCCCAAGGGAACTTGCAAGGAGCGGCGGGGGCGTTCTGAACCGGTGAGGCACTTTGGGCCTGCCCACCTGCGTGTGCCGGAGTCATGCCCATCGCCGTCATGTCCTGAGACCTCTCCGGCGCGATGCACGCGAAACCACTCGTGACCAGAACGAAGGCCGCGAGGAATAGGCTCGTAAAGAGACCCGCTAAACGCGAGGAGCGCCGCATCGTGTTAACGATATGGTGACGTGAAGAGCGACGAAAGGGTCACCAATGGCAAACCTGTTTAAGCGTGAACTTCCCTTCCCGATGGACCCGCAGCCAGCTAGCCCTTTCAGAGCAACCAACAGCACAACCGACACCAATGGCTAACCGGCTTGAAACGACACTCCCGCGTCACCGCGCTAAGTGAAAGCGGGATAAGAACTTCTCCACGGACGGGGTGGGATTCGAACCCACGGTACGCTATTAACGTACACACACTTTCCAGGCGTGCGCCTTAAACCACTCGGCCACCCGTCCCAACATCGTTTTGCGCCGCGAAGAACTGCTAACGCGCAAGAGCGGGCGCGAAGCAAACCTACGGACAGGGAGAGATTCGAACTCTCGATACCGGGTTCACCGGTATGCCGGTTTTCGAGACCGGTGCCTTCAACCACTCGGCCACCTGTCCAACAGCCTCGCAAGTTATCGGGCAAAAGCCCCTTCTTCAACCGACCGCGCGCTGCCTTCGAAAGAATTCCTCGAGAAGGCGTGAACACTCTTCCGCCAACACCCCGGCGCGAACCTCGGGCCGATGATTCAGCTTCGGATGCCGCAATAAATCCCCGATCGAGCCGGCCATCCCTGCCTTCTCATCCCACGCCCCGAACACGACGCGCTTCATCCGGGAGAGGACTATGGCGCCAGCGCACATCGCGCACGGCTCCAGCGTGACGTAGAGAGTGCAGTCGTCGAGTCGCCAGCTATCGAGCTTGGACGATGCTTCGCGGATGGCGAGAAGCTCCGCGTGCGCCGTAGGATCCTGATCACGAATCGTCCGGTTGGTCGCGGCGGCGAGGATGGAGCCATCGCGCACGACAACCGCTCCGATCGGTACCTCGTTTCGTTTTACCGCTTCGCGGGCGAGGTCAAGTGCGTTCCGTATGTACTGCTCGTCAATCGCGAGGGGCGACGCGGCAACACCGAGTTGCTCTTTTGCCGTCTTGCTATCTGCCGGCAAGCGCTGGCTCTTTCGTTTTTTTGAACGTCAGCTCGCCCTTGGGATCACGCTCGACGATGATATGATCTCCCTCGCTGAACCTACCCTCGAGCACTGCAAGCGCGAGGGGATTCTGCAATAGCCGCTGGATTGCCCGCTTGAGCGGACGCGCACCGAACGCGGGGTCGTAGCCTTCGGTAGCCAGCACCTCGCGCGCTTCCGGCGTCAGCTCGAGGGTCAGCTTCCTGTCCGCGAGCAGCCGCTCCAGCTTCTTGAGCTGCAGATTGATGATGTGCTCGATCTCCGCTTTGCCGAGTGGGCGGAAGATGATGATGTCGTCGACGCGGTTGAGGAACTCGGGGCGGAAGTGCTGCCTGAGCGCGTTGGTTACCTGGGCCTCGACTACGGCCCGGTCGTCTCCGGTGTGCTCGAGGATGTAAGTGCTGCCGATGTTCGACGTCATGATAATAACGGTGTTCCGGAAATCGACGGTGCGTCCCTGCGAATCGGTGAGTCGTCCATCGTCGAGAATCTGGAGCAGGATGTTGAACAC
>DHJO01000118.1:50472-50658 GCA_002404375.1 Gemmatimonadales bacterium UBA4718 | reverse complement strand
CGCGAGCACGAGCGCGTCGGCGAATCCCATGATGCCGAAACCGATGCGGCGGATTCTCTTCGAAAGCGCGTCGATCTCGGGCAGCGGATACTTGTTGACGTCGATGATGTTGTCGAGGAAGCGGACCGAGAGATGGATGTCGCGCTTGAGCGCGTTCCAATCCAACTGAGCGTCTTTCACATAGAA
>DHJO01000118.1:48630-50334 GCA_002404375.1 Gemmatimonadales bacterium UBA4718 | reverse complement strand
GGATTCGTGGCCTCGTACTGACCGACGTGCGGGACCGGATTGTGGCGATTTGCTTCGTCGATGAAGAAGCACCCCGGCTCACCGGTGCGCCACGCGCCGTCGATCATCTTGCCCCAAACGCTGCGCGCGTCGAGCTGGCTCGTCACCTTGCCGCTCGAGGGATCCACGAGATCATAGCTCGTGCCCGCCTTGACCGCGTCCATGAACCTGTCGGTGACCGCGACGGAGATATTGAAGTTCGTTATCTGCGACAGGTCTTCCTTGCAGGTGATGAAGTCGAGAATGTCGGGATGATCGACGCGTAGAATGCCCATGTTGGCGCCGCGGCGTGTTCCGCCCTGCTTCACCGCGTCAGTCGATGCATCATAGAGCTTCATGAACGACACCGGCCCGGATGCGACGCCGGTTGTCGAACGGACCATCGAGCCTTTGCCGCGCAGCTTGGAAAAGCCGAAGCCGGTGCCACCACCGGATTGATGGATCAGCGCCATCGACCGCAGTGTGTCGTAGATACCGTCGCGTCCGTTGGAAAGGGCGTCTTCTACTGGAAGAACGAAGCAGGCGGAGAGCTGACCAAGGGGCCGGCCCGCGTTCATCAGCGTCGGCGAGTTGGGCTCGAAGCGGCGCTCGACCATCAGGCGATAGAAATCGCTCGCGATGTCCGTGACTTCGCTGTCGGTTGATCCATAGCGACGATCGGCTTCAGCGACGGTACCGGCCACGCGCCAGAACATGTCTTCCGGCTGCTCCACAGGCGTGCCCGTAGCGTCCTTGATCAGGTATCGCTTCCCGATCACGGTCCGCGCATTGTCATTGAGCTGGGCGTCGCCCTGTGGCGGCACGGCTGGTATGGGCATTAGATACAACTCTCCGCAGGAAGAAAGGGTTGTCAAGAACTAGACGATGGAATCAGGACTGCACGCTTGGGCATCGGATAATTTCGATGCGGGGACGGATACTACCCCTATTCGTGAGTCCGCGCCAGTCTGGAGTTATGTTGTGTTCTGACAACGACTTACGCAATCCACATCACGAATAGATATCCGGTCCCCGATTATCCACCTGAGCGTCGATTGGGATACCATCTTCATCATTCGCACGGGTCGCGCCGGATCCGGCATTCTCCGCCTAATAACCGGCTCTATGTAAGCACACCAGAGGCATCAGGTTAGATCGCCGCCGCCGGGTTTTTCCGCCGCCAGAGCACTGCGGTAACCCGCTACCGACGGCGTTCGCTCATCACGGCAAGCGCCAGGAATGTACGGCGGTATTGCCCAGATACACGTTGCTCCAACAGCATCAGAAAGACGCTCCAAACGTCCCATAGAGTTGAGCCGTTGGAGCTCGAAGCAGCGCGCGATTCGCGAGAGGGAAAGCAACTCCCAGCCGGATTCTCGTCGCGATGTCGAGCTGAAGCCCGGTGTCGAGATTGAGCTCGGCGCCCGCGGAAGTCATCACGGGATTTGACGCATCCGACGCTCGGCAAATTCCAGTTCCCGAAGCGGAAGCGCTCGCGGGACAGAATGCGCGCCCCGCTTCTCCAAAGAGTGTGAGCGATGTCTTGTCGATGAAAACCGGAATGAATCGGAATCCGCGCGACGGCGCTCCGAGAGGCGCCCGATATTCCAACGCGGCTGAGTACGCGCGAATTCCGCCTTCCGCGCCGGCCGGATATCCGCGCACGCCGAACGTGCGCCGTTCCTC
>DHJO01000118.1:43493-48579 GCA_002404375.1 Gemmatimonadales bacterium UBA4718 | reverse complement strand
CCGCGCCCCGAAGCGCCAGAACGTGGTGCGCGAAACCCGGAAGGTCCAGCGACTTGTACAGCGTGCTCACGCCGACCACGCTGCGCGTGGAGCTTCCCGACGTGCCGCTCTGCCAGCGCTGCCGTCCTTGCAGGCTGGCGCTGATGCCATCCTCTGCCGAGATGCTGAGCTCAGGTCGTTGCGCGTTCGACCAACCCACCGAGGCGACGATCGCCGGAAAGCTCGGTGATGTGGTGTAGAACGAGGAGAGTTGCCGCAGCAGGGTATCGGGTGCGGTCGAGTATGAGAAGTTCTCGATCTCGCCCCCTATGGAAGCGATTGAATACGTGCGGAAGCGCGGGCGGACGAATGTCGCCTGGAGAGAAACAATGCGATCGCGCTCGATGAAATCTCCGACATTGGTAAAATTTCCGGGCGTTCCGCTGTAGAGGATGTCGTGAGAAAAGTCCTGCGCCGCGAGCAGATCGAGAAGCGGCAGGCCAAGTCCGGCGTAGCGGTAAAAGAGCCACGCCGAATTCTCATGAAAGCGAGTGTTGCGAAGTACCTCGATCTCGTAGTCATGCCGGCCGATCACATCGTACCCGCTCGTGGCCGCGCCGAAGAAGCTTCCATCGGTCGTCGTGCTACCGAAGACAGGAAGCCAGTACCGAGGCAGAAGCGA
This sequence comes from Gemmatimonadales bacterium UBA4718, assembly GCA_002404375.1. GTDB lineage: Bacteria > Gemmatimonadota > Gemmatimonadetes > Gemmatimonadales > Gemmatimonadaceae > UBA4720. Next base: position 47,918 of record DHJO01000118.1, on the reverse strand, counting down.
CAACCACGGCGAGTACCGCGTCGCTCTCGACGTGTCCGCGGCGCCGAGAGGCGGAAGCCCCGCCACTATCGACACGCAATTCGCGCATCCCGCCCGAGAACCGGCTTGAGAGCTGTCGATATCAGAGTAGCTCACCGGCTGGGGAGTCGGCGCGATGCCGATGTGATCACCGTCGGCGAGAAAAAGAACTGTCGCGATCTTCGTATTATCGGGCGACACTTCCGGCGAAAAGACTCCGGTCGCCGCGTCCGTGAGACGCGCGAGTCGAATTGGTGTGGAGGTTAAGTCGGCGACGTAAACCTGGGGCATCCCATTACGCTCCGAGGAGAAATAGATGCGCGCTCCGTCAGGCGACCAGCTTGGTTGGGAGTTTATCGAACGCGACGCGCCGAACGACATCAACTGTCCGCCATTCTCGTCGAGCACCACGATTTGTGAGATGCCACGTGCTTGCTCCACCGCAACGATTCGCGATCCCTGCGGGGACCAGCGCGGATCGATCCATTGCGCGTCAATGGACGTCGAGGTGATGGGAGTGATGTTTCCGCCGTGCGAAGAAATCCGCACCAGCCTCGTCGTCGCTGGAACATCCTGCACCGCCACCACCTCACCATCTGCCCTGACATCCACAGAAGAGAGCCTTGCTCCGCGCGTCAGCCTGATCTGCTCATCGCCACGCTGCAGGTAGAGATCCTGGCGCACGTGATACGGATCGAGATAGTCGGGCTGCGAGAACAAAATGCTTCCGTCCGCAAGCCGGACGTTCGGACTGACCCCATTTCGGCGACCGAGGTTTTTTTCTCGTCCATTCAGTGAAACCTCGTACGCCGCCGGCATCTCTCGACCCTTGTCACCGGCGTACAGAAGCGCGGTATCGCCGAGCCACCTCGGAAAAAGCGCGATGCGCCCACCGGGAGTCACCTGCTGCCACGCGGGCATAACCTGATACGGAGTTTTCATCTCCCGAACCAGGGAGTCGCGCCAGTGCTGCCACGCCGTCTGAAACGATTCGCCGAATGCGCCACGCGAAGTCGCGGTCAGGAAAAACGGAAAGAGGGTTTTCGCACCGCGCTCGACGAAATCTCTGATGCTTGCCGGACCGCGCGTGCGCGAGAGGTAGTCGAACAGGAGCGACCCGTACACGTACACGACCTCTCCCCCGGGAAAGCGCGACGTGCCTGGCGATAGCTCCTGCAGCGTGGGAATCCGATCGGCAAGCGCGGCCGCGCGCGCGATCATCGAATGTTCGGAGCTCTCCAGCCGGCCGACTCCGGTCAATCTGGACTCGTAGTAGACCGCCAGCCCCTCCAGCACCCAGCTCGGCTCGTACAAATTCGGAAATAGCAGCGGGTTCCTTCCGAAGATCGCCTGAGCCCCGCGCCAGAAACCGCGGGACCGGTCAAGATGAAAGATGTGAGTGAGCTCGTGAGTTACGACGAGCGCATTCCAGTCGACGTAGTTGCGCAGGCCCGACGCATCAGTAGGCGGATGCGCAAAAAGCACAATCCGATTCGATGGAAACGGCGTCGCGTATCCATTCACGTAGTCGACATTGTCCGACACCACCAGCTCGATCGTGCCTCGAGGAGGGACCAATTCGGTTGACAGCTCTGCATAGGCTCTCTCCGCGTTCACCGCGGCCCTGCGGGCCTCGTCCTCGAGCGGTGGCGTGAAGTGAACCCGAAAATGGCGAGTGTGGAGCGTGCGCCAGTCTTCGTTGGGAGGAAGCTGGGCGCTAGTTGCCCGCGCCGCGCAAAGGAGGAGCGCGGCGGCGAGCGCAATTCCCCTCACGGAGTCTGGGCCAGCGAGGTGAAGTAGCTCTGAAGCCCGCGAAAAATCGCGGTGGCGTACGCCTCCTGGTAGGCAGGAGTTCGGAGCGCCGCTTCCTGGTCCGGCATGATGACGAATGCGCCTTCTGTCAGAATCGACGGCATCCATGTTCCGCGCGCGACGGCGATGTTCTGAAAAGCGATGCCTTTGTCGCGAAGGCCCATCTCGGCGAGAAGACCTGTCTGTGCAAATTGAGCGAGTGGAATCGAATGAGGCCAGAAATAGAGAGTCCACGAGCCGTTGCTGATGAATGGGTTCTGACCGTCGGGTGCGGCGTCAAGGTGGATGGAAACGAATGCGTGAGAATTTGCACGCCGGCCAATTATCGGACGCAGCCCGAGCTCGACGGGATCCAGAGTGGTGCGCGTCATCACCACGTTGGCTCCGGCTTGAGTGAGCAGATCACGCAATTTCAAGCCTACCTGCAGCACGGCATCGCCCTCGTAGAGATTGGTGGGACCGGTCGCGCCCGCAGGAGGATGCCCTGGATCGACGGTGATGGTAAGGCCGCGAAGTGGATTGGTCCGATCAGCGATTCTCGGCGGTCGACGCACTCTGAACGTCAGCGTGTCTTTCTGCCAAAGCGCGAGATAACCATACGGCGGGCGGTTCAGACTGATCGAGTAACGCACCCTCGTCGGCTCCGGTGTGGGAGTGCTGACGCTGTTGAGATATGGGTCCGCCGGCTGCGGCATCATCGAGACAACTGGTGCCCCACTGACTCCGTAAAGAAGAAGTGAGAGGGAGCGATCGGTTTCCTCGACGAGGTACGGCGGTGGGGGCCCAGTCATCGGGATCACGATATCAATCCAATCGGACCCGGGACGTATGCGGACGTCGCCCACACGCCGAACGGGTGTGGCTGTGTCACCGACGATCCTGTGAGCCGAGTCGGAAGAGATGTACTGCGCCTGAAGCTCGCTTCTCAATACCCACGCAATCTGTCCGGAATCGAGCTCAATGCGCACGAATTCATCGCCGCTTGCCTTCTGCGAGCCTGTGACCTTTACGACAGTGCCCGGGAAGAGGAACCATTTGTACTCCTGACCGTTTCCGGGCGCTGGGCGCGCGATCGTGACGCGGTCGGTATCGTCGACAGTCGAACCAGGTGCGCCCAACGCGACATAGGTGTTCCCCGGAATTGGCGTAAGCGTGTCCGGCGAGACAAGGACCTTCAGAGTATCACCGACGAGATTGTTGTGTTTGGTGGTGTCGGGAATCGGTGGGACCTTGATCGGCAACGTGAGTCGAGCGACTCCTGTCGCATTGCCCGCAATCAGCTCGTAGCGCGGCGCGCTTTCTGGAGGCACAGCCAGCCATCCCATGAATGCGCCATTCGGCCAGACGGGAACGGGCACTCCATTGATGCGAAGTGCGGCATCTCCGGTACCGACACTACCGAAAATAAAATTCGAATCTCGGACTGTGAGTAGCTGCTCCGGCTTCGGGTACACGACGCTGATCTGGATTGGGCCGCGCACTGCGGGCACCGGCGGAAGCTTTGGGGGCGCGGGCGGCAGCGGCGCGGGCACGAGAGGCGGAACAGGTGCAGGAGGCGGAGCGGGTCGTCCCGGAGCGGTGGCGCAGGACGCGCCCACAAACACAAGGCAACAGGCAGAAACCCTGATAACCGAAGCTTTCATGTTCAGAATGTAGGTTGCACGTTGATTACGGGACCAGTCTATCGAATACGCATCCCTCCCGTACGCATGGGTAGTGCCTTTCACGATTTGCTTCTATCTTTGAAGCCCGGGAGCGCGACCGGCTCCCGTGATTATAAAACACGCTCTTTTCGAGCCACAATTGCTTGCAGAGATTTTCGGGAGTTCGAATGTCGGGCTGATCAGGCACGACAATCAGGACTCCTTTATGATTGCAAATCTGGAAACGGGCGACATCGCGACGATGAGCGCGCCAACGACCGTTTCAGTCCACACCGCTCCGTTCATTCTCATCGTTGCCGATGGCGTGGGTGGCGCGGCATCCGGCGCGCTCGCGAGCTCGATCGCGACCGAGACCATCCTGAGCGAGATGCACCGATGGTGGCACAAAGTGCCGAAGCGGACGGTCGAGTCGATAGAGGCAGCGCTCAGGCGGGGCATCGAGGTCGCCAACAAGGCGATCTTCCAAAAGGCGAATTCATCCCCCGAGCATCACGGAATGGGCACTACGACTACCCTCGCTCTCGTGCTCGACGGCGAAGCGTTCATCGCTCAGGTGGGCGACAGCAGAGCGTACCTGGTGCGGAAGGGCACGGCAAAGCAGATAACCAAGGATCAGTCTTTCGTGCAGCGTCTGATCGACGCCGGCCGCATGACGCAGAAGGAAGCCGCGCAGAGCGAGCACCGCAACATCATCCTCCAGGCGCTGGGACCGGAGGAAAAGGTCGTTACCGACCTATACAGGTGCAAGCTGGAGAACGAGGATTTCCTGGTTCTCTGCAGCGACGGACTCTCGAATCAAGTCTCCTCCGAAGACATCGCGCGCATCACGCGTGGCGCGGGAAAGCCGGAAGAGATCTGCGAGGCGCTGATAGAGGAGGCGATGCACACTGGGGCGCCCGACAACGTTACCGTAATCACGGCGCGCCTCCGG